>NZ_SCFG01000010.1:0-164502 GCF_022496645.1 Pseudomonas sp. TMW22089
GTTCGATGACGGACGGCTATGACTGCTACCAAAATGCTTTGGCAGAGCGGGTCAACGGGATCTTGAAAACAGAGCTTCTGCTTGAGCGCCCACACGACTTAATGCAGGCGAAGAAGATGGTGAGTGAGTCGATATCGATCTACAACAGCGAGCGTCCGCACCAGTCTTTGAAATACAAAACGCCCGATGCAATGCATCGGGCGTTGGGGTGAAACAGGTGTAAACCTATTTCAGGACTAGACACCCGCGTCTTAGAACAGAACGCGGCAACGGATGGTGCCGTTGATGGTTTGCAGCTTCTCTTGCGCCAGGTCCGAAGACTCGGCGTCGACGTCGATCACTACATAGCCAACTTTCTCGTTGGTTTGCAGGAACTGGCCGGAGATGTTGATACCGTTTTCGGCGAAGACCTTGTTGATCTCGCTCATCACACCCGGGATGTTCTGGTGGATGTGCAGCAAACGGTGCTTGCCAGGGTGAGCCGGCAGGGCAACTTCCGGGAAGTTCACGGACGATACCGAAGTACCGTTGTCGCTGTACTTGACCAGCTTCTCTGCCACTTCCAGACCGATGTTGGCTTGCGCTTCAGCGGTGGAACCGCCGATGTGCGGGGTCAGGATCACGTTGTCCAGGCCACGCAGCGGGCTTTCGAACACGTCGTCGTTGGAGCGCGGCTCAACCGGGAACACGTCGATAGCGGCGCCGATCAGGTGCTTGTCCTTGATCGCGTCAGCCAGGGCGTCCAGCTCAACCACGGTGCCACGTGCGGCGTTGATCAGAATCCCGCCCTTCTTGATGGCGCGAATTTCTTTCTCGCCGATCATCCACTGGGTGGCTGCAGTTTCAGGTACGTGCAGAGTCACGATGTCGGACATGCCCAACAGTTCGTGCAGATTGCCAACCTGGGTCGCGTTACCCAACGGCAGCTTGGTCACGGTGTCATAGAAGAACACCTGCATGCCCAGGCCTTCGGCCAGTACCGACAACTGCGTACCGATCGAGCCATAACCGACGATACCCAGTTTCTTGCCCCGGATTTCGAAGGAGTTAGCTGCACTTTTGATCCAGCCACCGCGGTGGCAGGAAGCGTTTTTCTCAGGGATGCCACGCAACAACAGGATCGCTTCAGCCAGCACCAACTCGGCCACCGAACGGGTGTTGGAGTAAGGCGCGTTGAAAACAGCGATACCGCGTTCGCGAGCAGCGTTGAGGTCGACCTGGTTGGTGCCGATGCAGAAACAACCAACAGCGACCAGTTTCTTGGCGCAATCGAACACTTCTTCGGTCAGCTGGGTACGAGAACGGATGCCGATAAAGTGGGCATCAGCGATCTTTTCCTTCAGCTGGGCTTCAGGCAAGGAACTGGTGATGTACTCGATGCTGGTGTAACCGGCAGACTTGAGTACTTCAACAGCGGATTGGTGGACGCCTTCCAAAAGAAGGAACTTGATCTTGCTCTTATCGAGAGAAGTCTTGCTCATCTGCGTAAACCTGTGTCCCAGAGAAAAAATGGCAGGGAATGGACAGCGAGAGCTGACCTGTCCGGCGTGAAGACCGGCACCGAGAATCGTCCTACGGCTCGATTCTACGGGGGGGTCGTATGCTAGCATAAGCGCCCCGCTAAACACCCATACCTGCGACGTGAAGCGTTCTCAGGATGACCATGAATTGTTCGAGAGTTCTGTTGATGACCCATCCAGTCTTGATTGAAGAGCTAAAGTCCCTGGTAGAGCCTGGCAAGGTCTTGACCGACGCTGACTCCCTCAACGCTTTTGGCAAGGACTGGACCAAGCATTTCGCCCCGGCCCCGCTGGCCATCGTGTTCCCCAAAACCACTGAGCAAGTACAGGCCATTGTGCGCTGGGCCAATGAGCGCAAGATCGCCCTGGTACCGTCGGGCGGCCGTACGGGTTTGTCGGCGGCAGCCGTGGCGGCCAATGGCGAAGTGGTGGTGTCGTTTGACTACATGAACCAGGTGCTGGACATCAACCTGACGGACCGCACCGTGGTCTGTCAGCCCGGTGTGGTCACCGCGCATCTGCAGAACCTGGCCGAAGAAAACGGCCTGTACTACCCGGTGGATTTTGCCTCGGCCGGCTCCAGCCAGATTGGCGGCAATATCGGCACCAATGCCGGCGGGATCAAGGTTATCCGCTACGGCATGACCCGCAACTGGGTGGCGGGGATGAAAGTCGTGACCGGCAAGGGCGATGTGCTCGAGCTCAACAAGGACCTGATCAAGAATGCCACCGGCTACGACATGCGCCAGCTGTTTATCGGCGCCGAGGGCACCCTGGGTTTTGTGGTCGAAGCCACCATGCGCCTGGACCGTGCGCCGAAAAACCTGACGGCGATGGTGTTGGGTACGGCCGATTTCGATTCGATCATGCCCGTGCTGCACGCCTTTCAGAGCAAGCTGGATCTGACAGCCTTTGAGTTCTTCTCCGACAAGGCTCTGGCCAAAGTGATGGGCCGCGGCGATGTACCCTCGCCGTTCGAGACCGATTGCCCGTTCTATGCCCTGCTGGAATTTGAAGCCACCACTGAAGAAGTGGCCAATGCCGCGCTGGAAACCTTCGAGCACTGCATGGAGCAGGGCTGGGTGCTGGATGGCGTGATGAGCCAGAGCGAGACCCAGCTGCAAAATCTGTGGAAACTTCGCGAATACATCTCCGAAACCATTTCCCACTGGACGCCATACAAAAACGACATTTCGGTCACCGTATCGAAAGTCCCGGCATTTCTAAAGGAAATTGACGCCATCGTCGGCGAACACTACCCGGACTTCGAAATCGTCTGGTTCGGCCACATTGGCGACGGCAACCTGCACCTGAACATCCTCAAGCCGGAAAACCTGAGCAAGGACGAGTTCTTCGCCAAGTGCGCGACGGTGAACAAGTGGGTATTTGAAACCGTCGAGAAGTACAACGGTTCCATCTCTGCCGAACACGGCGTGGGCATGACCAAACGTGACTACCTGACCTACAGCCGCTCGCCGGTCGAAATCGAGTACATGAAAGCGCTCAAGGCCGTGTTCGACCCGAACGGCATCATGAACCCGGGCAAGATTTTTGCGATTTAACTAACAATGCCCCCTGCAGGAGCGAGCTTTAGCGCTGGCTCCTGCAGGGTTGGTTTCACCCTTGAATCCCCAGCGGAGCGGTCCATGAGCTATCAGCACCAGTATGTCGACGGTACCCGGATTCACTTTCCAATCGGCAAGGTGGTGTGCATCGGACGCAACTATGCCGAGCACGCCAAAGAGCTGGATAACCCGATCCCCACCGAGCCCCTGCTGTTTATCAAGCCGGGCAGTTGTGTCGTGGCTCTGGACGGTGGTTTTGCGATCCCCACCGAGCGCGGTTCGGTGCATTACGAAGCAGAAATCTCGGTGCTGATCGGCAAGGCCCTGTCCAACAAACCAAGCCGCGAGGAAGTGCTGGATGCTATCTCCGGCTTCGCGCCCGGACTGGACCTGACCCTGCGCGACAAGCAGGCCGAACTCAAAGGCAAGGGCCTGCCATGGGAAATCGCCAAATCGTTCGATGGCGCCTGCGTGCTGGCCCCGTTCGTACCGAGCTGCACCTTCGCTGATCTGGCCGACATCGGCATCCGCCTGAGCATCAATGGTGAAGTGCGCCAGGACGGCAACAGCGCGCTGATGCTCAATCCGATCGTGCCGATGATCCAGCACATGGCAGCCTGTTTCTCGCTGCAAGCCGGCGACGTGATCATGACCGGCACCCCGGCAGGCGTTGGCCCGCTGAATGTCGGCGATGAACTGGTACTGGAACTGACTGACGTGAGCCGCTTCGACAGCAGCGTGCGCTGAACCGCAGTGGGAGCCTGGCTTGCCAGCTCCCACCTGTTTCGGGCTGCGGGGGCGTAAACATCCCGGACGCTGCGTCCTCTAAAACGCTATTCTGTCGAGGATATTTCCTATACAGAATGTGAACCGCCGAATGCCGAACTGGAACCACTACGTACAGCGCATCCTTGAATTAATGAAGCGCTATCCGGGGCTGATCGCGGCATTTGGCTTTTGCTCGGGCGTGGGCAGTTTCATTCTGGTGGACCGCCAGCAAGGCATGGCCCGCTGGATCGCCGTGATCCTGCTGGTGAGCTGGGTCTGGCTGATGCTGGAAAACAGTTTCACCCAGTTGTTCAGCCGCGTGTTCAAACGCGAAATCCCCCCGCCGTTGCTGCGTTATGCAACGCAGATGATTCATCAGGAAAGCCTGTTTTTTGTCCTGCCCTTCTTCTTCATTACCACCACCTGGAACAGCGGACAACTGGTGTTTACCGGTCTGCTGGGTGCCGCGGCGCTGGTGACCATCACCGACCCGCTGTACTACCGCTGGCTGGCACCCAGGCGCTGGCTGTATCTGGCAATGCACACCCTGGCCTTGTTCGCGGCCCTGCTGACGGCACTGCCGATCATCCTCAACCTGACCACCTCCCAGAGCTACAAGCTGGCGCTGGGCACCGCGGTACTGCTTTCAATCCCGAGCCTGGCCGTGAGCCTGCCGCTGAAGACCTGGCGCGGCTGGCTGGTGCTGCCCTTGATCGTACTGACACTGGGGGGCACCGGCTGGCTGCTGCGCTCGTGGGTACCGCCTGCAACGCTATGGATGACCGAGGTCGCGGTGACCACCCAGCTGCAGGACCGCACGCCGGGCGAAAGCGTTGAGCAGATCAGCGTTAGCGAACTGCGCAGCAGGGGTCTGTATGCCTACACCTCGATCAACGCACCCCGTGGCCTGAATGAACGGATCTACCATGTGTGGCAGCTCAACGGCCAGGAAGTCGACCGTATCGCGCTGGATATTCACGGGGGACGCAAAGAAGGCTATCGCGCCTGGACCCACAAACAGAACTTCCCGCCGAATCCCGAGGGACGCTGGCAAGTACGGGTGATCACCGAAGACGGGCAACTGATTGGCGTGTTGCGCTTTCGGGTTAACCCAGATCAATCCCCGGGGACCGATGTTCAGGCAAACTGACGCAGTTTTACAGGACTGTGCTATTACATAAGGTCTACGTTCAAGCGTATTTAGCTGGGAGCTTACGATTATTACGGCCATGGCGGGCAATGCCCAACTAGACACTTCCAGCAATCCGGCGCGGCTGCGTATCAGCGGCGACTGGACGTTGGCCCATTACACCCGGCTCAAACAGCAGACCGAGCAACTGGCCGGTCAGTACGATGCTCAAACCGCAATTGATCTGGATGAAGTGTCCAGCATCGATACTGCAGGGGCGTCGTTGCTGGTGGATCTGTTGGGCGCCGAACGCGTCAGCCAGCTGACCGACACCGCACACAAACTTCCCGCCGCTGACCGTGCCCTGCTGCAAACGGTCTACGCCTCACTGCGCGACTTCTGTGTGCCGGTCAAAGTCCCCCAGCAGAACATCTGCATCCTGTTGTTGAGCCGTATCGGCGGCGCGGTCTACAAGCTGTGGCAAGACTCGCTGCAGCTGCTGGGCTTCATCGGGCTGATTCTGCAAACCCTGGCGCGCAACCTGTTCCGGCCAAAACAGTGGCGCATTACCCCCATGGTGGCGCATATCGAGCAGATCGGCCTCAACGCCGCGCCGATTGTGGTGTTGTTGACCTTCATGGTGGGCGCGGTGGTGGCCTTTCTTGGAGCCACGGTGCTGGCCAACTTTGGTGCGGGGATCTTTACCGTAGATCTGGTTGCCTTCTCCTTCCTGCGCGAGTTTGGCGTGTTGCTCACCGCCATCCTGCTGGCAGGCCGGACGGCCAGCGCCTTTACGGCACAAATCGGCTCGATGAAAGCCAACGAAGAGATCGACGCTATTCGCACTCTGGGCCTCGACCCCATGGACTTGCTGGTGCTGCCACGGGTTTTGGCACTGCTTATCGCGCTGCCGCTGCTGACCTTTCTGGCCATGATGGCCGGCATCCTCGGTGGCGCGGTGGTGTGCGTGGTCTCGCTGGGCATTTCCCCCGACATGTTCATATCGCTGTTGCACTCCGATATCGGCGTTCAGCACTTTTTGGTGGGCATGGTCAAAGCACCGTTCTTTGCCTTTCTGATCGCCGCAGTGGGCTGCCTTGAGGGCTTTAAAGTCAGCGGCAGCGCCGAATCTGTCGGCGAGCACACCACGTCCAGCGTGGTGCAATCGATCTTTATCGTGATCGTCCTCGACGCCGTGGCCGCGTTGTTCTTTATGGAGATGGGCTGGTGAGTGGGCCAATGCAAGCGCCCCGCGAGGCGATAATCGAAGTACGGGGTCTGTGTAACCGGTTTGGCAGCCAGGCTGTGCACGAGAACCTCGACCTGGATGTGTACAAGGGCGAGATTCTCGGCGTGGTCGGCGGCTCCGGCACCGGCAAGTCGGTGCTGTTGCGCAGTATTGTCGGGCTAAGGCGACCGACTGAAGGCCAGGTCCGGGTGTTCGGCCAGGACCTGTTAAGCCTGCCGGAAGAGGCGCGTTCGAAGATTGAGCGGCGTTTTGGCGTGTTGTTCCAGAGCGGCGCGCTGTTTTCTTCGCTGACCGTGACGGAAAACATCGCCCTGCCCCTGATCGAACACGCGGGGCTGAGCCGCCCCGATGCAGAGCATCTGGCGTGCGTAAAGCTGGCGCTGGCCGGGCTGCCCCTGTCCGCCGCTGACAAATACCCGTCCATGCTGTCAGGCGGGATGATCAAGCGCGCGGCACTGGCCCGGGCACTGGCACTGGATCCGGACATTCTGTTTCTGGATGAACCTACCGCCGGGCTGGACCCCATTGGCGCAGCGGCGTTTGACCAGTTGATCCTGACCTTGCGTGACGCGATGGGTCTGAGCGTATTTCTCGTGACCCACGACCTGGACACGCTGTACACCATCACCGACCGGGTAGCGGTGCTCTCGCAAAAACGGGTGTTGGTGGCCGCCCCTATCAAGCAGGTCGAAGACTACGACGACCCGTGGATTCATGAATATTTCCATGGCCCCCGCGGCCGCGCTGCATACGAAGCGGCAACCAAGATCAAGGAGCAATAACATGGAAACCCGTGCCCATCATGTATTGATCGGCCTGTTCAGCGTTCTGGTCATAGTCGGGGCCATGCTGTTTGGCCTGTGGCTGGCCAAGGCCAGCATGGACAGCACCTTCAAGGATTACGAAGTGGTGTTCAACGAGGCTGTCAGCGGCTTGTCCAAAGGCAGCTCGGTGCAATACAACGGGATCAAGGTCGGCGATGTCATAGAACTGCGTCTGGATGACAAGGACCCGCGCCGCGTACTGGCCCGGATTCGTCTGGCCGCCGGCACCCCGGTCAAGGTCGACACCAAGGCCAAGCTGGCGCTGACGGGCGTGACCGGCACCTCGATCATCCAGCTCAGCGGTGGCGACCCGAACAGCCCGGACCTCAAAGGTGTAAACGGCAAACTGCCCACCATCGTGGCCACCCCCTCCCCGATTGCCCGGTTGCTCACCGATGGCAATGACATGCTGGCCAATATCAACATCCTGCTGCATAACGCCAACCGCCTGTTCTCCCACGACAACGTCAACCGTGTGGGCAAGACTCTGGAAAACCTGGAGCAGACCACCTCTGCCATTGCCAGCCAGCGTGACGATATCAGCCAGATGATGAAACAGCTGGCCCAGGTCAGCAAACAGGCCAGCGGCACCCTGGAGCAAACCACCGCACTGATGCGCAACGCCAATGGCATGTTGAGCAACCAGGGCCAACAGATGTTCAGCAGTGCCGAACAGGCCATGAAGTCGCTGCAACAGAGCACTGCAACCATCAATCTGTTGATCAACAACAATGAACAGTCGCTCAACAGCGGCCTGCAGGGCCTCAATCAGCTGGGCCCGGCCGTCAATGAGCTGCGCGAAACCCTCGGCACATTACGCTCGATTTCGCGGCGCCTGGAAGCCAATCCAAGCGGTTACTTGCTGGGCCGCGAACAGAACAAGGAATTCACGCCATGACCCGTACTTATCGCCTGGCAGGTTCAATCGTCCTGGCTGCCAGTCTGAGCCTGCTCAGCGCCTGTTCGATATTGCCCAAGCCCGAGCAGGTTGACGTGTATTGGCTGCCCTATGCCCAGGCGCCGCTCGCCGCCAGCCGTGGCGCGCCGGTTAACTGGTCGCTGCGACTCGAAAAACCGATGGCCAGCAACGCGCTGAACAGCCAGAACATTGCGGTGGTGCCCGAGGGCAATCTGATCAGCAATTACAAAGGCGCACGCTGGAGCGATCCGGCGCCTGTACTGCTGCGCAATCGCTTGCTCGATGCGTTCTTGCAGGATGGCCGGATTCAGGGGCTGAGCACCGACGACAGCAACCTGCAGGCCGATTACGAGTTAGGCGGAGAGTTACTGGCGTTCCAGACCCGCTATAACGGTAAAAGCCCCGAGGTGCTGATTCAGTACAACGCCCGGCTGGTGCGCAGCAGCGATCAGCGGGTGCTGGCGTCCAGGCGCTTTGAAGCACGCCAGCCACTGAGCAATCCGATGGTGCCGGGGGTTGTTGCAGGTTTTGGCCAGGCCGCTGACACGCTGATGCCGCAAGTGGTGCAGTGGGTGATTCAGCAAGGGCAGGCGCAACGCTGAGCCCTTTATCGCTGGCAAGCCGGCCCCCACAACACCTGTGGAAGCCGGCTTGCCAGCGATAGTTTGAGGATTAACCGAAGAACCAGTAGCACACCGCGATCGCTGCCACTACGCCCGAAAACTCGGCGAGCAAGGCACAACCCACCGCATGGCGGGCACGCTGGATGCCCACGGCGCCGAAGTAAACGGCCAGCACATAGAAGGTGGTTTCAGTACTGCCCTGCACCGTCGCGGCGACCAGCGCCGGAAAGCTGTCCACCCCTTGGGTCTGCATGGTTTCGATCAACAGGGCCCGCGCCGCACTGCCCGAGAACGGCTTGACCATTGCCGTCGGCAACGCATCGACAAAGCGCGTATCCATGCCCAGCCACTCGACCACATGGCGAATTCCGTCCAGGCCGAAATCCAGCGCACCAGAAGCCCGCAACACGCCCACCGCACACAGCATGGCCACCAGATAGGGCAGCAGGTTCTTGGCGACATCGAAGCCCTCTTTGGCCCCTTCGACGAACGCCTCGTATACCTTGACCTTGCGCAGCGCGCCAATCACCAGAAACAGCATGATCAGCCCGAACAGCGTCAGATTGCCGAGGATCGAGGACAAACTCGCCAGCGCTGCAGCCGACAGGCTCGCCAGCAACGCCATGAACGCGCCCAGAATCAACGCCCCGGGTACCAGATAGGCCAGTACCACCGGGTCCCACAGTCGCAAGCGCTGCATGAAGGCCACCGAGAGCAGGCCTACCAGCGTCGAGGCGCTGGTCGCCAGCAGGATCGGCAGGAACACCAGGGTAGGGTCGGCTGCGCCCTGCTGAGCGCGATACATGAAGATCGTCACCGGCAACAGGGTCAGGGACGAGGCGTTGAGCACCAGAAACAGGATTTGTGCATTGCTCGCACTGGTCGGGCTTGGATTGAGTTCTTGCAGTGCCCGCATGGCCTTCAGGCCAATGGGCGTGGCGGCATTGTCCAGGCCCAGGCCGTTGGCCGCGAAGTTCAAGGTGATAAACCCCAGTGCCGGATGCCCGGGCGGCACTTCGGGCATCAGGCGCTTGAACAGCGGCCCCAGCGCCCTGCCCAGCCAGTCGACGATGCCGGCTTTTTCAGCGATGCGCAGGAATCCCAGCCACAGGGTCAAGGTGCCGAACAACAGAATCATCACCTCGACCGACAGCTTGGCCATGGCAAAGATACTTTCCACCATGGCCGCAAAGATTCCGGCATTGCCGCCCACCAGCCACTGGACAAGCGCCGATACCGTAGCGACCACGAAAAAGCTGAGCCATAGGCCGTTGAGCATCGAGTGAACTCCTGGAAGATACGCCGAATGATAGCGGCCAGACCGCAGAAACAACAAACCCCGGACAAGTCCGGGGTTTGTGAGGGTGCAGCTGCCGAGGGACGATTATTCGCCTTTAGGCAGGGCTTCCTTGCTGCGCCAGTGCGGCAGCGAGTTCCAGTAGCGCTCGCCCTTGGCGTCGTCGTACATACCTTCCCAGCGCGAAATAACCAGTACCGCCAGGGCGTTACCAATCACGTTCAGGGCGGTACGGGCCATGTCCATCACACGGTCGACACCGGCGATAAAGGCCAGGCCTTCAAGCGGGATGCCCACGCTGCCCAAAGTGGCCAGCAGCACTACGAAGGACACGCCCGGTACACCGGCGATGCCTTTGGAGGTAACCATCAGGGTCAGTACCAGCAGCAGTTGCTGGCTGATCGACAGGTCGATGCCGTACAGCTGCGCGATAAATATCGCCGCGATACTTTGATACAGCGTCGAGCCGTCCAGGTTGAAGGAGTAGCCGGTCGGTACCACGAAGCTGCAAATGGCTTTCGGCGCGCCGTAGGCTTCCATCTTCTCGATCACGCGCGGCAGCACGGTTTCGGAGCTGGCGGTGGAGTAAGCCAGGACCAGCTCATCCTTGAAGATGCGCATCAACCTGATTACCGAGAAGCCAAACAGCTTGGCGATGAGGCCCAGCACGGCAAAGGCGAAGAACAGAATGGCGGCGTAAACCAGCAATACCAGTTTGGCCAGCGGCACCAAAGAGGCAAAACCGAAGTTGGCAACGGTCACGGCGATCAGCGCAAACACACCGATTGGCGCGTAGTTCATGATCATGTGAGTCACTTTGAACATCGACTCGGACACGCCCTGGAAGGTTTTCACCAGCGGGTCGCGCAGTTCGGCATTCAGGCTCGACAAGCCGAGGCCGAAGAGTACCGAGAAGAAGATGATCGGCAGCATCTCACCGCGAGCCATGGCTGCGAAGATGTTCGACGGAATCAGGTTGAGGATGGTTTCAATGAACGCATGCTCGTGGGTCACTTCAGCAGCAGTGGCCTGATACTTGGAAATATCGACCGTGCCCAGCGTGCTCATGTCGATCCCGGCGCCCGGGTGGAACACGTTGGCCAGCACCAGACCGACCAGAATCGCGATGGTGGTCACCACCTCGAAGTAAAGAATGGTTTTAAGACCGATGCGACCCAGCTTCTTCGCATCACCCACGCCTGCAATCCCGACAACCAGTGAGGAAATCACGATTGGGATCACGATCATCTTGATCAGACGGATAAAGATATCGCCGGCAGGTTGCAGAACGTTGCTGATCCACCAGGCTTTTTCGGCACTGAAGTGGTTGAGCAGCGCGCCGATTGCAATCCCGAGGACCAGACCGATTAGGATCTGCCAGGCGAGGCTAAGTTTTGCCTTCTTCATGTCATTACCCTTACTTCAAGTGGACTCGGGTGAAGGCTTTGACCAGAGCGCTCAAAGCGCAAAAATCGAAAGCCTGCACCCCCGTAGAAGGTCGCCCAAATCGAACCGGACAGGCTCTTTGGCAGGCGAAAAAAGGCGCAACTATTCCCATGCCGGAGTAAACCGTCTAATGCCGTAAACGCCTACCCCATGCCGAATCGGCATGGGTTTTGTCCGACAAGACTTCATGAACATGGGCTGAGGAAAGCTAAGAATAGACGACATAAGTGCCGCACACCGGCTGTTTCAAGGTCTTTTGTGGCCGTAAATAGCGACGAAAAATCGTCAAACAATTAAGAAATATCCCATTGCATTAATCGGGAATTCTGAAGAAAAGATTTTGTATCCGGTCGATATACGGTCGGGGTTCAGAGGTTGTTCCTGCCCCGTCGATACTTTGCAAAATAATGAGAACAGACAATGCATTAGCTATGTCTGCAGCGACCCTGCAGACACAAAAAAGCCCAGAGAAAACCTGGGCTGTCGTGTCTGAAAAAGCGAACCTGCTCCCGAAAAATCAAAGAGCCGTGCTCCTCAGTACCAATTCGGGTCTTTCTTTAACTGCTCTTTAAGCATGGCCTGTACACCTTCGTCCGGCTGACCCAAAAAGCGGTAGTCGGCGTGACGTGTCGGGGATTTGTCTGCAGGCAGACCGGCCGGCACCTCAACCAACATTGCATAAGCGTGTTTCTTGTCAAAACTGACGGCGACAATCAGGCGCCCGGTCGTGCAGGTATCGGCGGTTTCACATAAAGGACCGACCAGATACTTGTCGCCATTTTCAGTCACGGCATTCATTTGCTCGGCCGCACCGGAGAGGTTCATCACCCACTCGGGCAAACGCTCCTCCTTCTTCACCACCTGTTGCCAGGCCTCACGGTAGTCAGGATCGCTGAGTAACTGGTTAGCGTGCGACTGGCCATCGTTTGCGGCCAGGGCCATGGCACTGCTGCCCACCAACAGGGCAGCGGCCAATGCCTTCAGGGATCGGCTAAGCATGATCAACCTTTACCACGACGGCCAAAGATGAAGGACACCACGAACATCACCAGGAATACGACAAAGAGAATCTTGGCAATGCCGGTCGCGGTGCCCGCTATACCACCAAAGCCCAGTACAGCAGCGATGATGGCGATGATCAGGAAGGTAACTGCCCAACTCAACATGGTGTTTCTCCTTATTACTGTGGGAATAGCCTAATACCAATGGTGCATTCCGATGCCAGCAAGGGCCTCAAAACTGTGAACACTTAAAACACCCAACGTTCCGGTGCAGGTTGCGAATTAGCTGTTTGCGTCTCTTCGGCGGCGGTCAGTGCATAACTGTCCGCGGCAGTGACTCGCGCATTCAGTGCACTCGACTTGATCGTACTGAAGTGGTGTTGCTGATAGGCGACAGCAGGCAAGGGCGCGGCCACAGGCTGCGACGCTTGCTCCCAGCGAACCAGTTGCTGACCACCGATCAGGGTCACCACCAAAGCAAGGCTGGCGAACAGACCCTGCTGCAGGTGCAGTGGCGAAATATGAAAGCTGGCGAAACCTTGGCGATGCATGCTCAAACTCCTGCCACTCGGTGGTCAATTCAGGGAATGGTCCGCCAGTCATGACTGATCTGTACGGCGTCTATACCTGAGTTATTGCAGGCTGCATGCCAGCTTTTATAAAATAAATAAATACTTATAAATCAACGAGTTAAACGCTTTAAAAAGACAGCTGTGCGCGCATCCTGCACGATGCTGCCGAGACTGTCGTGCGTTCTGCACGATCTGTGTAGAGCCCTGAAGGCTTGCGTGAGGCACAGAGGCACCAATGAGCACTCACCTGCTGCGTCCATTCAGGTTTAAAAGCTTCTAAATCATCTAGTTAGGCAATGCAGCCAAAGGCCTTCCCTGCTAGCCTCTTAAAAAATCGTGAAAAAATCATGCAACTTGCCCGATTATTCCGACACTAACCATGAACACTCATAGAGGAAGGCAGGAAATGGATACAGCCAAAGAGCACCAGGGCCGCATTCTGCTGGTGGACGACGAGTCCGCCATCCTGCGTACATTTCGCTATTGCCTCGAAGACGAGGGTTACACCGTTGCCACCGCCAACAGTGCGGCACAAGCCGATGCGCTGCTGCAGCGACAAGTATTCGACCTGTGTTTTCTGGATTTGCGTCTGGGTGAAGACAATGGCCTGGATGTCCTGGCCCATATGCGCATTCAGGCGCCATGGATGCGGGTCGTGATAGTGACTGCCCACTCGGCTGTGGACACCGCCGTGGATGCCATTCAGGCAGGCGCCGCCGATTATCTGGTGAAACCCTGCAGCCCTGATCAGTTGCGTCTGGCCACCGCCAAACAATTGGAAGTACGCCAGCTTTCCGCCCGCCTCGAAGCCCTGGAAGGTGAAATTCGCAAGCCTAAAGACGGGCTCGACTCTCACAGCCCGGCCATGATGGCGGTGCTGGAAACCGCGCGCCAGGTAGCAGGCACCGATGCCAACATCTTGATTCTCGGTGAATCCGGCACCGGTAAAGGCGAACTGGCCCAAGCCATCCATGGCTGGAGCAAACGGGCCAAGAAATCCTGTGTAACCATCAACTGCCCGTCGCTGACAGCCGAGTTGATGGAGAGCGAACTGTTCGGCCACACCCGCGGCGCCTTCACCGGCGCCAGTGAAAGTACACTGGGCCGGGTCAACCAGGCGGACGGCGGTACATTGTTTCTCGATGAGATCGGCGACTTCCCCCTGACATTGCAGCCAAAACTGCTGCGCTTCATTCAGGACAAGGCCTACGAGCGGGTCGGCGACCCCGTGACCCGGCGCGCCGATGTGCGCATCCTGGCGGCCACCAACCTCAATCTTGAAGACATGGTTCGCGACGGGCGCTTTCGTGAAGACCTGCTCTACCGCCTGAACGTCATCACCCTGCACCTGCCGCCGCTACGCGAGCGCAGTGAAGACATTCTGACCCTGGCCGATCGCTTTCTGGCCCGCTTCGTTAAAGAGTACGCTCGCCCAGCCCGGGGCTTCAGCGAAGAAGCCCGACTGGCGCTGGCCAATTACCGCTGGCCCGGCAACATTCGCGAGCTGCGCAACGTGGTTGAACGTGCGAGCATCATTTGCCCGCAGGAAGTGGTTGAAGTCAGCCATCTGGGCATGGCCGAGCAAACCACGCCGAACACTCCGCGCATTGGTGCGGCACTGAGTCTCGACCAGCTGGAAAAAGCCCACATCGGTGCGGTACTGGCCACGAGTGAAACCCTGGACCAGGCAGCAAAAACCCTGGGCATCGACGCTTCGACACTCTATCGCAAGCGCAAGCAGTACAACTTGTGAGCCGCATACGATGAAACTTGCGATCAAGCTGCGAACCCGGCTGTTTCTAAGCATTTCTGCACTGATTACGGTGGCGCTGCTCGGGCTCCTGCTTGGCGTCGTCAGTGTGATGCAAATGGCCAAGACCCAGGAGGCGCTGATCCGCAATAACTTCATCACCCTCGATCTGGGCCTGAAGCTGCGTCAAAGCCTGGGTGACCAGCTGATTCTGCTGCTGCGTAATCAGCAAGACCCCAAAGCGCTGCAAGCATCAACCCGGGAATACCTGAAACTGCTCGACGAGGGCATCGAGCATGAGCGCAAAAACAATCTGCACAGCGGCTTTACCCAGGCCCGTACGGACTACGAAAGCTTCCTCAAAGCCCTCAACCCGGCTCAACCCAACACCCCTGACCTGAGTACTGACAACGAGCTGAGGAACCGCTTCAACCTGTTGCGCAACGGCCTGATTACCGAGCACCGCAAGGCCCTCGAAAATATCTATAGCGCCCAGGCCTCCGCCCGGGACCGGGCCCTGATCATTGCCTTGCTTCTGGGCCTGGTAGGGCTTGCGGTACTGACCATAGGTTTTATTACCGCCCACGGCATTGCCCGACGTTTTGGCGCGCCGATCGAAGCATTGGCCAAAGCCGCCGACAATATAGGCAAAGGCAACTTCGAGGTGGTGCTGCCACTCTCCTCGGCCACCGAGATGAACCTGCTGACCCGGCGTTTCGGGATCATGGCCGAAGCACTGCGCCAACATCAGGCAACCAATGTCGACGAACTGCTGGCGGGCCAGCAACGGCTTCAGGCGGTGCTCGACAGTATTGACGACGGTTTGCTGATGATTGATCAGCAAGGCCGCCTCGAGCATCTGAATCCGGTCGCGCAACGCCAGTTGGGCTGGGATCAGAGCCGCCTCAGTCAGCCGCTGGGCGAGGCGCTGATGCGCCCGGAGCTCGATCAGCAATTGCTCACGGTCTTGCGTGGCGGCAACCTGGAACGAGCCCCGGAAGACTTGAGCGTCGATATAGAGGGTGAAAAACGCCTGTTGACCTACAGCCTGACCCCGGTCAGCCAGCCCAAAGGACCGATTCTTGGTGCTGTAATGGTGTTGCATGATGTCACCGAGCAGCGGGCCTTTGAACGGGTACGCAGCGAGTTCGTACTGCGTGCCTCACACGAATTGCGCACCCCGGTCACCGGTATGCATATGGCCTTTGGCTTGTTTATGGAGCGGGCGCGTTTTGATCCGCAGTCCCGTGAAACCGACCTGCTCAACACCGTCAATGAAGAAATGCAGCGGCTGATGCAGTTGATCAATGACCTGCTGAATTTTTCCCGCTATCAAAATGGCATGCAAAAGCTGACGCTGGCCCCCTGCGACCTCCCGGGCATGCTCGAAGACGCCCGGACCCGCTTCGCGGCCCGCGCGGCAGCCAAGGGGATCGAGTTGCAGGTCGACCTGCAGCCACCGCTACCGGTGTTGAATGCCGACCAGCCACAGCTCGAACGGGTCATTGATAACCTGCTGGACAATGCCTTGCGCCACACGGCCAGCGGCGGGCAGATTCGCCTGCAGGCGCGGCGGCATGGCGAGCGGGTGATCATCAGTATTGAAGACAATGGCGAAGGCATTGCCTATGGCCAACAAGGGCGGATTTTCGAGCCCTTCGTGCAGGTAGGTCGCAAAAAAGGCGGCGCCGGCCTGGGGCTGGCGCTGTGCAAGGAAATCGTCCAGCTCCACGGCGGGCGGATCGGCGTCTACTCACGCCCTGGCCAGGGCACCCAGTTCTACATGGCCCTGCCGCTGTTATAGCGCTCGCGCGGTCATCGCTTTGCCTGGGTGTTCAGCACTTTCAAAATGGCCGCGCTTTCGGCATCGGGCGTGCCATCAAACAGCGCTGGCCGGAAATGCATCTGGAAGGCCGCCAGGACGTGGCGAGTGGCAACGTCCAGCTCACCGGTCTGGGGGGTCTCGTAGCCCAGCAGGGCCAACTGCTGCTGAAACCAGCCAATACTTGGCAGTGCGTTGGCAAACAGGGCCTGCTCCCGGGCTACGGCCTGGGCCTGCGGCCAGACTCCAAAGCCGGCTTCGGCCAGGCGCTTCCAGGGAAACAACGGCCCCGGATCAAGCTTGCGCAACGGCGCTATGTCACTGTGACCAATGATGTTGTGCGGATCGATTTTGTAGCGCGTCGTGATGTCTTTAAGCAGGGCGATCACCGACTGGATCTGACCTTCAGTGTAGGGATACCAGACCCGCCCGTTGGGCGTATCGCGGAAACCCTTGTTGACGATTTCAATGCCGATGGAACTGGAGTTGAGCCAGGTGCGGCCGTTCCACTGACTTTCACCGGCGTGCCAGGCCCGCTGGTTTTCGTCCACCAGCTTGTAAATGGTTGGCGGGGTATCACCAATCAGATAGTGGCTGCTCACCGGCCCGCTGGTCAGCAATTGCAGTGAACGCTCAAGGGAGGTCGAGGTGTAGTGAAGGACCACAAACTGCACGCGGCTGTCGTGGTTGGCCGAAGGATGGCTGGTATCCATGCGGGGACCGCTGGCACAACCCGCCAGCAGGGCAATAAAGACTAGAAGCGCGGAAAATTTCATGGGCAGACACAACACAGTAAAATGTTAATACACCAGCATACCTTACTGGCTGCGGATGCATCTGAACCTGAGCCCTCAGACCTTCAGAGCAGCTCCTGAAGGTCGGACTCAATGCGATTTCGCCCGTTATGCTTGGCCCGATACAGGGCTTCGTCTGCACGCTTGAGTACAGACTCGCTGCGGTCACCCGCCTTGAACGCCGAGACCCCGATGGAGGCGGTGATGGTTACCGGCTCGCCCCTGAAGTGGAACGGACAGTCGGCAATGGCCAGTCGCAGTTTTTCGAGCAGCGCCAGGCCCATGGCCGGCGTAGCGTCAGGGATCAACAGGACAAACTCTTCACCGCCGAACCGGGCGATAAAATCACCCGGGCGCAGTTGCCTGCGGAGTTGATTGGCAATGATCTTGAGCACTTTGTCGCCTGCCAGATGCCCATAACCATCATTGATCCGCTTGAAATGGTCGAGATCGAGCATGGCGATCAGCAACGGATTGCCCTGTGTTTGCCAGCGTGCGACTGCAAATGCCAGCCGCTCGCCCCAGGCCGCCCGATTGGGCAAACCGGTCAGGGGATCGAGCAGGGCTTTTTGCCGCTGCTCTTCCAGGTGCTCGCGAAAGTCCTGGGCCTGCTGCTCCATTTGCACCACCCGCTCGGCCAATGCTTGCAGGTGTGCTGCGACGTCTTGCTCGCGCGCATCACGCTGCCGCTGGTGTTGATCCAGCGTGCCCAGCAGGCCTTCCAGGCGATTTTCCAGAATGTGTTTGAGACTGCTCAGGTCAACCGCGCCCTGAACGCTGTTTTGCAGCCCGTCGACCTGTTCGCGCAATTGATTGTTCAAGTCAGCCGCGGCAGATCGACCTTCAGTGTGCCCTTCACTGGCCGCCTGAAGGCTGTTCTGGAATGACTCGAGCCGCTCGTTGAGCTGTTTTAGATACGCCTCGAACTCATGCTGGTCACTGTCAGTGACGGCCAGCATCAAGACTGCAAGATCGTCGAGAATCGGTAGTAACTCATACCAGTTGAGCCCTTTTTCAAGACGAGCTTTCATGGCTTCGGCTTGCGGGCGGTGATGCTCCGGCAACGACAGGTCACTTAGCAGACCCAGCAGGGTTGACTCGATATGCGCCGCCACCGAGCTGTATGAGGGCTCCGGGCTTTCAGGCAGCGCATAGGCGGTATCAGGCTCCGGCGGCGCAGCCGCAACCGGGTCTACCGATTCAGGCAGTTCAGCACTGTCGTCAGGTTCAAGGGTGAGCGACTCGACCGGCGCCTCAGGCAGACTGTTCTCTGCATCGACCAGAGCCACCACCGACTCCAGGGCACCGCAGAGAGCTTGTTCTTCCGGCTCATCGGGTGCGGGCACTTCGAGTACGGCAAGGGGCTGTTCAGGCGCCTTTTGCGCGTACTCAGGCAAGGACTGCGCGTGCTCCATTGGCGCCGGTTGCGGTTGCTCAGACACCGGCGGCTGGCTCTCAGCCTGTGGCAACACCGGCGCTGCAGGCAACTTGGCAACCATCGGCTGCAGCATGACTGGCGGTGTCGTGGCTTGTGCTGCAGGTACCGCAACGACTTCGGGCTGGGTTTTGTCTGGGTCTTGAGCACCGAACAGACGCTGTAACAAGCCCGGTTTGGACGATTCCGGTGCCTGGCGTTGCGGCGCCAGGGCAAGTCCCTGCAAGTTACTCAACTCGTCCAGCAACAGCGGTATCTCACGGGCCTGGCCAGCCCGGCTGTCGAGCTGCCTGGCAAATGCCTTGAGCGGCTTGCTGACTTCACGGGGCAACGGCAACGCCTGCAGTTGAGTGACCAGGGTATTAAGCGCAGTACTGATTTGCGCAACCCGGGTTTCGCGGCGTTGTTCGGAGTCGAGTACGGCTTTTTCGAGACGGGGCAGCAAGGTCGCCAATGCCGCGTCCATCTCGTCAGTGCGTACCGCTTCGCGCATTTCCTTCATGCATTGATCAACGGTGCGGTCTGTCCCTTCCGCCGCCAGGGTACTGCGCACCAGGCCCCTGCGCAGCAGGTCGAGCCGCGCATTCCAGCGCCGCTCAAGTTTGTCTTGGCGCTCGATGCTTAAAAGGTACTTCTCTTTCCAGCGATTGGCGTCGTCGGAGCTCATGAAGGCGAGCCGCTCAACATCGGCAGTGAATCGCTACCCACCATTCCCGGCAAACGGATTTCAACTGCCACCGGCAAATGGTCAGAGATAGGCTGGTCCAGCACCTGCACACGCTCAAGGGTCAGGCTGGGGCTGAGCAAAATATGATCAAGACAGCGCTGCGGGCGCCAACTGGGGAAAGTGGCTTGCATTTGTGGCGCCAGCAAACCGAGGTCACGCAGGGGCGAGGTCTGGAGCAGATCGGTGGCATTGGTGTTCATGTCGCCCATCAGCACCTGGTGCTGATAACCGCTAACCAGCTCGCGAATGTAGGCCAGTTGCAGGTTTCGTACTTTAGTCCCCAGCGCCAGGTGCATGACCACGACGGCCAGCGCATCAGGGCCGGTACCAAAGCGCACTAAAATCGCGCCACGACCCGCAGGGCCGGGCAAGGGATGATCTTCAATCGCCGTAGGACGCAAGCGGCTGAGCACGCCATTGCTATGCTGCGCCAGTCGCCCCAGATTGCGATTGAGCTGTTGATACCAGTAAGGGAATTCGCCCTGTTGGGCCAGGTACTTGACCTGATTGATGTAGCCGGATCGGTGGCTACCACCATCGGCTTCCTGCAACGCGACCAGATCAAAGTCGCTCAACAAGTCGCCAATCTTGTCCAGGTTACCGGCCCGCCCTTTGTGTGGCAGTACATGCTGCCAACTGCGGGTCAGGTAATGACGATAACTTTGGGTGCTGTTACCGACCTGGATATTGAAACTTAGCAGCCGCAAACGCCGATCATCCGGCAGCCCGCAGGTAGCCAGATGATCCTCGTTGACCTGCGGTTCATGCAGGCCAACGATGCGTTTGCTTTTCCAGCCGCGCACGGCAAGGCCCCCTGTTACTTGGCGGCCCGCTCTTTGGCGATCAGTTGATCGGCCACGTTGAGTGCCTGTTCCGGGCCACCGGCAGTACCCAGATCGAATCGGTACTTGCCATCCACGACCATGGTCGGAACGCCGGAGATTTGATAGGCCTTGGCTTTATCTTTGGCCTTCTGGACCGCACCGGCAACGGCGAAGGAGTTGTAGGTGCTCAGGAACTTGTCTTTATCCACGCCTTGAGCCGCCAGGAATTCAGCCATTTCTTCCGGAGTTTTCAGCAGGTTCCCGGACTTGTCGTTCAGGGAAGCCTTGTGGATGGTTTCAAAGACCGCTTTATGAACCTTGTCTTCTACCCCCATGGCTTCGAGGGTGAGGAACAGTTGACCGTGAACGTCCCAGATGCCGCCAAACATGGCCGGGATGCGGACAAAGTTAACGTCTGCCGGCAGCTTCTCAACCCATGGATTGATGGTCGGTTCGAACGCGAAGCAATGCGGGCAGCCGTACCAGAACAACTCAACCACTTCGATCTTGCCGGGCACTGCAACCGGAACAGCGTTGGACAATTCGACGTAGGTCTTACCGGCTTCAAGCGGTACATCGGCAGCTTGAGCGGTCATGCCAAACAGACTGGCACTGACGAGAGCGGCGCTGAGAATCAGATTACGCATGCTTTACTCCTGGGCAAATAAGGTCGCTTCAACGTGACCTGTCTTCAGACAGGTCCGTTCTGGCTTGAGTTCGGTAGTGTAGCGGCAGATGCTACGAAAAAGGGCAGCCGAAGCTGCCCTTTCAGGTTCACAGTCAAGGATTAAACGATCGTTAACACGGCCGAAGGCTTGCATCCTGGCCTGATCGACCCTTAGTGCAGACCCTGTATGTAGCTGGCCAGTGCCTTGATGTCCTTGTTGCTCAACTTCGCAGCAATACCGCGCATGATCATCGAGTCACCGTCGTTAGTGCGCTCGCCTTCGCGGAAGTCGGTAAGTTGTTTCTCGATGTAGCTGGCGTGCTGGCCACCCAGGTGCGGGAAGCCGGCGGCAGCATTGCCCTGGCCGTCCGGGGAGTGGCAACCGGTGCACGCAGGCATGCCTTTTTGCAGGTCGCCACCACGGAACAGGGCTTCGCCACGGGCAACCAGCGCCGGGTCAGCAGCACCCACCGAGTTTTTCTGACTGGAGTAATAGGCCGCGATATCCGCGAGATCCTGATCGTTCAGGTTGGTCAGCAAACCGGTCATTTCCAGAACCTGGCGCTTGCCGTCCTTGATTTCGTGCAGCTGCTTGAGCAGGTAACGGTCACCTTGCCCGGCCAGCTTGGGGAAGTTTGGCGCCATGCTATTGCCGTCCGGACCGTGACACGCGCCACATACAGCGGTTTTTGCCTGACCTGCAGCAGCATCGCCGACAACGGCGGTGGCTGCAGCCTGGGCAATACCGGCGACGCCCAAGGTCAACAGCAGACTCACGAGTAATTTGTTCATCAGCTAATCCAACTACGGCTAAGGGTTAAAGAGTTATGGGCCGGGCTTACTCGTTCACCCACAGGATGGTTGACCGGTAATCCTCGACACTGCAGTCCATGCACAAACCACGCGGCGGCATCGCCTTGAAACCCTGGGTCACGTGTTGCACCAGCGCTTCCATATCATCCTGTCCTTGGCCTTGAGGCTTCCCGATCACCGGATTTCGATGCTACGGGCAGTTGACCAGCTGGCAGACAATACAAACGCGGTTGTACACGGCTTCCGGATCCTGTGTAGCCTGAGTGC
This sequence comes from Pseudomonas sp. TMW22089, assembly GCF_022496645.1. Lineage (NCBI taxonomy): Bacteria > Pseudomonadati > Pseudomonadota > Gammaproteobacteria > Pseudomonadales > Pseudomonadaceae > Pseudomonas > Pseudomonas sp. TMW22089. The sequence goes on from NZ_SCFG01000010.1 coordinate 22,013, forward strand.
TGTTAAAGTGGCATCAAGATACCGGCAGCTAGCAGCCATTTCGTCATAAAACGACCTTTTCAGGGTTGGGAGCTTGCTGCGTTCTAATGCGCAACCTAGGTTTATCGCTCCCGTGTTCTTCATCCTACGCTGGGACAAAGCGCACACAAAATCTGCGGCATTATATACTGGCGCCACTGAAACGGAAACGACACGCTCGCCGCGTCCATTCCTGACGCCGCTCACATCGGAAATCCCATGCAACTCAAGAACCCCATTCTCGGTCTGTGCCAACAGGCTACCTTCATGCTCAGCGCCGCCAAAGTTGATCAATGCCCCGACGACGAAGGCTTTGAAGTCGCGTTTGCCGGGCGCTCCAACGCCGGCAAGTCCAGCGCACTCAACACTTTGACCCATGCCAGCCTGGCGCGCACCTCGAAAACTCCGGGGCGCACCCAGCTGCTGAACTTCTTCCAGCTGGACGAAGAACGTCGCCTGGTCGACCTGCCGGGTTATGGTTATGCCAAGGTGCCAATCCCGCTGAAGCTGCATTGGCAGCGTCACCTGGAAGCCTATTTCGGCAGCCGTGAAAGCCTCAAAGGCGTGATTTTGATGATGGATATCCGTCATCCAATGACCGATTTCGACCTGTTGATGCTCGACTGGACCGTTTCGAGCGGCATGCCGATGCACATTTTGCTGACCAAAGCCGACAAACTGACGTACGGCGCAGCAAAAAATACCCTGCTCAAAATCCAGGCTGATATTCGCAAGCAGTGGGGCGATGCAGTGACCATCCAGTTGTTCTCCACCCCGAAACGCATGGGCCTGGAAGAGGCGTACACCGTGCTGGCACGCTGGATGGAATTGCCGAACAAAGGCGAAGAAGTGGTCGAGGCCAGCGAGTAAGAAATCCCAGGCAAAAAAAACCCCGGACTTCGTATTGGGGGAAGAAGTTCGGGGTTCAAGTACTGGAACGCTAGGGCGCGCTCCAGATATCTGCCAACACTTAACACAACATCAGGAGCTTTGAAGGGCTTCACCACCCATTCAGTAAATCTGAGTGGCGAAGGGCTGGTTAGTTCCAGAGGGCTAATAACCATTTGCAATAAACCCGGTTTTTCCCTGACTGACAGGCCCGCAATTTCACCTGCAGCCCCTTAGTGCGCCTCATCCCAATTGTTGCCCACACCCACTTCAACCAGCAGCGGCACATCGAGCTTCGCGGCTTCGCTCATGTGGATACGCACTTCATCGCGCACCTGATCCACCAGGTCTTCACGCACTTCAAGCACCAATTCATCGTGTACTTGCAGAATGACCCGGGCATCCAGGCCTGAAGCCGTCAGCCAGTTATCCACAGCCACCATGGCTTTCTTGATGATGTCCGCCGCAGTGCCCTGCATCGGGGCGTTAATTGCAGTCCGCTCTGCGCCTTTGCGCAGCGCCGGGTTTTTTGCATTGATGTCCGGCAAGTACAGGCGACGACCAAAGATGGTCTCGACATAGCCTTGCTCGGCCGCCTGGGTGCGGGTGCGCTCCATGTAATCCAGAACACCCGGATAGCGGGCGAAATAGCGGTCGATGTAGGCCTGGGACTGTTTGCGGTCGACACCGATCTGCTTGGCCAGACCGAACGCGCTCATGCCATAGATCAGGCCGAAGTTGATTGCCTTGGCGCTACGGCGCTGATCGACAGTGACATCACCCAGCTCGACGCCGAATACTTCGGCGGCAGTGGCGCTGTGCACGTCCAGGTTATTGCGGAAGGCGTGCAACAATCCTTCATCCTTGGCCAGGTGGGCCATGATCCGCAGCTCGATTTGCGAGTAGTCCGCTGCCAGCAGTTTGTAGCCTTTAGGCGCCACAAACGCCTGACGAATCCGACGGCCTTCGGCAGTACGGATAGGAATGTTCTGCAAGTTTGGATCGCTGGAGGACAAACGTCCGGTCGCGGTAACAGCCTGGTGGTAGGACGTATGAATCCGGCCTGTACGAGGATTGATCTGCTCAGGCAGGCGATCGGTATAGGTGCTTTTCAGTTTGCTCATAGAGCGGTACTGCATCAGCACCTTGGGCAACGGGAAGTCCTGCTCGGCCAATTCAGCCAGCACCGCTTCAGCGGTCGAAGGCTGGCCCTTGGCGGTTTTGCTGATAATCGGCAAACCGAGCTTTTCGTACAGAATCACGCCTAATTGCTTGGGGGAGCTGAGGTTGAATTCTTCGCCGGCGATGGCGAACGCCTCACGTTCCAGCGCGACCAGTTTGTCACCCAGCTCAACGCTCTGAATACCCAGCAGGTTGGCGTCCACCAGCGCGCCCTGGCGCTCAATGCGCGCCAGTACAGGCACCAGCGGCATCTCAATGTCTGTCAGCACCTTGTTCAGGCTCGGGATCGCCAGCAGTTTTTCGTGCAGTGCCTGATGCAAACGCAGGGTCACGTCGGCATCTTCAGCGGCGTAAGGTCCGGCCTGCTCCAGCGAGATCTGGTCAAAGGTCAGTTGTTTCACGCCCTTGCCGGCAATGTCCTGGAAGCTGGTGGTGCTATGGCCCAGGTATTTCAGCGCCAGGCTGTCCATATCGTGACGCGTGGCAGTGGAGTCGAGCACATAGGATTCGAGCATGGTGTCAAAAGCGACGCCCTGCACCATGATCCCGCAGGCCTGATCACCACCGATGGCGCAGTTGGCCAGGATGTTCATGTCGAACTTGGCGTGCTGGCCCACTTTGGCTTTGGCCGGGTCTTCGAGCAGCGGTTTGAGGGCTCGTAATACCGAGTCGCGATCCAGTTGCTCCGGCACGCCCATATAGGAGTGGGTCAGCGGAATGTAGGCCGCTTCGCCCGGCTTGACTGCAAACGACAGCCCCACCAACTGCGCCTGCTGCGCATCCAGGCCGGTGGTTTCAGTATCGAAAGCAATCAACTTGGCGTCGTTAAGCTTTTTCAGCCATACGTCAAAGCGCGCCTGATCCAGGATAGTTTCGTACTGCTGCTCTTCAGCAGGCGGCGCAGGCTCTTCATGAACAATGACCTGGCCGGCGCGCTTGGCATCGCGCTCCACCTCGGCAATCCAGCTTTTGAATTCCAGCTCGGTGTACAACTCGATCAGCTTTTCGCAATCTGGCTGCTTGAGGTGCAGGTCTTCAAGACCGATATCCAATGGCACATCAATTTTGATCGTGGCGAGCCGGTACGACAAAAACGCCATTTCCCGGTGTTCTTCGAGCTTGGCCGGGAGGTTTTTGGCGCCCCGGATCGGCAAGGTCGGCACGATATCGAGCTTCTCGTAGAGGTCGACCAGACCGCCGCCCACACCCACCAGCAAGCCGGATGCGGTCTTCGGACCAATGCCCGGAACCCCGGGAATGTTATCGGACGAGTCGCCCATCAGGGCCAGGTAATCGATGATCTGCTCGGGCGAAACGCCAAACTTCTCTTTCACACCCTCGATGTCCATCACGCTGCCGGTCATGGTATTGACCAGGGTGATGTGGCCATCGACCAGTTGCGCCATGTCCTTGTCGCCCGTCGAGATCACTACCGGGCGGTCTGCCGCCGCGCTGCTGCGGGCCAGCGTGCCGATGACATCGTCGGCCTCGACACCTTCGACGCACAGCAAAGGGAAACCCAGCGCGATAACGCTGGCGTGCAGGGGCTCGATCTGGACCCGCATGTCATCGGGCATGCTTGGGCGATTAGCCTTGTATTCGGCGAACATTTCATCGCGAAATGTTCCGCCCTTGGCATCGAAAACCACCGCAAACGGACTGTCCGGGTACTGTTTGCGCAGGCTTTTAAGCATGTTCAGCACGCCCTTCACGGCACCTGTCGGCAGCCCCTTGGACGTAGTCAGCGGCGGCAGCGCATGGAAGGCGCGGTACAGATATGAAGAACCGTCCACCAGGACGAGGGGAGCTTGGCTCATGAGCAGGATCAACCTTTTCGGCGAGTCCGGCGCTAGAATGTCCGGACCAATGACGACAAAGGGACAAGGTTATCATGCGCACACTAAATCGCCTGTTGCTGACCGGCTTGTTTGCATTCACTCCGCTGCTAACCTTCGCAGCCGATGAAGCAGTCACAGCTGACCCAGACGTAACCATTCGCACGGAAGGCGATAAAACGATCCAGGAATACCGTCAAAACGGTTTTCTCTATGCCATCAAGGTCACCCCAAAAGGAGCACCGCCGTACTTTTTAGTGCGCGCTGATGGTACTGATGCCAATTTCATCCGTTCCGACCAGCCGGATATGCTGATTCCATCGTGGAAAATCTTCGAATGGAAATAGCGTCTTAACTTTAATCGGCGCCGACTCAACGCGGCGCCCGTACTGGCAGTTTTAAACCATGTCTGTATTCACGCCCCTGACTCGCACCGAGTTGGAAACTTTTCTTGCGCCTTACGGGCTTGGCCGCCTGCTCGATTTCCAGGGGATTGCCGCTGGCAGCGAAAACACCAATTACTTCATCAGTCTGGAGCAGGGCGAATATGTCCTGACCCTGGTTGAGCGTGGCCCGATCAAAGAGATGCCGTTCTTCATCGAACTGCTCGATGTGCTGCACAGCGCAGAACTGCCGGTGCCTTTCGCCCTGCGTACCGTCGACGGCCAGGCCCTGCGTGAACTCAAGGGCAAACCGGCGCTGCTGCAACCGCGCCTGGCGGGCAAACATATTCGTGAAGCCAATGCCCAGCATTGCGCCCAGGTCGGCGAGCTGCTTGGTCACTTGCATGTGGCCACCCGCGACAAGGTGCTGGAGCGCAAGACTGACCGCGGGCTGGACTGGATGCTGGCAGAAGGGCCTGCACTAATGGCCGATCTGTCACCTGAGGCGGCACAATTGCTGCAAAACGCGTTGATTGAAATCAGCGCGCATAAAGAGCAGATCCTCGCGTTGCCCCGGGCCAACCTGCATGGCGACCTGTTCCGCGATAACGCCATGTTTGAAGGCACGCATCTGACCGGCCTGATCGACTTTTACAACGCGTGCTCAGGCCCGATGCTGTATGACGTTGCGATCGCCCTGAATGACTGGTGCGCTGACGAAGACGGCAAGATTGACGCCCCGCGCGCCCGCGCCTTACTCGGTGCCTATGCCGCACTGCGCCCGTTTACTGCAAGCGAAGCCCAATTGTGGCCGACGATGCTGCGGGTCGCATGCGTGCGCTTTTGGCTGTCGCGCCTGATCGCGGCCCATACCTTTGCCGGGCAAGACGTGCTGATTCACGATCCGGGCGAATTCGAACGCCGTCTGGCCGTGCACCAGACAGTGACAGTTCATCTGCCTTTTGCCCTGTAAGGCCGGAGCGAGCCTGCTGGCGAGCTGTGTGTAATTGAAATGCTCGCGAGCAGGCGCGCTCCTGCAGGCTCTATTGGTGCGGGGTTACAAGCTTTCCAGGCAGCCCGCCAGGTCATTGCCCAGCTTCTCCAGCAGTTGCTCATAGCCCTGCGCCGTCGCCGGGGTATAGCCGCCCAGGGCATCCAGCTCAGCCAACTTGACCGGCAAGCCGGCGGTCAGGGTGTCTGCCAGACGCGGACGCAAAGGCGGGTCACTGAATACGCAGGTCTTGCCCGCTTCCTGCAGACGCTTACGCATGGCGGCGACGTGCTGGGCCCCTGGCTGTACTTCTGCAGCCACGCTGAAAACACCCGCATGCTTTAGGCCGTAAGCGCTTTCGAAATAGTCGTAGCCCTCATGGAATACAAAGAACGGCTTGTCGGAAATCCCCGCCAGACGTGTTTTCAGGCGCGCATCCAGGGCGTCCAGACGCTGATTGAAAGCCGCCAGATTCGCTTGATACCGGGCAGCGTTGGCCGGGTCTTTCTGACTCAGGTCAGCCGCCATTTTGGCCGCGATCACACGGGCGTTGGCCGGGGCCAGCCACAGGTGCGCATCCAGCGTTCCAGGACGGTGATCGTGGTCGTGTTCGGCCGCATCTTCGGCATGGGAGTGGCTATCTTCGGAGAAATGACGAAGCTTAAGCTCAGGCAGCGTGTAGACCGCCACCGATGGCAAAGTGCGGGTTTTGATCACCCGCGGCATGAAACCTTCCATGTCCGGGCCAATCCAGTACAAAAGATCAGCCGACTGCACGCGCCGTACGTCGGAAGGACGCAGGGCATAGTTATGCGGCGAAGCATTGGGCGGCAAAAGCACCTCGGGATGGCCCACGCCGTCCTGCACAGCAGCCGCAATCAGCTGCAAGGGTTTGATGCTGGTCAACACGCTGACCTCGGCCCGGGCCGGGCCAATTACGGCCAAACTGGCGGTTAGAGCAAGAAAAATAGAAAAAAGACGGGGCACGATGAGCACTCATGGTGGTTGAAACAGGTAACATAATAACGTCTCTCTCAAAAATCGTCGCCGCCCATGCCTATTACACCGCTTGCCAGTCGTCCCCATGACCACTCCCATTGTGTCCACAGCGCCCTTAGCGAAGCGGATGTGCTGTGCGCGCAAAAGGGTTTGCGCCTGACTGCACTGCGCCGCCGGGTGCTGGAACTGGTGTGGCAAAGTCACAAGCCGCTGGGCGCCTACGACATTCTGGCAGTACTCAGCGAGCAGGACGGCCGCCGGGCAGCGCCACCGACCGTCTATCGGGCGCTGGATTTTCTGCTGGAGAACGGCCTGGTGCATCGCATCGCCTCACTGAACGCCTTTATTGGTTGCAGCCACCCCGAGCACGCGCATCAGGGTCAGTTTTTGATCTGCCGCAACTGCCATGCCGCCATCGAACTCGAGCAAAAAACCATCAGCGACGCAATCATCAACAGTGCGCTGGATGTCGGCTTTACTGTCGAAGGCCAGACCGTCGAAGTGGTCGGTTTGTGTTCGGGTTGCCGGGAGGCCTGATGAGCGCTGCACTGATACGTTTGGACCGGGTCACCGTGACCTTCGCCGGGCAAGACGTGCTCGACAATATCGAGCTGAGTGTCGAGCCGGGCCAGATCGTCACCCTCATCGGCCCCAACGGCGCCGGCAAAACCACACTGGTCAAAGCCGTGCTCGGCCTGCTCAAGCCCACCAGTGGCAGCGTCTGGCGCAAACCCAGGTTGCGGGTCGGCTACATGCCGCAAAAACTGCACGTCGATCCGACATTGCCGCTCTCGGTTTTACGCTTTTTGCGTCTGGTGCCGGGTGTGGACAGGGCGCAAGCCCTTGCCGCGCTGAAAGAAGTCGGCGCCGAAAAGGTCATCGACAGCCCCGTGCAAAGTGTGTCCGGTGGCGAAATGCAGCGCGTACTGCTGGCCCGCGCCCTGCTGCGCAAACCGGAGTTGCTGGTGCTTGACGAGCCGGTACAGGGCGTCGATGTCGCTGGCCAGGCCGAGCTGTACAGCCTGATTACCCGCCTGCGCGACCGCCATGGCTGTGGCGTGCTGATGGTGTCCCACGATTTGCATCTGGTCATGAGCACCACCGACCAGGTGGTCTGCCTCAATCGCCATGTCTGCTGTTCGGGCCACCCGGAACAAGTCAGCAATGACCCGGCTTTCGTCGAACTGTTCGGCAAAAACGCACAGAGCCTGGCGATTTATCATCACCATCATGACCACGCCCATGACTTGCATGGTTCGGTGGTCAGCGAAGACGCCACAACGGCACCCGCCCACGTTCATGGAGAAGGCTGCAAGCATGGCTGATTTTCTGTTTTACGCCCTGCTGGCAGGTCTGGCCCTGGCGATCGTCGCCGGCCCCCTGGGCTCATTTGTGGTGTGGCGACGAATGGCCTATTTCGGCGACACGCTATCCCATGCGGCTTTGCTGGGGGTGGCGATGGGGTTCCTGCTGGATGTCAGCCCTACCATTGCCGTGACTGTCGGCTGTCTGCTGCTGGCAGTCCTGTTGGTCACCTTGCAACAGCGCCAGCCGTTGGCATCTGACACATTGCTCGGAATACTTGCACCCAGCACCTTGTCCCTCGGGCTGGTCGTACTAAGCTTCATGCATGAAGTACGAATCGACCTGATGGCTTATCTGTTTGGTGATCTGCTGGCCATCAGCCCCAACGATTTGATGTGGATCATGGGCGGTAGCGCTGTGGTTCTGGCATTGCTGGTGGCGCTGTGGCGGCCGCTGCTGGCGATCACCGTGCATGAAGAGCTGGCCACTGTTGAAGGCTTGCCGGTAGCGGCGTTGCGCATGACGCTGATGCTGTTGATCGCAATTGTTATTGCCGTAGCAATGAAGATTGTCGGCGTGTTATTGATCACGTCCTTGCTGATCATCCCGGCAGCAGCTGCCCAGCGCCACGCCCGCTCTCCGGAGCAGATGGCCCTGGGTGCCAGTTTGCTGGGAATGCTGGCGGTGTGTGGTGGCCTGGCACTTTCATGGTTCAAAGACACGCCGGCGGGACCATCAATTGTGGTGTGTGCCGCGGCACTGTTTCTGCTGAGTTTTGTTCTGCCCCGTCGAGGGGTGTAGACTTGCTCGTTTTTTGCGCACTTAGAGAGCCGCAGGAATGAAGCTGTTCAACTCCCGTTACTTGCTCCTGGCCGCATTTTCCTTGCTGCTGGGCGCCTGCCAAAGCACACCCTCCGGCGACACACCTGTCCCGGATGCGCGCGCTACGGCCATCGCACAGCTGGAGCAAAACCTGGCCAGCAGCGAACTCGCGACCGCTGAAGATCAACTGGCTACCTTGCAGAAGCAAACGCCGGATGATCCACAATTGGTGCAATACCAGCGTCAACTGGCAGAAGCCTACTTGCAACGCAGTCAGATCGTGCTGCAAAAAGGTGATGTCAACGCTGCTGCCACGGCACTGAGCCGCGCCCGCGCCTTGATGCCCACGGCTCCAGCGCTGACCGGCGGTGTCAACAGTGCCATTGCCCATGCGCGCAAGGCCGAACTGGATAAAGCCGAAGCCGCACTCAAGGCTGCCGAGGCCAGGCCACCGGCCAGGGTTATCGACCCTGCCGCTGAGAGCACCACAGTTACGCTTAACATCGAGGATATTGCGAAACTTCGCCATCAACTGAATTTGATCGCGCAAGATATCGTCAATTACCAGTGTGCTGTCAGTCTGCAGGTTCCGCGCACAGCGGACTTCCCATGGCTGTCCACGCTGATCAGCAAGCGGGTGAAAAAACTCGATCCGGCGTTCGATCTGAAAGTTGAACGTCAGATCATTCGCCATGTACCTGCGCAAATAGTGCTGATCCCAAGTAAACCCTAGGTCCAGGCAAACCTGCAGCAAGCAGCTGGTTCGCAACAGGGTCATCTCTGACCCCATCGCGAACCAGCCAACTGCTGCAGAGCCCTTCGTTTACGCCGGAACGGCTTTGGCCTTCGGCTCCCGGGCCCACACACGGTGCTGCCCGATCGCGGCAAAGAACGCCTTCAGATCCTTGCCATCCTTGATTGCCAGCAACCCCTCATCGGCCTGCAAATGCAGAACGTCCAGCAGCTGCCTGGCTTCGCCATGCAAGGCAATCGCCTTCAGGTGCTTATAGGCTTCGAGCAGGTAGTGCAACGCCACGCCATCGGTGCTCAAGGTTTTGATCGAAGCCGCGCCACCCGGCACGTACACCGCATCAAAGGCAACCGACGGCATGCCTTCCATGGATGCATCAACCGGCAGCAATTTGCCGTCTGCGGTTTTCACCGGCGCAGACGTAGGACCCAACAATTTGGCATGGGCGCCTTCACTCGCCAGCGCCTTTTTCAGAGCATCAATCGCTGCGCCATCAACCCCGTTGGCGGCAAGAATTGCCACTTTACGGGTTTTGATATTGCCCGGTAGCAGATTGGCCTGACTCAAGGCCGGGGAGCGGCTGACGCTGGTTTTGCGCTCCGCTTGCGTACCCGCCTTCGGTGCAGGCAAGCCCAGGTTCTCAGCCACCCGCCTGGCCAGCTCAAGGTCGATATTGGCCAGGATTTCATTCACCTGGCGCTCCCGGATGGGCACACGCTCGACCTTGCCCAATTCAAAACTGTAGGCCGCAATAATGTGTTCTTGCTCATGCTTGCTCATGCTGCGGAAAAACAGCCGGGCCTGGGAGAAGTGATCGCTGAACGACTCGCTGCGCTGACGGATCTTGTTGGCGTCGATGCGCTCGGGATAAGACTCAAACCCCCCGTCATGGGCTGCAGGCGGGGTTTCTTTCGGCCAGCCAGCGTCGATGGAGTTCGGTTCATAGGACGCCCGGCCTTTGTTGATGGTGCTACGGTGCTGCGCGTCACGCTGATTATTGTGAAACGGCGCGACGGGGCGATTGATCGGAATCTCGTGAAAGTTCGGCCCGCCCAGACGGCTGATTTGCGTATCGGTGTAGGAAAACAGCCGGCCCTGCAGCAACGGGTCATTGGAAAAGTCGATACCCGGCACGATATGGCCCGGGCAAAAAGCCACTTGCTCGGTTTCCGCAAAAAAGTTGTCGGGGTTACGGTTGAGCACCATCTTGCCCAAAGGCGTAATCGGCACCAGTTCTTCGGGGATCAGCTTGGTCGGATCAAGAATATCGAAGTCGAATTTATGCTCGTCTTCCTCCGAAATGATCTGCACGCCGAATTCCCACTCAGGGTAATCGCCGGTTTCAATCGACTCCCATAGATCACGGCGGTGGTAATCGGTGTCTTTACCTGCCAGTTTTTGCGCTTCGTCCCACACCAGCGAGCAAGTACCCACACTCGGACGCCAGTGGAATTTGACGAAGCTGGATTTGCCTTCAGCGTTGATCAGACGGAACGTATGTACGCCGAACCCCTGCATGCTGCGCAGGCTTTTAGGAATGGCACGGTCAGACATCGCCCAAATAACCATGTGCGCAGATTCCGGCACCAGTGAGACGAAGTCCCAGAACGTGTCATGAGCTGAACCGCCCGTAGGCATTTCGTTATGGGGCTCAGGTTTTACCGCGTGTACGAAATCCGGAAACTTGATCGCGTCCTGAATAAAAAACACCGGCATATTGTTGCCGACCAGATCGAAGTTGCCTTCATCGGTGAAAAATTTCACGGCAAAACCGCGCACATCACGCACGGTATCCCCGGAGCCGCGCGGGCCCTGGACGGTGGAGAAACGCACAAAAACCGGAGTTTTCTTACCCGGGTCCTGCAGGAAACCCGCCTTGGTCAGTGCGCTGTGGGATTTATAAGTCTGGAAGTAGCCGTGGGCGCCGGTACCTCGAGCATGAACAATGCGCTCTGGAATTCGCTCATGGTCAAAATGGGTGATCTTCTCGCGCATAATGAAGTCTTCGAGCAGCGAGGGGCCTCTGGCGCCGGCTTTCAGGGTGTTTTGATTGTCTGCAACCTTCACCCCCTGATTGGTCCGCAGAGCCTGATCGGTTGCGTCATCACGAAAAGTTTCGAGGCTATCGAGTTTGACGTTGGTGTTGCCACGATCCAAGGTGTCGGTGCCGGCCATCTGGCTCTTGTTGGAAGACGGTTTTTTGCTACTCATCAGACTAAACTCCTTGTTGGCGAAAGCCCTGTTGGCCGGGCTTCCTGGACTAATCTCCCGAGGCGGGTCCTAGTACTGACTTTTAGCGTTTACCGTCGTTCCTTAATTCAGACCATCAGTCGTCTTATTGCCAAATCAAAGGTCCCAGCGCAAATAAATGCTAAGAACCTCTATACGGACAGGCTAAAATGCGCGCCCGGCTAACCGCTGATCTTCTATTTTCGCGCCCCACAAGGTTCGCTACGTGATTGAGTTCCATAACGTTCATAAAACCTACCGGGTTTCCGGTAAGGACATTCCCGCGTTGCACTCCACCAGTCTGCGTGTTGAGAGCGGCCAGGTTTTCGGCCTGATTGGCCACTCCGGCGCGGGCAAAAGTACCCTGCTGCGCCTGATCAACCGCCTCGAAACCCCGAGTGGCGGGCAGATCATCGTCGACAACGAAGACGTGACGGCGATGGATGCCAACGGCCTGCGACGGTTTCGCCAGCAAGTCGGCATGATCTTCCAGCACTTCAACCTGCTGGCCTCCAAGACTGTGGCCGATAACGTGGCCATGCCCCTGACGCTGGCCGGTGAATTGTCCCGCAAGGACATCGATCTGCGGGTTGCCGAGTTGCTCGCGCGGGTAGGTCTGTCCGACCACGCCAAGAAATATCCGGCGCAACTGTCAGGCGGCCAAAAACAACGCGTCGGCATTGCCCGTGCATTGGCCACCAAACCCAAAGTGCTGCTGTGTGACGAAGCCACCAGTGCCCTGGACCCGCAAACCACGGCCTCGGTCTTGCAGTTGCTGGCTGAGATCAACCGCGAACTGAAGCTGACCATCGTCCTGATCACCCACGAGATGGATGTGATCCGTCGCGTGTGCGACCACGTAGCGGTGATGGATGCAGGCGTAATCGTCGAGCAAGGCCCGGTCGCCCAAGTGTTCCTGCACCCCAAGCACCCGACCACCAAGCGTTTTGTCCAGGAAGACGAGCAGATCGACGAAAGCGAGCAGCGCGACGACTTCGCCCATGTTCCTGGCCGTATCGTGCGCCTGACCTTCCAGGGCGAATCCACCTATGCACCTTTGCTGGGCACTGTCGCCCGTGAAACGGGGGTGGACTACAGCATCCTGGCCGGTCGTATCGATCGCATCAAAGACACCCCCTACGGGCAACTGACCCTCGCCATTACCGGTGGCGACATGGAAGCGGCTTTCGCCCGCTTCACTGCGGCTGACGTTCATATGGAGGTGCTGCGCTGATGGAATCCCTGTTGAGTTTCTTTTCCAACATTGACTGGTTCGAAATCTGGCTGGCAACCGGCGACACCATGATGATGCTCGGCGGCTCGCTGCTGTTCACCATCCTGCTTGGCCTGCCGCTGGGCGTACTGCTGTTTTTGTGCAGCCCGCGCCAACTGTTCGAGCAAAAGGCGGTATACGCCATATTGTCACTGGCGGTGAACATTCTGCGTTCGCTGCCATTCATCATTTTGTTGATTGTGATGATCCCGCTCACCGTTCTGATTACCGGAACCTCCCTGGGCGTAGCGGGCGCGATCCCGCCTCTGGTGGTCGGCGCTACGCCGTTCTTCGCCCGTCTGGTCGAGACCGCGCTGCGTGAAGTGGATCGCGGCATCATCGAAGCTACTCAGGCCATGGGCGCCAGCACGCGTCAGATCATTACCAGCGCCTTGTTGCCTGAAGCGCGCCCCGGCATCTTTGCAGCGATTACCGTGACCGCCATTACGCTGGTGTCCTACACCGCCATGGCAGGTGTGGTCGGCGCCGGCGGCCTGGGTGATTTGGCGATCCGTTTCGGCTATCAGCGCTTCCAGACCGACGTGATGATTGTCACGGTGGTGCTGTTGCTGATTCTGGTGCAAATTCTGCAAACCGTTGGTGATCGGCTAGTGGTGCACTTTTCGCGCAAGTAAGCGCGACCTCTCGTTAATAAACGTAACCGCCAGCCCAGGGCTGGCAGGCACCTGAAGTCGGGTGTTCACAAGGAGTTGCTGAATGAAGAAGTTATTTGCTGCCGTGGCCGCTGTAGCCGCATTTTCCGCCCATGCCGGCGATCTGTCGGTCGCAGCCACACCGGTACCCCACGCCGAGATTCTGGAGTTCGTGAAACCGGCACTGGCCAAAGAGGGCGTGAACCTCAAGGTCAAGGTTTTCACCGACTACATCCAGCCAAACGTGCAGGTGGCCGAAAAACGTCTGGATGCCAACTTCTTCCAGCACCAGCCGTACCTGGACGAGTTCAACAAGGCCAAGGGGACTAACCTGGTCAGCGTTGCAGCCGTACACCTGGAACCACTGGGTGCTTACTCCAGCAAGTACAAGAAGCTGGATGATCTGCCGAACGGGGCCACCGTGGTCATTCCGAACGACGCCACCAACGGCGGCCGTGCCCTGTTGTTGCTGGACAAGGCGGGCCTGATCAAGCTCAAGGACTCGAGCAACATCCTTTCGACGCCAAAAGACATCGAACAGAACGCCAAGAACCTGAAATTCCGCGAGCTGGAAGCAGCGACCATCCCCCGTGTTCTGACTCAAGTCGATCTGGCCTTGATCAACACCAACTACGCGCTGGAAGCCAAGCTGAACCCGGAAAAAGACGCCCTGGTCATTGAAGGCAGCGATTCGCCTTACGTGAACATTCTGGTCGCTCGCCCGGACGATAAAGACTCGGCAGATATGCAGAAGTTGGTTGCTGCCTTGCACAGCCCTGAAGTGAAAGCGTTCATCAACGAGAAGTACAAAGGCGCCATCATCCCGGCGTTCTGATCCTCTGATCTTTCTGTAGGAGCGAGCTCGCTCCTACAGATTGCCCCTCGCGTCCTTTATTTGCGCTCTACCAACCCCGGCAATTGGGCAACCATTTTGGCGGTGTTGAACGGTGCGCGAATGAAACCCCGCTGGGTGCCGTCCGGCCCGATCAGCGCCAGGTTGCCACTGTGGTCGACGGTGTAGTTGGGCTTGCTGGTATCCGCCGGGATGAACGGGATGCTCACGGCATTCGCCAGTGTTTGCAGATCTTCTATGGAAGCAGGGGTCAGCCCCACGAACTGCGGGTCGAAGTAACCCAGGTATTGCTTGAGCTGCTGCGGCGTATCGCGGTTCGGGTCGACACTGACCAGCACGATCTGCAGTTTGTCCTGTACGTCCTTGGGCAGTTCACTTTTGATCTGACGCAGCTGGGCGAGGGTGGTCGGGCAGATGTCCGGGCAGAAGGTGTAGCCGAAAAACAGCATGCTCCACTTGTCTTTCAGTTCATTCATGAGCACCGGCTGACCGTTCTGGTCGGTCATCTTCACATCCGGCAAATGACGGCTCTGCGGCAGCAGAATGATCCCGGCATCGATCAGGGACGTGTTGTCGCCCTGGCTTTTGCTCGACATCATTTTGTTAAACGTCAGGCCCATGACCAATGCCACCAGCGCGACGAGGATATAAACGGTTTTTTGAGTTCTAGTCATAGGTTCAACACTAAGTAATGATCGACAAGCAGCGCGATGAATAGCAGCAGCAAGTAGTAAATAGAGTACTTGAAGGTGTTGATCGCAGCGTGCGGCGCAGTGCCACGGTACAGCACCCAAGCCCAATGCAGAAAGCGTGCGCCCATCACTAGTGCACATACCAGATAGAGCAGGCCGCTCATGTGAATCACAAAGGGCAGCAAGCTGACCGCCAGCAGCACGAGGGTGTACAGCAGAATATGTACCTTGGTGTAGTGCTCGCCGTGGGTCACGGGCAACATGGGGATATCCGCTTTGGCGTACTCCGCCTTGCGGTGGATCGCCAGCGCCCAAAAGTGCGGTGGGGTCCAGGCAAAGATGATCAACACCAGCAGCAACGGCTCGGCGGTGACATGCCCCGTGACTGCCACCCAGCCCAGCAGCGGCGGCGCCGCACCGGCCAGCCCGCCGATCACGATATTTTGCGGCGTGGCCCGCTTCAGAAAGCCTGTGTAAATAAGCGCGTAGCCCAATAGAGAAGCCAGCGTTAGCCAGGCCGCCAGGGCATTGGTGTACACCAATAGCAGCACCAGCCCCGACAGCGACAGCAATAGCGCGAACGACAATCCCGCCAGCGGTGAAACCCGCCCTTCGGCCAGCGGTCGCTTATGGGTGCGGGCCATCATGGCATCAATACGCCGATCCACCACATGATTGACCGCCGCCGCGCCACCGGCGCACAGGCCAATCCCCAGGTTTCCGAACACCAGTACCGTCCACGGCACGCCCGCGCGGGTAGCCAGAAACATGCCCACCAGCGAAGTAACCAGCATCATCAGGACCACCCTCGGCTTGGTCAGCTCCAGATAGTCACGCCAGAGCCCCTGGCGCTGATGTTCGCCAGTCACGGTCGCCATGGCAATTCTCCTTTGAGGGTGACGAGACCAGGCGTATGGCGCCGGGGGCTGAAAATCCAGCGGGAGAAGCGCGGGGCCTTGACCCTGACCAATGCCGTGCGGGCGTGGTAATTGACCAGCACCAGCGTCAGCAACAACGCCGCGCCCCCCGCGTTGTGAGCCACCGCGACCACCAGTGGCAGACCAAACAG
Organism: Pseudomonas sp. TMW22089; assembly: GCF_022496645.1. Classification (NCBI taxonomy): domain Bacteria; kingdom Pseudomonadati; phylum Pseudomonadota; class Gammaproteobacteria; order Pseudomonadales; family Pseudomonadaceae; genus Pseudomonas; species Pseudomonas sp. TMW22089. The sequence continues at coordinate 37,956 of NZ_SCFG01000010.1, forward strand.
CACATTGCTCATTCCCAGGCTGATCTGCACTCCCAGCGCCAGCAGCAGCAAGCCCGCCAACCGGGTCATGCCGACTTTGCGCAGTTGCCAGGCCAGGCCCAATAACACCAGGGTCAGCAGCACAGCGCCGAGCCTGTGGGTAAGGTGAATGGCAGTGCGCGCCTCGCTGTCCAGTTGCCCGCCCAAATAGTTGGGGCCGATATGCTGGGTCAGATGAAAGCCATTGGCGAAGTCGGCCTGAGGCCACCATTCACCATGACAGGTCGGCAGATCGACGCAGGCCACGGCTGCGTAGTTGGAACTGACCCAGCCCCCCAGCGCGATTTGCATGATCGCCAGCACCAGCCCGGCCGTTGCCCAGCGCTGCAGGCGGCGGGGGATAGCCAGGGCGGGCAGCACCCCGGACAGACGCAAGGTCAGTAAAAACAACAAACTCAGGGTCGCAAACCCGCCGAGCAAATGCCCCGTCACCACCTGGGGCCACAACTTGAGCGTTACCGTCCACATGCCAAAGGCCGCTTGTGCGATCACCACCAACAAAATAAACAACGGCAGTTTTAACGGCTGATCCTGCAACCGACGCTGGCTCCAGGCCCGTGCCGCCAGCAGCAGAATCAACAGCCCGAGGGTGCCGGCAAAATAGCGGTGCACCATCTCGCTCCAGCCTTTGTCGGCCTGCACCGGGGCATCGGGAAAGTGCAGCTCGGCGTGGGCCAGTTGCGCCTCACTTTGCGGCACGCTGATAAAACCGTAGCAACCGGGCCAGTCCGGGCAGCCTAGGCCTGCATGGGTCAGGCGGGTGTAGGCGCCGAGCAATACCACCACCAGCGCCAGCAAGGTGGCCAACAATGCGAGACGAAATCCAGCTTTAGCCATGACCTGGCCCCTATCCGATGTTGGACAGCTTCAGCAGATGGCGGAGGTCGTTGAGCACGTCCTTACCGTTGACCTGCGGGTCGTAGCGCAGCACCAGATTGCCGTGGGGGTCGATTATCCACAGTTGCGCCGCGCCATTGCCTTCAGCGCCCTGTGTATAAGTCGGCAGGTCCAGTGTGTAGCGCTGTAATTGCGGATACTCGCGTTGCAATTTGGCGGCGTATTGCGCGTCCACCGGCTGCGCCACCGCCAAGCCGTGGCTCGCCCGCGACGCATCGCGGCCCAGTCCGACCTGAAGCTGGCGTGCCAGATACACCAACTGCTGGCAATCGGCAGCACAGCCTTGGGGGGCCGTTACCAGCAGTTGCCAGCGCTGCTCATCGGTCACGACGCCAAGGGCCGCGCGGTTCTGCCCGTTCCCCAGCAGTTCTCCGTGATAGCTGCGGCTTTCAGGCACCCAGAACTTGAGTTTGTACATGCCCGTGGCCAGCACCATGGGGCCTATGGTCAGCAGCAGAATAAGGATCAGCTGCAATCGCCCGCGGCGCCGGGTGGCAGGGGATGGGGCGCGAGCTGTATCAGGCGGATTGATGGCCGTTGCCATGACGTTTCTCCCGAGCGTTGTGCCAACCGAGGTACAGATAAAGACCGAACAGGGCCAGCGCCATGGCGAACCACTGCACGGCATAGGCGGTGTGTTTTTCCGGGCCCATGCCCGTGGAAATAAGTGGCCAGTCGGCCTGATACGCGGCCGGGCCGGGGGCGATACGGATTTCATCGGCAAAACCTTCGCGGCCCAGCTCGGCCCAAAGTTTGGCGGGTTCCACCGTCGTCACCAGCCGCGGCCAGGGCGCGTCAAGCGGGTCGGCGTGTAATTGAAAGGGGGCGCCTGGCGACTCATAAACCCAGGCCTGCACATCCAGGGTCTGTTGCGCAGTGCTGAATACCGGCGGTGTGTGACGGCTCGGCCACGGCAGCCAGCCACGATTGAGCAGCAGCCACTGGCCGCTGGCTTGATCCTGAAAGGGTTGCAGCAGTTCGACACCGACCTGGCCATCCCGCATACGGTTGTCCAGCAGCAGGCTGTGTTGCCCGTCTAAATGCCCCCGCAATTGCACACGGCGAAAGGCCGGTTGCTCCACATTGAGCAGTTGGCCTGCGGTCAGCGGCGCGGCGGCCTGACGTTCTGCGTAGCTATCGAGCAGCGCGCGTTTCTGCTCCCCGCGGCTCAGTTGCCAAAAACCCAGGAACACCAGCAGCGGCAGTAACGCCAGCACCACCAGTGTCGGCGCGATGCCGGGTCGAAAGCGCGTCATGGGCGCTGACTCACAACACGTATACGAACAGGAACAACCCGAGCCACACCACATCCACAAAGTGCCAGTACCAGGTCGCAGCCTGGAAACCAAACTGGTGCTCGGTATTGAAATGCCCGCGTATCACCCGGATCAGCATCACCAGCAAAATCAGGGCGCCGATGGTCACGTGGGCACCGTGGAAACCGGTGAGCATAAAGAACGTCGCGCCATACACCCCGGAGCCCAGAGTCAGGCCCAGCTCTTTGTACGCGTGGATGTACTCCTCGGCCTGAAACCCCAAAAATCCGACCCCGAGCAAAACCGTCAGGCCCAACCAGAACTTCAGCGCCCCGCGATGGCCCTTGTTCAAGGCATGGTGAGCGATGGTCAGGGTGATGCTGGAACTGACCAGCAACACCGTGTTGAGCAGCGGCAAGCCCCACGGGCTGATGGTGCCTTTAGGCGGTGGATATAGCGCAGGGTCGGGGGTGTGCAGCAACGGCCAGGCAAACTGAAAGTCAGGCCACAGCATGTGCGCCACCGCCTTGCTGCCCTCGCCACCCAACCACGGACCGGAAAAGTGCCGCACGTAAAACAGCGCACCAAAAAACGCGATAAAGAACATCACTTCAGAAAAAATAAACCAGGTCATGCCCCAGCGAAACGAACGATCCAGTTGCGCGCTGTATAGCCCGGCCCGGCTCTCCCTGATCACTGCGCCGAACCAGCCAAACAGCATGTACGCAACGATCAGGCCGCCAATAAAGAAAATCAGCGGGCCATGGGACTCGGGTCGCGCCGCCTTGAGGTCGTTGAACCAGGTGCCCAGGCCATACACCGTGACCAACAGCCCCACCGTGGCAATGATCGGCCACTTGCTTTGAGGCGGGACATAGTAGTGATCGTGAGTTGCCATGGAGCGTTCTCCTTATCGGGCAAGCCGGGTTTCGTCCTTGCCGGCGTTAGCGGCGACAGGCGGATGGCGAGCAGTGATATCGAACAGCGTGTAGGCCAGCGTCAGGTGTTTCACATCCTTGGGCATGTCGCGGTCGACGATAAAACGCATCGGCATCTCCAGGCTTTGGCCCGGTTGCAACACCTGTTGGGTAAAGCAAAAACACTCGGTTTTGTGGAAGTACTGGGCGGCTTCGGCCGGTGAAATACTCGGCACGGCTTGCGCCGTCATCGGGTGGTCAGTGGGGTTGGAGACTACAAACACCATCTCGTTAACCGCCCCGGGGTTGACCACCAACTGATCGCCCTTGGGATAGAACTCCCACACCATGTCGATGGCATTGGTCGACAAGAACTGCACGCGCACCTGCCGGGTCGGGTCGACCATTTGCTCACCTTCGTACTGTCCGGCGGTCTTGCCGTTGATGCCGAAGGCTTTGCACATCACGTCGTAAATCGGCACCAGGGCGAAACCAAAGGCGAACATCACCACCACCATCAACAACAGGCGCAGGACCAGGCGTTTGACCGCAGTTGAGTTAGCCATAAGCGGCTTCCTGAGGGGGCGAGCTTGCTCGCAATGACAGCAGCGAATTTATCAAGGCAAACCGGGCCGTCTGCATTGCGAGCCAGCTCGCTCCTGCAGGGACTCGGCATGCACCGGTCACTTGATTTCCGGCGGCGTGGTGAAGGTGTGATATGGCGCGGGCGAGGGCACGCTCCATTCCAGACCTTCGGCGCCGTCCCAGGGTTTGGCGGGGGCCTTGGGGCCACCACGAATGCATTTGATGACAATGAACAGGAATAGAAGCTGCGTAGTGCCGAACATGAACCCGCCAATCGAGGACACCATGTTGAAGTCGGCGAACTGCAGGTTGTAGTCCGGAACCCGGCGCGGCATGCCGGCCAGACCGACAAAGTGCATCGGGAAGAACGTCAGGTTCATGCCCACAAACGACAGCCAGAAATGCAACTTCCCGAGGGTTTCGTCGTACATGTGGCCAGTCCATTTCGGCAGCCAGTAATAGGTCGAAGCGAAGATCCCGAAAATCGCCCCCGGCACCAGTACGTAATGGAAATGTGCGACCACGAAATAGGTGTCGTGGTACTGGAAGTCTGCCGGCGCGATGGCCAGCATCAACCCGGAGAACCCGCCGATGGTGAACAGAATTACGAAGGCCACGGCGAACAGCATTGGCGTCTCGAAGGTCAGCGAGCCTTGCCACATGGTGCTGACCCAGTTGAAGACCTTGACCCCGGTCGGCACCGCAATCAGCAGCGTGGCATACATAAAGAACAGTTCACCGACCAGGGGAATCCCCACCACAAACATATGGTGGGCCCAGACGATGAATGACAGGAAGGCGATGCTGGCCGTGGCGTAGACCATTGAGGTGTAGCCGAATAACGGCTTGCGCGAGAAGGTCGGAATGATCGCGCTGATGGCACCGAAGGCCGGCAGGATCATGATGTAGACCTCGGGGTGGCCGAAGAACCAGAACACATGCTGGAACAACACCGGGTCACCGCCGCCCGCGGCACTGAAGAAGCTGGTGCCGAAGTGGATGTCCATCAACATCATGGTGACCACCCCTGCCAGCACGGGCATCACCGCTATCAGCAGGAAGGCCGTGATCAGCCAGGTCCAGACGAACAGCGGCATTTTCATCAGCGTCATGCCGGGAGCACGCAAATTGAGGATGGTGGCGATCACGTTGATCGCGCCCATGATCGAACTGATGCCCATTAAATGGATGGCAAAAATAAAATAAGTCACGCTTTCAGGGGCATAGGTCGTGGACAGTGGCGCGTAGAAGGTCCAGCCAAAATTAGGCCCGCCACCGGCCATGAACAGGGTCGAGATCAGCAGTGCGAAAGCGGCAGGCAACAGCCAGAAGCTGAAGTTGTTCATCCTCGGCAAGGCCATGTCGGGGGCGCCGATCATCAGCGGAATCATCCAGTTGGCCAGCCCGACAAACGCCGGCATCACTGCGCCAAATACCATGATCAGCCCGTGCATGGTGGTCATCTGGTTGAAAAAGGCCGGCGCCACAATCTGTAATCCCGGCTGGAACAGTTCGGCGCGAATCACCATGGCGAAGGATCCACCGAGCAAAAACATGCAGAAGCTGAACCACAGATACAAGGTGCCAATGTCTTTATGGTTGGTGGTCAACACCCAGCGCATAAGGCCTTTGGCCGGGCCGTGGGCGTGGTCTTGCGCAGGCCCGTGGTCATCAATAACCGCACTCATGTCCTGACTCCTGCAAACGGATGGACCAAAAAACCGGCGGCCCACGGCCCCCTGCCATTACCCACACACAGCCCCCGGCGGCTCATTTGCCTTGCGCCTGTTTAAGCTCCAGCACGTCTCTGGGGGTGACCATGTCGCCCTTGTTGTTGCCCCAGGCGTTACGTTCGTAGGTCACCACCGCGGCAATATCAACTTCCGAGAGCTGCTTGCCAAAGGCTGCCATGGCCGTCCCCGGTTTGCCGAAGAACACCCGGTGCAGGTGATCGGCAGCCGGTCCGGTAGCGATCGGCGAGCCTTTGAGTGCCGGGAACATCGGCGGCAAGCCCTGACCTTCTGCCTGGTGACAGGCCACGCAAGTGGTGTGGTAAACCTTGTCGCCACGGGCCACCAGTTCGTCGAGGGTCCAGTCCTTGCTGGTCAGTTCCTTGAGCTGAGCAGCCTGGGCCTTGCGGTCTGCGAGCCAGGCGTCATAGTCCGCACGGGTTTTGACATCCACCACGATCGGCATAAAGCCGTGGTCCTTGCCGCACAATTCGGCACACTGGCCACGGTAAATGCCGGGCTTCTCGATACGGGTCCAGGCTTCGTTGATAAACCCCGGAATAGCGTCGCGCTTGACCGCGAAGGCAGGCACCCACCAGGAGTGGATAACGTCCGCCGAGGTCACCAGAAAGCGCACTTTGGCACCGATCGGCAGCACCAGCGGCTCGTCCACCTCAAGCAGGTAATGTTCGCCCTTGGGGGCCTGGTTATGAATTTGCTCGGCGGGGGTGGCCAGGTTGCTGAAGAACTCGACATCCTGACCCAGGTATTTGTAATGCCACTTCCACTGGTAGCCCGTGATCTGGATGTCGACATCCGACTCACTGGAGTCATAGATATTGATCAGGGTTCTGGTTGCGGGGATGGCCATCAAAATGAGGATAACCAGAGGCACGACCGTCCAGAGGATTTCGACCGTGGTGCTTTCGTGGAATTTTGCTGCTTGCTGCCCGGTGGAGCGCCGATGAACGATCATCGACCAGAACATGGCACCAAACACGATGATGCCGATCACGACACAGATCCAGAATATGGTCATGTGCAGGTCGAATACCGCGTTGCTGACTTCGGTCGCGCCCGGCGTCATGTTCACGGTCCAGGCAGCTTGCGCCTGACCGAAAACCGACCACAACAGCAGGCCCATCCATAGATTTGGATGTCGCTTCATTGCGGGTTCCCCTTTGTTTTTCTTGTTATTGCGCCGGTATCAACCTGCGTTACAAGGGGGCGGTTTTCAAACCCTGTGAACCTGGACCGCCGAGCCTCGTCTGCTCAGGCAGTCGGGCGACATCAAATAACGGTTACAAAAGCGAGTATAGACACCGACACCAGCCCCGCAATGTAAGGGGTCAAAACAGTGAAATAAGGCCACATCGACAAATGGCACTCACTGCCCGGTCACAAAATGAATAACAATACTTCCCCTGAAAAAAATCCCTTTGCGTTTAAAGGGCTACTTTTATAGCTCTTTTTTGTCTTGCAACCCCCCTGGAGTTCCCATGAACACCGCCGCCATCCGCGCGCAGATCTCGCGTGCCCAAGAACATGAGGCCGAAACGAAGCAGCTGGCCCAGCATCTGGCCAAGCAACTGCCGCACCTTCATGCCGCAATCGAGCTGCCTGATACGGATAAAAACGTCGTGATGACCCGCTTTGTCAGCGCCTACATCGAGCAGGTGCCCGACTTGCTGGATGCTGCCAACGCAGTCGCCCATGAGGCGGGTATCGAGTCGCAAATCAAGCCGGTACTGAAAATCGCCGAGCAATATTTTGCCCAGCCGCTCCCGCTGCTCGATGGCCATCCGGGGCTTGAAGGTTTACTGGACGAAGCCTATCTGGCGCACCGCCTGGTCGAAGAGGTCAACGATCTCTACATCAAGCACCTGGGTCAGCCGTTGATTCCTCTGGACATGACAGTGGCCAACCTCATCGCCCACCAGTTAATCGGCGAGGCCTTTGCCAATCAACTGGACGAAGCCGTGCACCATGCGCTCGACGAGATGCTTAACGACGAAAGCTTTGCCGTGGAATCGGTCGATGCTTACCGCGAACGGCTGACCAGCCCCGAGACGGGCGCTGCCTGGAGCCGCTGGCCTTGTCTGTCCAAGCAACTGGGCGTCGGCCTGAACCTGTAGCAGCCGGCGTGCTCGCGAGCGCCTTCAGAGCAGTGTCCGAGAAAGCGCAGAGCACGCGAGCAAGGGTAAGCGCCTAAAACCTGGCTTTGGGCGTAGCGCTTGGAATCGGGCTGGTGCCATCCAGCGGCAGGAAGGCGCCTTTATCGGCGTCGTAGGCTTTGATCTCGCTGGTTTCGATGTCGTATACCCAGCCGTGAATAAACAGATGCCCGTTGGCCATGCGCGACGCCACCGACGGGTGTGTGCGCAGGTGCTGCAGCTGGGCAATCACGTTTTCTTCAGTCAGCACGTGCATGCTTTCAGCTTCATTGGCGCAGTTGCAGTTGTCCTGCACCATGGTTTTGGCCACTTCAACGTGGTGCAACCAGGCTCTGACCGTGGGCATCTTTTTCAAGCTTGCCGGGTTGAGTACGGCGCGCATCGCCCCGCAATCCGAATGTCCGCAAATAATGATGTGCTGCACGCCCAGTGCCAGCACCGCGTACTCAATGGCAGTTGAAACACCGCCATTCATCTGGCCATAGGGTGGCACCACGTTGCCGACGTTACGCGTTACAAACAAATCGCCCGGTGCACTCTGGGTGATCAGCTCAGGCACGATGCGCGAATCGGCACAGGCAATAAACATCGCACGCGGGTTCTGTGCCGTGGCAAGTTTTTTGAAGAAGGCTTCTTGTTCAGGAAAGATTTCGTGATGGAAGTGCAAAAAACCATCAACGATATGGTGCAGTGCAGAATCAGCACTTTCGGTCGCTGCCGAGGGCTGTGGTTTCGGCTTGTCAGTCATGATGGATCCCCTGGGCAAAATGGCACCGGATATTACCTGAACTCATTTATACGCTCTACACGCCCTTGCAGGAGCGGGTTTGCTCGCGCCGGTATTTCCCGGCCGGCCCGCAAATCCTCAGGCCTCAAGCTGCGCTAGAGCCCGCGCGGCGTCTTCCAGCTGCAGCTCGTTAAATACCTGTACCCCGGCCCCCGCCAGCAATGCCGCCGTGACGCCCTGGCCTGCAACCTTGATCCCGCCAAAGCTGCCGTCATAGGTCTGCACATTGCCGCAAGACGGACTATTAGCCTTGAGGATAGCAATACCAATACCGTGCCGAACCACCAACGCCAGCGCCTGTTGTGCCCCGTCCATAAAGGCCGCGGTCACATCTTCACCCTCGCTGGTCATCACCGGCGCCAGGCCGTTGAGCACATCGCTCCCCTGGCCACCGGGTATTTCTGCCGGAGCACGCGGCGTCGGCAAGCCGCCCGCAACTTCCGGGCACAAGGCAATGATCCGGCCTTCTTCCTGCCATCGGGCCAATTGCCCGTACGGACCACTGGCGCCGCCGTCATAACGCACGCGATGGCCCAACAGGCAACGACTGACCAGCAACTTCTGGCTCATACAAATACCTCGGTGGCGCGCCGGCGAAACCAACCGGTCAACGACAGGCGGTCGCGGGTCGCAGGCATGACTTCGTGGGGAATCTCGCCCGAGAGAAATACCACCAGACAACCGCCAACCGGAAGTACGTCATAGTCGAGGTCGCCATCCAGATACATGCGCAAATGCCCGCCATGCTCAGGCAACCATGCCTGATTGAGGTAAACCACGGCCGAGACCATGCGCCGGTCATCATCGCGGAAACGGTCCAGATGCTTGAGGTAGAAAGCTCCGGGCGGATAGAGGGCGAAATGACTTTCAAAGTCCTCCAGGCCCAAAAAAAGCCTGCGATTCATGGCGATTCGCAGGCTTTCCATTAACCCCAGATAATTGTCGCAGGCTAAAACCTCTCCCGGCTCCAGCCATTGAATATGGTCGCCGCGTATACCCTCGCGGACTTCCTGGGTAATGCCCCTTCCGACTGCGGCCGGGGTCAGTTCACCTTCGGCCGAACGTTTTTGGCACTCGGCCGCCAGTTCGAGGGTCAAAGCCTCGGGCAGAAAGATGTTTTGCTGTGACCATCCCTGTGCGTACAGGTCGTCGACGATGCGAAGCAACAGCGGATGATCAGTAGGTATTTGCATGCCGCGCATAATATCGACACGCCTGAAAATCTGACAGCTCCGTCGAGCTGGCGGAGCGGAAATAATCAACCGGAGTATTTAAAGCCTCTTGGAACGAGCGAATTCTCGACAAGTCCTACGCCGCACCCGGACAATAGCGCCCTGCAGACAGGAGTCCCTCATGCGCCGCTTGTTTTTACTATTGATGATGTTTTGCACGTTACCCGCATGGGCAGATAACCTCGATGATCTGTTTACGACTGCCGGGTGGCCAGAACAGCGCGCGCATTTTGTTGATGCCCTTACTGCCGCCCAGGAGCGCTATCGCAATAACTTGCCGCCGGCGGTTTATCAGGCCCTGGTCAATAACAGCAGCCTGCGCTTTGCCCCCGAAGCAATGGACCGGCGCGCCAAAGAGCAGATGCGTAACCACCTGCCAGACCCTGTTCCCGCACTGACCTTTTTCCAGTCGCCGCTGGGCCGCCAGATTGTGGCTGCTGAACTGCTGGCCACCCGCCGCGATCAGTTGGCCAAACACGCCCAAGGCTTGCCGCGCATCGAGGCCAGCGCCACCCGTCAACTGCTGATCAACCACTTGTCGCGGGCGCTGCCAGCCCGTGAAGCCGGCGCGGAAGTCACTCTGGCGATTGCCGGGATTGCAGCAGACAGTTTGAGTTCGATGATCCCGGGGTTGCTCGGAGGCGGTCAGGCCCAAGGCATGTTGAATGGCCAGCGCCAGCGCTTGATGGAACAACTTGCCGGTGAACTGGATAACACGCTGCTCTACGTGTATCGCGACCTGTCTGATCCGGAACTGGAAGAGTTCGTCACCTTTGCAGAGTCGCCTGCCGGGAAAGCCTATTATCAGGCGGCACTGGCAGCTATTCGCGCCGGGCTGGCCGTGGGCCAAAGCACGTCAAGCCTGTCGCAATAACCAACGTCCCGTAGGAGCAAGCTCGCGCCTACAGATGTTGATCCAGAAACGCGAAATAACGCTCACGAATCTCGGAAGTTTCATTCGCCAGATGGTGCCTGGCCTCTGGCAGCAACAGCACCTGAGGCTGATCGAATTTCGTTTTCAGCACCTCAAGGTTATGCCGCCAATCAACGGTTTTGTCCGCTTCGCCCTGAATCACCAAGGGCCGCCGGGAGCAGGCTGGCGCACTTTCAATACGCGGAATCCAGCGCGCCAGCGCACCGACCCAGGCCGTCGGCAGACGCACCGGCTGCAACGGATCGGCCTGCAGGAACGGCAAGAAGTCGGGATCGTTGGAGTTCTCGCTGAAACGCCGGGCAATGCCTTTGACGAAGGCTCTGAGCAGGTAATAGCTGAACTTCGACCAATTCCAGTCCTTGGGCCTGATCAACGGTGACAGCAGAATCACCTGCCCTTGTGCCGGGCTTTGATCACCCTGACGCAGCACATGATCAAGCACAATCGCGCCACCGGTACTTTGCCCGCACAGGTGCCAGGGTTGCGGCAAGGCCAGTGACTGGGCCTCGATAAACAAACCTTGCAGCACCGCCTGGTACTGCGCGAAATCATCAATGCTGGCCCGCTCGCCACTGGAAAGCCCATGCCCCGGCAAGTCGCAGGCAATGACCACGAATCCGTGATCCAGGCCCCACTCAATCACGTGCCGATACAGCCCCATATGATCGTAAAAACCATGGATGACGAATAGCGTCGCCACCGGGGTGGACGCTGGCCACCAGACCTGACTGACCAGCTCGTAGCCGCCGGCACTGAAGCGCCCCAATTGCCGGCGCACCGGCACCTTGCGCTGCGCAAAATCCAGCCCGTAGAACTGCTGATACGCCAGCCCCTCGCGCGATAATGGCTGGCCATCGTGCAAAGGCTGCAAGCTGGCACGCAAGGAATCGGGGGCAAACGGGGCAGGCATAAGAATTTCCAGACGGGGCGCACGTGCGCAAAACAGGCTTTATAGACCGACGATATTCATCTGTCCGTTCAAGCATGGCAAGCTACGCGGCCTTCGAGGACCTTTTTGCATGCCTGTGCCCACCTTAAAAACCCTGCTTGCCTGCCTGCTGGTGCTGATATGTGCAGCGGGGTTGTGGACGGCCTACGACTGGTTCCAGGGCCGCTATATTCGCGCCTTCAGCGACCAGACCGCACTGTTCGCCGGAGATGTCCTGAGCCTGCCCGCCGAGCTGTCAGGCCCGGGGCCCATCCGCGTGGTGCATTTCTGGGACCCGGCCTGCCCGTGCAATGTCGGCAACCAACAACACCTCAGCGAATTACTGGCGCATTACGTGCCGCTGGGCGTCGCGTTCTACTCCGTGCAAAAGCCCGGCACCCATGGCCAGTTACCCGCCACCCTGGGCGCGATAAAGCCCTTGCCCAGCCTGCCCGGCGCCGAGCATCTGAGCGCCAGCCCGGCCGTGGCTATCTGGGACCGCAGCGGCCAGCTGGCCTACTTTGGCCCCTACAGCGAAGGTGCCACCTGCAACGCCAGCAACAGCTTTATCGAACCCGTCCTGCAGGCCCTGAACGAAGGCCGCCCGGTAAATGCCACCCACACCATGGCCGTGGGCTGCTATTGCCCGTGGCAGAATGACCGCGCTTCCCCCTAAGGCGCTTCGGTGCGAACCAATTACAAGGAGTTGCACCATGAAACGCAGCCTGACCCTGGCCGCCCTCGTTATTGCCGTCATCGCGGGCGGTGGCGCCTGGTATGTGCAAAGCAAGCTGCCCACCCGCCAGGGCCAGGTAGCGCTGGACGGGCTGCAGGGACCGGTCGCGGTACGGTATGACGAGCGCGGGGTGCCGCATATCCGCGCAGCTAACCAGACGGATATGTACCGCGCCCTTGGCTATGTACAGGCGCAGGACCGCCTGTTTCAAATGGAGATAATGCGTCGCCTGGCGCGGGGGGAACTGGCCGAGGTACTCGGCCCCAAGCTGATCGATACCGACAAACTGTTCCGCAGCCTGCGCATTCGCGAACGTGCCGCCAGCTATGTCGCCGAACTGGACTATCAGTCACCTTCGTGGCTGGCCCTGCAAGCCTATCTGGACGGGATCAACCAGTACCAGGCCAGCCACGCCAGACCGGTGGAGTTTGACCTGCTGGGCATCACCCCGCGGCCATTCACCGCCGAAGACACGATCAGCGTCGCCGGCTATATGGCTTACAGCTTTGCAGTCGCCTTTCGTACGGAGCCATTACTGACTTACGTACGTGACCAGTTAGGCAGCAACTACCTGAAAGTCTTCGACCTGGACTGGCAACCCCGGGGCGTGCTGAGCCCGGCACTGTCGAGCAACGACTGGAAAAACCTCGGTTCCCTCGCCCGGCTGAGCGATCAGGCCTTGAATCAGGCCGGCCTGCCACAGTTCGAAGGCAGCAATGCCTGGGTCGTGTCGGGCAAACGTACCCAAAGTGGCAAACCGCTACTGGCAGGCGATCCGCATATCCGCTTCTCGGCGCCGGCGGTATGGTACGAAGCGCAGCTCTCGGCGCCCGATTTTGAGCTCTATGGCTACCATCAGGCCCTGGTGCCGTTCGCCTTTCTGGGCAACAACCGCGATTTTGGCTGGAGCCTGACCATGTTCCAGAACGATGATCTGGACCTGATCGCAGAGAAGACCAATCCCGACCACCCGAATCAGGTGTGGTACCACGGCCAGTGGGTCGAGATGAGCAGCAGCGAGCAACAGATTGCGGTCAAAGGCCAGGCACCGGTGACCCTCACCCTGCGCCGGTCCCCCCACGGTCCGATCATCAACGATGTACTCGGGTCTGCCGCCGGCAGCACGCCGATTGCAATGTGGTGGGGCTTTCTGGAAACCCGGGACCCGATTCTCGAAGGCTTTTACCAGCTCAACCGCGCCGACACCTTGAGCAAGGCCCGCACGGCCGCCACCTATATTCACGCACCGGGCCTGAACCTGGTGTGGGCAAATGCCAAGGGCGACATCGGCTGGTGGGCGGCGGCGCAATTGCCCAAACGCCCGGCAGGGGTCAATCCCGCGTTCATTCTGGACGGCAGTACCAGCCAGGCAGACAAAGTCGGTTTTTATCCGTTCAGCGCCAATCCCCAGGAAGAGAATCCCGCGCGGGGCTATATCGTATCGGCCAACTTTCAGCCGGTATCGCCTGCCGGCATAGAGATCCCCGGTTACTACAACCTGGCGGACCGCGGCCAGCAACTCAATCGCCAGCTCAGCGAACCCGGCGTGAAATGGAACCTGAAGAACAGCCAGGCGCTGCAACTGGGCACCCGCACCGACTACGGGCAGCGTGTGCTCAAACCGCTGTTGCCAGTGCTGCGTGAAGTAGTCAGCGATCCGGCCGAACGCCAGCTGGTAGAACAACTGGCGCAATGGCAGGGCGATTATCCGCTGGAATCAACGGCCGCCACGCTGTTCAACCAGCTTCTGTTCAGCCTGGCTGACGCAGCGATGAGTGATGAGTTGGGGGATGTTTATTTCGACACCTTGCTCAGCACCCGGGTGATCGACGCCGCCTTGCCACGCCTCGCCGCAAACCCGGATTCGCCGTGGTGGGACAACCGTAATACGGCGCACAAAGAGACCCGGGCCGAGACAGTCAAGGTCGCCTGGCAAACCAGCATTGCGCAGTTGAAAGCCACCATGGGCGACGACCCGGCGCAATGGCGTTGGGGCAAGGCGCACACCTTGACCCATGACCACCCGCTGGGACGGCAGAAACCGCTGGACTGGCTGTTTAACGTCGGTCCATTCGAGGCCCCCGGCAGCCACGAAGTACCCAACAATCTCAGCGCCAAACTCGGCCCGGCCCCCTGGGCAGTGACCTACGGCCCCTCAACCAGACGTCTGATCGACTTTGCCGAGCCGTACCACAGCCTGACCATCAACCCGCTAGGGCAAAGCGGCGTACCCTTCGACAAACACTACCGCGACCAGGCCCGACCCTACATTGAAGGCGACTACAGCATCCCGCATATCGACGAGACAGAAATCCAGCTCAACACCCGCAGCGTCTTGCGACTGGTGCCCAAGCAACTGTAGGAGCGAGCTTGCTCGCGAGCTTTTCAATTCAACAGCCAGCTCGCTCCTGCAGGGTCCGTTCAGTCAACCCAATGCGTAATGCAGCACGATGCCCACAAAAATTGCCAAGCCGGCCCAGTGGTTGTGCAGGAAGGCTTTGAAGCAACGTTGCCGGTCGCGGTCGCGGGTATACCAGAACTCCCACACGAAGCACCCGGCCGCGACCAGCAGGCCGAGGTGGAACCAGACGCCAAGCTCGAAGTGCGCGCCCGCCAGCAGCAGACAACCCAGCGCCAGGCCTTGCAGGGTAAGGATGATCACGCGATCAGCATCGCCAAACAGAATGGCCGTGGATTTGACCCCGATTTTCAGGTCGTCTTCACGATCAGTCATGGCGTAATAGGTGTCGTAGCCCACGGTCCACAGCAGGTTGGCGATATAAAGCAACCATGCCGCGGCAGGCAGGCTGCCAGTTTCAGCGGTGAATGCCATGGGCATGCCCCATGAGAACGCCGCACCCAGCACCACTTGCGGGTAGTAGGTGTAGCGCTTCATGAACGGGTAGCTCGCCGCCAGCGCCAGACCGCCGAATGACAGCCAGATGGTCGGGGCATTGGTGCACAGCACCAGCAGGAAACTTATCCCCATCAGCAGCGCAAAAAACACCAACGCCTCTTTACCGCTGATTTTTCCGCTGACCAACGGCCGCTGCTCTGTACGTTTGACGTGGCCATCGACTTTGCGATCGGCAAAGTCGTTGATTACACAACCGCCGGCACGGGTCAGGATTACGCCGAACACAAAGATCAGCAGGTTGCTCAGCGAAGGCACACCCTTGGCGGCAATCCACAGCGCCCACAGCGTGGGCCAAAGCAGCAGGTAGATGCCGATGGGCTTGTCCATGCGGGTCAGCTGGATGAAGTCCCAGGCGCGAGGGTTCAGGCGATTGAGTGACTTGAGCAGGCGCACGTACATTCAGTTGTTCTCCGGCCGGGCACTCAGGGCGGCCCACAGTTTGGGTAAAAACACCTCGGCCACCAGCACGCTCAACGCTCCGCGTACAAAGCGCGAGCGGCGGCCCCATAGCTGATCTGCCTGATCGGCGGCAGGCAACCAGCCCCGGGGGTAGTGACACACCTGCAAGGCGCCGCGAGCAAAAGCCTGATCACAAAACAACAGTTCACCCAGAGATCGGGTGCCCAGCTCGTCCATGTTCAGTGCGCCATCTTCCAGCGCACTTTTCGCCGCCACGCTGCGGGCAAACACCCACGGCTGTTGATGCCCGTGCAAATACACTTCGCGCACCCAGCCCTGGCTGCCTTCGGGCAGGCTGAGGGCTGCACATTCATCCTGGCGCAAGGCCTGCCAGCCCTCAAAGAGCGGCTGCACACTAAAGGCACCCTCCGAGAGCACAGTCAGACGTCGGGTCAAAGAGCCTTGATCGAACAACCAGTCGAGGGTTTGTTCATCAGGCAATGCAGGAAGCTGGTCTTTTTCAAGCCAGACAGGGGAGATCAGCGGGTAAGTTATGTGCGGCACAGTGGGTCATAATTGGCAGCCATTGAGGCCGGCGAGCTTATCACGCGGATCTTTGATTGAGCGGCCGAGGATTATTTGGCAGCGATCGTGCTTGCATCTACCGGTCGTCATCAGTACAAAACGCCCTGAATTGACGAGAGACCTGGCGAATCTGAAAAAGCCTGTGGCCTCGTATTAGCCTGAACTTGAGGAAGAACCCGATGAAAAAGTGGCAATGCATCGTATGTGGACTGATTTATAACGAAGCCGACGGCTGGCCGGATGACGGCATTGCTCCCGGTACGCTGTGGCAAGACGTACCTGAAGACTGGCTGTGCCCGGACTGCGGGGTTGGCAAAATGGATTTCGAGATGATCGAAATCAACTGATCTACCCCCCTCAAAACCTGACTCACCCCATGGAGATTGGAATGAACGCACCTGTCGTGATCGTTGGTACCGGGCTGGCGGGCTATAACCTGGCCCGGGAGTTTCGCAAGCTGGACAGCGAAACCCCGCTGCTGTTGATCACGGCCGATGACGGCCGCTCCTACTCCAAGCCCATGCTGTCCACCGGCTTTGGCAAGAACAAAGAAGCTGACGGCCTGAGCATGGCGATGCCTGGAGCCATGGCACAACAGCTCAATGCCCAGGTGCGTACCCATACCCGCATCAGCGGAATCGACCCGGGCCACAAGCAGCTGTGGATCGGTGAAGAAGCCGTTGCCTATCGCGACCTGATTCTGGCGTGGGGCGCGCAAACGGTGCAGGTGCCGGTGGAAGGGGATGCCCAGGATTCAATCTTCCCGATCAATGACCTCGAAGATTACGCCCGCTTCCGCGCAGCCGCCGCGGGCAAGCGTCGGGTCCTGATTCTGGGCGCAGGCCTGATCGGCTGCGAGTTTGCCAATGACTTGATCGCAGGCGGCTATGAAGTTGATCTGGTCGCACCCTGCGAGCAAGTCATGCCTACCCTGTTGCACCCCGCGGCGGCGGCAGCAGTCCAGGCGGGCCTTGAAAGCCTGGGCGCGCGCCTGCACCTGGGCCCGGTTCTGACCCGCCTGCAGCGCACCGATGACGGACTCCAGGCACATTTGTCAGATGCCAGCGTGATCGACTGCGATGTGGTGGTATCGGCCATTGGCTTGCGTCCGCGCATCGATATGGCGGCTGCCGCCGGGATCCGGGTCAACCGCGGGATCGAGGTGAGCCGTCTGCTCAAAACCTCCCATGACAACATCTATGCCCTGGGCGACTGCGCCGAGGTCGATGGGCTGAGCCTGTTGTATGTGATGCCGCTGATGAGCTGCGCCCGGGCACTGGCTCAAACCCTCGCAGGCAATCCCACTGCTGTCAGCTACGGTGCGATGCCGATTACGGTCAAAACCCCGGTTTGCCCGCTGGTGGTGTCACCCGTGCCACGTGGCCATGAAGGGGTCTGGACCGTGGAAGGCCAGGGCGCAGATATCAAAGCCTTGTGCCGCGATGCTGAAGGCAAATTGCTAGGTTATGCACTGACGGGTGAGGCTGTTCGCGAAAAACTGGCGCTGAACAAAGAGCTGCCGGCACTTTTGGCGTAAATACGGTTAACTCTGTCGCATATGACATTGCCTTGCTTTAACAAAGCCGGTGCAGAGGCTGGCGCCGGCCTTGGCCGCGTGCCATTCTCACACCGGTCTGCCGCAGAGTAGAGCCTGCGGCGCCTTGGCGCTGCTCCATAGAGAGCAGCACGGACATAACAACAAAAAACCGTCAAAGAGGCTTCATCATGCGTAAACCAGATCTCGCCAACGCTATCGCCGAAAAGGCTGACCTCACCAAAGAGCAAGCCAACCGCGTACTCAACGCAGTGCTTGAAGAAATCACCCAGGCCCTGCATCGCAAAGACAGCGTGACGCTGGTCGGTTTCGGCACCTTTATTCAGCGCCATCGTGGCGCTCGCACCGGACAGAACCCGCAAACCGGTGAGCCGGTAAAAATCAAGGCCAGCAACACCGTCGCTTTCAAGCCGGGCAAGTTCCTGAAAGACAGCGTCAATCCATAAAGCACTGAGTGGCCGCTGCTCGTAACGGCCTTGAAGAATGGGCAAGCTGGCTCGGCTAGCGGCCCATTCTTGATATCTTCCCACTCAATCGTGCGGCCATAAGTGGCAAAACCCCCACCATCTACGCCAATCCATGCAGATATATGGCGTTCCTCGTTCAAATCGTTACACTGCGCCGGCTATTTAATTTTTCCCCGAGGCCGCGTACATGAAATTTCGTTTTCTGCTCTGGATGCTGGGCTTTTTGATGGGCAAAGCCAGCCGTAAAAACCCTGCTTTTCAGCAGCAACTGGTCGATAAGGACCTGGTTTTCCAGCTGCAAACCCTCGATGGCACAGTGGCCCGTCACTTCAAAGTCAAAGATCAGCGCATCACCAGCCATTCGGGCACGTACCCCGAACCTGCATTTTCCATCAGCTTTAAAGATGCAGCCTACGGCTTCGCCACGCTGCAGGCGAAGAACAAGCAGCTGGCATTCATGACCGGGATTCAGGACAAATCGATTCAGATCAAAGGCAACCCGGCGCTGGTCATCTGGTTCCAGGGCCTGACCAAGTACCTCAAACCGCGCAAAAAGCCCAAGGCCTGATACTTCAACCGTAGGAGCGAGCTTACCTCGCGAGCTGTTTACGCTTGGAAGAGCTCGCTCCTACAGGTAACGGCGGGCTAAGCCCGGCCAAATTGCGCTGCCATTTCGCGAAACAGCACCTCCGCCTCCAACACTTTGCTGACAACGTCTTCAGCCTTTTCGCGGGGGACGCCCAGTCGTTCGAACACGGCGTCGGGAAGTGGCGCACAGGATCCGGTGCCGATTGCCCGGCTACGCAACAACCCCAGTGCCACGCAGACCAGGTTCGGGAAGTGTGCATCAGCGCCACTGAAGTGCGGATCGTGTTGAAAACGCAACGCCGTCGCCAATTCTGGCGGCATGCCCCAGTACCGCATCACCCAGGCGCCCATTTGCTCGCGGCTGATGCCCAGCAAATGCTGTTCGATGACGCCATGGCTGACGTGCGGGTTGACTTCAAGGTGACGGCAAATCAATGAGAAGTGCGGCGGAAACACATGGGCCAGGAGCAAATAGCCGAAGTTGTGCAACAGCCCGGCCAGGTAGGTGAGGCCGACTTCCGGACGCTGGGCCCGGGGCATGGCCCGGGTCAGCCCTTCGATGACCGCTGCCGTGTAGATCGACTGCTGCCAGTAGGGGACGCTTGATTGCGGATGATCCTTGGGCACACCCAGGCTTTTTCCCAGCGCCAGACTCAGCGCAAGGTTGATCACCAGATCGACCCCCAGCACCCGCATGATGGCGTCTTCAACCGAACGGATTTTACTTTGTGAGGCGTAGTACGACGACGATGCCCAGCTCATGACCTGTGCCGCCAGCGCCGGGTCGGTTTCGACAACACTGGTAATTTCATCAATGGTCACGTTCGGGTCGACCCGCAACCGCATGATTTTGCGCACGCTCTCGGCCAGGGGCGGCAACTCGATGGTGTCTTCCAGCCGTTGCTGGATTCGTCGCGCGGTGAATGCCTGGACCGCCCGGCAGATCGCCGCGCCATCATCGTCGGCATGATCAGGGTTAAGCGTGATGGCACTCACGGACTCGCCAAAACGACCGCCGCTGGCATTGCTCAGCAGAAGCTTGAAGTCTTCCCGGGTCATCTCCAGCCACAAACCGGGCTCCCCCCCGCCGACCAGCAACAGAGGCTGCTGCAGCAATTGCTCTTCATACAGACATGGCGAGCCGATGAGTGCCGGCACGCCCGGCAACAGGCTCAGGTTGTGTCTGCCGAGCATCTGCTCAAGCCGCTCAGGTGCGATAGCCGTCATGCGCCGGCCGGTTAAATCAGCCAGACGATTGAGGTCGAGCAAGTGGCTCTGCGCGAACAGCACCATCAGCACGCCCACCGAGTCCTCGAGCAACACAGCCTGGACCTTGCAGCCCGGGTTGAGCCCGGGGTGGTCGCGGACTTCTCGACAGGTAATGCCCAGATCAGCAAGCAGCCGCCGGATGACCGGCGGTGTGCTTGAAAAGGCTGGAGCGCCGACGACTTCAGTGAAGATCTGCATTCGATTCCTGCAACTCAAATTTGGTAAGCGTCACTTGATCGGCCGCAAATCTGATTACTGAACGAAATTTCATACCTGGCCATATTGCTGGCCATGCCTGAGCCAGCGGTCCAGCAGTGGACTGACATGGCTCGGCCAGCGTTCAATCAGGGTCAGGGCGGCGTCGCGCACGGCGGGTAACAGGTCGGCATCACGCATCAGGTCAGCCACTTTGAATTGCAGCAGGCCGGTTTGCCGGGTGCCGAGCATTTCGCCGGGACCGCGCAGCTCGAGGTCTTTTTCGGCGATCACAAAACCATCGTTGGTCTCACGCATGATGCCCAGACGCTGGCGCCCGATTTGCGACAGCGGCGGGTGGTACAGCAGCACGCAATGACTGGCGGCGCTGCCCCGGCCTACCCGGCCACGCAACTGGTGAAGCTGGGACAGGCCCAGACGCTCGGGGTTTTCGATGATCATCAAACTGGCATTGGGCACGTCAACGCCTACTTCGATTACCGTGGTGGCGACCAGCAACTGCAATTCGCCAGCCTTGAACTGCGCCATGACTGCGGCCTTTTCTGCAGCCTTCATGCGCCCGTGAATCAGGCCCACGCGCAACTCGCCCAAGGCACTGGAGAGGTCTTCAAAGGTGGTCTCGGCGGCCTGACAGGTCATCTCTTCAGACTCTTCAATCAGGGTGCATACCCAGTAGGCCTGGCGGCCTTCGGCACAGGCTGCACGTACCCGCTCGATCACTTCGATGCGCCGCGTGTCGACCACCAGCACGGTATTGACCGGGGTTCGCCCGGGTGGCAGCTCATCGAGAATCGAAGTGTCGAGGTCGGCGTATGCGCTCATGGCCAGCGTCCGCGGAATCGGCGTGGCCGTCATGATCAACTGGTGCGGACACATCACACCGCCCACCCCTTTGTTGCGCAGGGCCAGACGTTGCTGGACGCCAAACCGGTGTTGCTCATCGATGATCACCAGAGCCAGGTTCTTGAACTGCACCTGATCCTGAAACAAGGCATGGGTGCCAACGACCATGGGCGCGCCATTGGCAATTTGCTCCATCGCACTGGCCCGGGCCTTGCCTTTGAGCTTGCCGGCCAGCCATGCAACTTCAAGACCCAGCGGCTCCAGCCAGCGCTTGAAGTTGATGTAGTGCTGCTCGGCGAGGATTTCCGTCGGCGCCATCAGCGCCACCTGGTAGCCGGCTTCCAGCGCCTGCAAGGCGGCCATCGCAGCGACCACTGTCTTGCCTGCCCCCACATCGCCCTGAATCAGGCGCAGCATGGGTTCAGGCTGACTGAGGTCGTAGGCCACTTCGTTGCCGACTCGCACCTGGGCACCGGTGGGCGGGAACCCCAGGTTGGCCAGAAACTGCGCGGGCAGTTTTTCGGCTTTGGGCAAAGCGGGCGCCTGCTGGGAGCGCAGGCTCTCGCGCAATCGCTGCTGCGAGAGTTGATGGGTCAGCAGTTCCTCAAACGCCAGGCGGTGTTGCGCCCAGTGATGGCCCAACGCGAGCTCTTCGACATCGGCGTCGGCCGGGGGCTGATGCAGATAGCGAATGGCTTGATCCAGCGGGGCAAGCTGGTGCTCCTTGGCCAACTCCGCCGGCAGCCAGTCAGGCAAGCTGCGCGGGCCGAGCAGGGCGAGGCTTTGCTGGCTGAGCTGACGCAGACGCTGCTGGGTCAGACCTTCGGTTGTAGGATAAATCGGTGTCAGCGTGGTATCGACCGGAGGCGGCTCATCGCCGGTGATGGCACGGTATTCCGGATGGTAGATCTCCAGCCCCGATGCGCCGGGGCGGGCCTCGCCATAGCAGCGCACTTCGGTGCCACGCTTGAGACTTTCTTTTTGTGCATTGCTGAAATGGTAGAACCGCAGGCTCAGGCCCCCGGTGCCATCATTGATCCTTACCAGCAAGCTGCGACGCTTGCCCATGACCACATCAGCGCCGATCACCCGGCCTTCGACCACCGCATCCTGACCGGGGCGCAGGGCGCCGATGGGTACCACGCGAGTCCGGTCCTGATAGCGCAACGGTAAATGGAAGAGCACATCCTGCAGGTTTTCCAGGCCCACCTTGGCCAATTTTTCTGCCATGGCCTCGCCTACGCCCTTGAGCGCGGTGACCGCCACTTTCGACAACTCGGTCATCGGCAGGCTTACTTCGCGGCAGGCGGCTTGGCCACCGAACACAGGCGGATCGAGTCGGCGAGGATTTCAATCGCCTTGGGCCGCGGAAAGCTGGCACGCCAGGCGATGGCGACTGTACGAAAAGGTACCGGCGGAGTCAGCGGACGCACAGCCAATATGCCCGGGGCATAGTGGTGACTGTCGACAGCCGACAATGGCAGGATCGAAATGCCCAGCCCTGAAGCAACCATGTGCCGAATGGTTTCCAGCGAGCTGGACTCGACCGTGGTGTGCTGCGAGCCGTCCTTGCCTTTGGCCAGGGTCGGACAGGCTTCAAGCACCTGGTCGCGGAAGCAGTGTCCTTCGCCCAGCAAGAGCAGGCTCTTGTCGTTGAGCAGACTGGCATCGATAGTCTCTTTCTGCGTCCATGGATGCTCGCTCGGCATCAACACGTAGAACGGCTCGTCGTAGAGCGGCAAAGTCAGCACATCGGCTTCATTGAAGGGCAGAGCGATGATAATCGCGTCCAGTTCGCCGTTGCGCAGCTTGTCCCGCAGTACATGGGTGAAGTTTTCTTCGATGTACAACGGCATTTGCGGGGCGACCCGGTGCAGCTGCGGAATCAGGTGCGGAAACAGGTACGGGCCTACGGTGTAAATGGCGCCTACCTTGAGCGGAGCGGTCAGCTGGTTCTTGCCGGCCTGGGCCAGTTCACGAATGCCCTGGGCCTGCTCCAGTACCTTTTGCGCCTGGGCAACGATACCTTCGCCCACCGGGGTAAGGCGCACGGCACTTTTGCTGCGCTCGAAAATCAGCACACCGAGTTCGTCTTCCAGTTTTTTCACACCCACCGACAAGGTCGGCTGGCTGACGTGGCAACGTTCAGCCGCGTGGCCGAAGTGTTGTTCTTGGGCGAGCGTAACGATGTAGCGTAATTCTGTAAGCGTCATAGCGGGCGTCCCTGTGGCTGCGAGCCAAGCATAGCGGCTGCAATCGATAGACGCACGTTATCAGACATTAGCCCCGGAGCTACAGTCGCTAATCAATGCAAGGGAGGTTTAATACTGTACAAACTGGTTTAGCAGCGATGCAGCCGCCCCTGTGTTGCGGGCGACTGCACTGTTGCCAGCGCTGGCAAGCCAGCGCCTACAGGACTTTTATCCGGGCCGAGGCTTTATCGCCGACGTTTATCGATGGAATAAACGAAGGGTGCCACGATCTCGATGGTGCCATTGGTCAGCATTTCGGCCGGCGGCTTGGGCAACGGCTGTGCCCGGCGAATCATTTCCAGGGTGGCCCGGTCCAGATCCGCATTGCCTGAACGACCTACCAACTCATAGGACAACACCTTGCCTTCACCGTCTACCACGAAGCGCAGCCGGTTCAGACCTTCCTTGCCTCGCGACTGAGCAGAAGCCGGGTACTTCTTGTACTTGCCCAGGTGAGCCAGCAATGTGCCTTCCCAACTGGCTTTAGCCGCCAGTTGTTGTGCCGACGGGCTAGGAGCCGGGGCGGCAGACTTCTCGCTCGGCGCCTTGGTCGGTGTGGCGTCGCTAGGTTTCTCTTCTGAAGGCTTCTCTTTAACCGGCTCGGTTTTTTCCACAGGCTTGGGCGGTTGTGGCTTCTGCTTGGGCTTGACCGGTTTCGGGACAGCTATTTTCGGCTTGGGCGCTTCGGCCAGCTTGGGTATCGGCAGCTCTTCCACAGGGGCCGGCGGCTGTGGCGGTGTCACCACTTTCGGCGGCGCAGGCGGTGGCGGTGCTGGCAGCGGTGCCAGATCAACCA
The DNA here is from genome assembly GCF_022496645.1 of Pseudomonas sp. TMW22089. NCBI lineage: Bacteria > Pseudomonadati > Pseudomonadota > Gammaproteobacteria > Pseudomonadales > Pseudomonadaceae > Pseudomonas > Pseudomonas sp. TMW22089. Next base: position 62,058 of record NZ_SCFG01000010.1, read on the forward strand.
TCATCGCTTGCGGTGGAAGTTCGACGGCCCGCGGGCTGGACCATTGCATGGCAAGAATGACTGCCACTGCATGGATAGCCAACACCGCGACCAGGCTGATTGCGTAACGCGTCATCTTTTGGCGCGCTATGGTCATTTCTTGGCTGCCGTCTCTAGTCCGACCAGACCCACCTTCAAGTAACCGGCTGCGCGCAATGCATCCATCACGCCCATCAAGTCACCGTAGTCCACGCCTTTATCGGCCTGGAAGAAGATCGTCGTGTCTTTCTTGTTGTGAGTCCTGGCATCCAGGGTCGCACCCAGGGCTTCAACACTGACCGGCTCTTCACCCAGGTACAGGCGCTGGTCAGCCTTGACGCTGAGGAACACCGGCTTCTCGGGACGAGGCGCCGGTTTGGCGGTGGAAGCTGGCAGGTCAACCTTGATATCCACAGTGGCCAGCGGTGCTGCCACCATGAAGATGATCAGCAGTACCAGCATCACGTCAATAAAAGGCGTGACGTTGATTTCATGGTTCTCGGCGAGATCGTCATCGCCTTCTTTTAAATGCAGGCCCATGGCCGATTACCCCACTTTCACCATGTGCGGTTGCGAGCTGCGCTCGGGCGGCAGGTGATCGAGGTCACGGCTAACCAACAGCAACACTTCTGCCGATGCGTCTGCCACTTGAGCCTTGTAGCCAGTGATAGAGCGGGCGAAGACGTTGTAAATCACTACCGCAGGGATCGCAGCAACCAGGCCCAGTGCAGTGGCCAGCAGGGCCTCGGCAATACCCGGTGCCACAACGGCCAGGTTGGTGGTCTGGGTTTTGGCGATACCGATGAAGCTGTTCATGATCCCCCAAACGGTACCGAACAGACCGACGAACGGTGCGGTGGAACCGATGGTGGCGAGGATGCCGGTGCCGCTGCTCATGTTGCGGCCACAGGCGGCAACCAGACGCTCAAGGCGGAAGCTGACGCGCTCCTTGATGCCTTCTTTTTCGCGGCTATTGGCCGACAGGCGCATTTCTTCCAGTGCGTCCTGCACCAGCAGGTGCGCCAGCGTGCCTTCTTTGGTTGCAGATTCGCTGGCTTCCTTGAGGGTGCGGGCTTTTTTCAGGTTGGCGATTTCAACCCGCAGACGACGCTTGGCGCCCAGGACTTCAAAGCCTTTGGCAATCCAGATGGTCCAGGTGATGATCGAGGCGATAGCCAGGCCGATCATAACGATCTTGACGATGATGTCCGCGTTTTTGTACATGCCCCAAGGAGACAGGTCATGGGCCATGCCCAGCGTGTTGTCTTCTTCAAGAACTTGCGGAGCGTCATCGGCCGGGGCAACAGCGCCTTCAGCCAGCACAGGGTCGGTTGCACCCGGCGCAGCAACTGGGGCCGCAGCCTCAATAGCCGGTTGCGCAGCCGGAGCAGCCGGAGCCGCGGGCTCATCGGCAAAGACTGCGCCCGGGGCCAGCAAAAGGCTGAACATCAGCGCAGCAAGCCCGCGCCAGAGGCGTGCCGGACTCAAAAACTGGGTTGGCGAAGCGGTGGAATGATTGCGTGTCATGCTAGCCGGACCTGAGAAAAGTAAGAAGGTTATGCCCTGCAACGCGTCTTGAGACCCGGGGCAAATGATGAGTTATTATTGCAAGTAATTCTTGTTAACAAAAGCAATAGCATCTGTTTTTTTCAAAAGTCACGACCTTGGTCGTGCCTGAACATGTACTTTTGTAACTTTAAATTAGGAGTTTTGAGATGCCCAAAGCCTCGGTTCTGATCGCCGGATGCGGTGATGTCGGAAGTCGTCTGGCGGCTCAACTGCCGGCCAATAACTGGCAGGTCTATGGGCTGCGACGCTCCATTGAGCGGTTACCTGCAGGCGTCACAGGCGTGGCGGGGGACCTGTTCAGCGACCAGTGCCCCGGGCAATGGCCTGAAGGCAACATTGACTATCTGGTGTACAGCGCCGCCGCCACCGACCACGACGAGGCCGGCTATCAGGCCGCTTATATAGAAGGTTTGAAGCACACGCTGGGCTGGCTCAAGCAAAAAGGCCAGCAGCCAAAGCGCTTGCTGTTTGTCTCCAGCAGCGGGGTGTATAGCCAGACGGAAGGCGAATGGGTCGATGAAACCTCGCCTGCCGAAGCCACAAGCTACTCGGGGCGAATCATGCGTGAAGCCGAGCAGATCGCATTGAACAGCGGTATTGCTGCCAGCGTGGTGCGCCTCACCGGGATTTACGGACCCGGTCGCGAATGGATGTTGGGGCAAGTGCGCCAGGGCTATCGCGTGGCAGTCGATCCGCCGCTGTATGGCAACCGCATCCATGCCGATGACGCAGGCGGCCTTCTGGCATTCCTGCTCCAGGCCGACCTGCAGGGCAAAACCCTGGAGGATTGCTATATCGGCGTGGATAACGCGCCGGTACCTTTGGCTGAAGTCGTGGGCTGGCTGCGTGAACGTCTGGGTATTACCGAATGGGCTGCCGAAGCCAGCGTGCGCCGGGCCGGCAGCAAACGCTGCAGCAACGCACGGGCCAAGGCCCTGGGCTGGGAACCGCGCTATCCGAGTTATCGCGAAGGCTACAGCGCGATGCTAGCGGATTGACTCTCTCTGCGGGAGAGAGCTTGCCGGCGATACCATCGCCAGCAAGCTCTTGCAGCAGGTCAGGCTTAAAGCTGCTTTTCCAGTACCCATTCACGCTTGCCCGGGTATAGCTGGGGCATTTCGTCAGGCTTGGCAGAATCCAGCGCCTGGAAGATCTCCAGCTGGCGACCATTGCGCACAAAAATGTGCGCCGCACCTGTCTCGTCCTGTTCCAGCCAGAGACTGTCGTACTCGCCGCTCATTGATGCGCAGTCGCCCGCCAGGCACAGGGCGTAAGCATTGGCTTCAGGTAAACCGGTAATCCGGCCATCGGCAAAAAAGGTCACTTGATTGCCTTGCCCTTTACCGCTGACCACACGCCACTGACCGCCCAGATAGGCAGTCTTGAGCGCGTGCTCGAAATTGGTGCCCAAAGGCGCGTCGCTTGTCAGGTTGATGGGGGAACGAACAAAGGATTGTTGCGGATCTGACTCACCCGCAGCCTGTACCAGCTCGTCGCCATTGAGGCTCAAGTCGGTGGCCGCGCTGCCATAAATATTGACCTGCCAAACCCCTTTTTTTTCAGGCATCAGCTTGCCTTCAACCCACTCAAAACCATTGGTGTAGTTGGCTTTGGCCTGTCTGGAATCAATTTGCCATTCAAGATTTGGCCCGTTGGCCAGCAGGGCTTCACGCAAATTGCCGCCTTTGGCAGCTTCATTGATCGCGGCCTGGTTGATCCAGACGCCACTGATATCGCGATGGGCGGGGCCGCTGGCACAGCCACCCAGGAAAATGGTGAGCAGCGAGAAAGCGAGCGCTTTGCGCATGGCGGAATCCTTTTAAAGCGGGGCAAGCGGGGGGTTGGCGCAGCATGAAGGCGCTGCGCCGAGGGGTGTTACTCAATGACCAGAATAGCGTCCATCTCAACCTGAGAACCCTTTGGCAGGGCCGCAACGCCGATAGCGGCACGAGCCGGGTATGGCTGTTCGAAGTATTTGCCCATGATTTCGTTGACCTTGGCGAAGTGGCTGAGGTCAGTCAGGAAAATATTCAGTTTGACGATGTCCTTGAACGAACCGCCTGCTGCTTCAGCCACGGATTTCAGGTTTTCGAATACCTGAATGGTCTGGGCTTCAAAACCTTCAACCAGTTCCATGGTTTTTGGGTCCAGCGGGATCTGACCGGACATGTAGACAGTATTGCCAGCTTTGATCGCCTGAGAGTAAGTACCGATAGCAGCAGGTGCCTTATCGCTGGTGATTACAGTCTTGGTCATGGGTGACTCCTTGTAATTAGATGGCTACGCACGCATACGAGTGATGCGGATAACCCCGTTAAGGGCGCGCAGTTTTTTGATCACGCGGGCCAGATGCACACGGTCGTGCACGCTGACCACCAGTTGGACAACGCTGATACGACCATCGCGTTCGTCCATGCTGATTTTTTCGATGTTGCCGTCGGCTGCGTTGACGCTGCTTGCAAGCAGCGCAATCAGGCCACGCTGGTGCTCCAGTTCGACACGCAACTCGACGTTGAATTCACCGGTGACATCCTTGGCCCACGAAAGCTGGACACATTTTTCGGGGTTGTGTCGAATTTCACTGATATTGCGGCAGTTATCCAGGTGCACAACCATGCCTTTGCCCGCGGACAGGTGACCCACGATCGGGTCTCCCGGGATCGGCGTACAACATTTGGCATAACTGAGTACCAGACCTTCGGTACCGCGAATCGCCAGTGGACCTTCCGGGCTCGGCAGCTGTTCGCCTTCACCCATCAGACGCCGGGCAACGACGTAAGCCATGCGATTGCCCAGGCCGATGTCTTCCAGCAGGTCTTCGACCTGCTCCAGACGATACTCCTGAAGCATGGCCTGAATGCGCTCGGCCGGGATCTTGTCCAGCGCGCTGTTGAAGCCGTTGAGCACCTTGTTCAGCAAGCGTTCGCCAAGGTTCACGGACTCGGAACGGCGCTGCAATTTCAGGGCGTGACGGATATGCGTACGCGCCTTGCCGGTAACCACAAAGTTGAGCCACGCCGGGTTGGGGCGGGCACCGGGGGCGCTGACGATCTCGACCGTGGAACCACTTTGCAGCGGCTCGGACAGCGGTGCGAGACGCCGGTTGATACGGCATGCAATACAGCTGTTGCCGACGTCGGTGTGCACCGCGTAGGCAAAATCGACTGCGGTGGAGCCTTTGGGCAGCTCCATGATCCGGCCTTTGGGCGTGAACACGTAGACCTCGTCCGGAAACAGGTCGATCTTCACGCTTTCGATAAATTCGAGGGAGTTGCCGGCGCGCTGCTGCATCTCCAGCACGCCCTTGACCCATTGCCGCGCCCGGGCATGGGTCCCCGTGTGCTGCTCGTCGCCACTGGACTTGTACAACCAGTGGGCGGCAATACCGTTGTTGGCCATTTCTTCCATTTCACGGGTACGGATCTGAATTTCGATCGGTACGCCATGCATGCCAAACAGCGTGGTATGCAGCGACTGATAGCCGTTGGCTTTGGGAATCGCGATGTAGTCTTTAAACCGTCCCGGCAGTGGTTTGTACAAATTATGTACAGCACCCAGAACCCGGTAGCAGGTGTCGACCTTGTCGACGATGATCCGGAACGCGTAAACGTCCATGATCTCGTTGAAGGCCCGGCGCTTGCCGCGCATTTTTTTATAAATGCCGTAAATATGCTTTTGACGGCCGCTGACTTCGCCCTGAATGCCGTCTACGGCTAAACAGTGGCTGAGCGACTCTTCAATTTTGTTGACGATTTCCTTGCGATTGCCCCGGGCGCGCTTGACCGCCTGATAGATGCGCGCGGAGCGCATCGGGTACATCGCCTTGAAACCGAGATCTTCGAATTCGATACGAATGCTGTGCATGCCCAGCCGGTTGGCAATGGGCGCGTAGATTTCCAGGGTTTCCTTGGCAATCCGCCGGCGTTTTTCGCCGGACAGCACTTCGAGGGTACGCATGTTGTGCAGACGGTCAGCCAGCTTGACCAGAATCACGCGAATATCCCGCGCCATGGCCATGGCCATTTTCTGGAAGTTTTCAGCCTGGGCTTCGGCCTTGGTCTCGAAGTTCATCTGGGTCAGCTTGCTGACGCCATCGACCAGTTCGGCCACGGTTTCGCCGAACTGCGCGACAAGCGCTTCCTTGGCAATACCGGTGTCTTCGATCACGTCATGCAGCATGGCAGCCATCAGGCTTTGATGGTCCATATGCATGTCGGCAAGAATGTTCGCCACTGCCAGCGGATGCGTGACATAAGGCTCGCCGCTACGTCGGCGTTGGCCGTCGTGGGCTTGTTCGGCGTAGAAGTACGCTCGTCGGACCAGATTGACCTGGTCCGCACTGAGGTAAGTCGACAAGCGATCGGCGAGGGCGTCTATGCTCGGCAAGAGGAAACCTCCTGCCAAAACTTTTTACCCTTCGCCGTGCTACGTCGACCGGGCATAGGCTTAGTTCGCCTCGTTGGACTCGTCCTCGAACGCTGCGAACAGCGGTTCGTCTTCGACGATTTCAGCGTTGGCGATAAACTCGTAGCTCATCAGGCCTGCAGCGATTTCACGCAAGGCAACAACGGTAGGCTTGTCATTTTCCCACTCAACCAAAGGCTCTTTACCGCCGGTGGCCAGTTGACGGGCACGCTTGGTAGAGAGCATGACCAGCTCAAAGCGGTTATCCACGTGTTCTAGACAGTCTTCAACGGTTACGCGGGCCATGGTCTTCCTCGTAGCAAATGCAATATGCGCGCTGCCCGGATGGGCGAGCGGACTCAACAGTTTAAAAAATCACCAGCCATTAGGGAAGCGCTGATTTTTCAAGCGCCCCCCGAAACCCGCTGTAAGCGCCAATGTAAAGCCCTTACAGGGGTTTTGGGAAGAGCCCTTTAACCCAGCAATTCAGCCAGTAATTTGCCAAAACGCTGCTGCTGACGTTTTTGCTGGAGGCGATTGGCGTGAAAAATTGCCTTCAGGTCCTCCAGTGCCAGCGCAAAATCATCATTGATGATCAGGTAGTCATAGTCGACGTAGTGGCTCATTTCACTCACGGCTTCACGCATGCGCCCGTCAATGATTTCGTCGCTGTCCTGCCCGCGATTGTCCAGACGCTCACGCAAGGCTTGCTGGCTCGGCGGCAGGATGAAGATCGAACGCGCCTGCGGCATCAGCTGGCGAACCTGCTCGGCGCCTTGCCAGTCGATTTCCAGAATCAGGTCGTGACCTTCATCCAGGGTCTGCTGCAAATGGCTCTGCGAAGTACCGTAAAGGTTGCCGAACACCTCGGCGCGCTCCAGGAAATCACCGTGTTCGATCATTTTCACGAACTCTTCGCGCTCGACGAAATGATAGTTCACGCCGTTGACCTCACCCGGGCGCATGGCGCGGGTGGTGTGCGAAACCGAGACGCGAATCTGCGGTTCGAGGTCGATCAATGCCTTGACCAGACTGGTCTTGCCTGCGCCCGAAGGGGCAGAAACGATATAAAGGGTGCCGGTGCTATGGGTCATGTCAGGGAGAGCCTTACTCAATATTCTGTACTTGTTCGCGCATCTGCTCGATCAACACCTTGAGGTTGACCGCCGCCTGGGTACTGCGCGGATCGAATGCCTTGGAACCGAGGGTGTTGGCCTCCCGGTTGAGTTCTTGCATCAGGAAGTCGAGGCGCCGGCCGGCGGCTCCACCGGACTTGAGCACGCGCCGCACCTCAAGGATGTGGGTACTCAGGCGGTCAAGCTCTTCGGCGACGTCGCTTTTTTGCGCCAGCAGGACCATTTCTTGCTCAAGGCGCTGGGGATCAAGCTCGGCCTTCATGTCAGCAAAGCGATCGAGCACCTTTTGCCGCTGGGTGGCCAGCATCTGTGGCACGAGTTCACGCAAAGTCTCGACATCAGCCTCGATCGCGGTCAGTCGCTCGCTGATCAGGCGCGCCAGTTCGGCGCCTTCGCGCTCGCGGCCGTTTTTCAGTTCCTGCAGCGCCTGCTTGAACAGCACCAGCGCCTGATTGTTCAGGGCTTGAGGGTCGCTTGCATCCGCCACCAATACGCCTGGCCAGGCCAGCACTTTCAGCGGATCCAGCGCAGCCGGCTGCTTGATCAGGCTGGCGATGGATTCGGCGGCGGCCACCAGTTGCGCCGCACGCTCACGGTCAACCTGCAGCGGCTTACCCGTGGTTTCTTCGGTGAAACGCAGCGTGCATTCCAGCTTGCCACGTGAGATCCCCTGACGCAGCGCTTCACGCACCGCACCTTCGAGGTCACGCAAAGACTCGGGCAGGCGCAGGTGCGGCTCCAGGTAGCGGCTATTGACCGAGCGCAGCTCCCAGCTCAGGGTGCCCTGAGTGCCGGCACTTTCGACGCGGGCAAAGGCGGTCATGCTATGCACCATGGAGGTACCTCGCGATTCGATGAATTTAGCCTGACGGCCATTGAGGCGAAGGATTGTAACGCAGTGCAGGGGACGGCCCCAAATGACGTCTGTCGTAAAAGTACCCGGTGTCATGGCGCTCCCAAGGGGGCGGCGAGCCGGGCATGCAATTATTAGGCGTGTCCTGTCGGGCCATGGCCTTTATAATGCTCGGCAGTTTTCCGTCCCGTACAGGTATCCCACATGAAACGTCCAAGTGGTCGCGTTGCCGATCAGCTCCGTCCGATCCGCATCACCCGCAACTACACCAAACACGCAGAGGGTTCTGTACTGGTCGAGTTCGGTGACACCAAAGTCATCTGCACCGTCAGCGTCGAAAACGGCGTGCCACGCTTCCTTAAAGGCCAGGGCCAGGGCTGGCTGACTGCCGAATACGGCATGCTGCCCCGCGCCACCGGCGACCGCAACCAGCGTGAAGCCAGCCGCGGCAAGCAAGGCGGACGTACCCTGGAAATCCAGCGCCTGATCGGCCGCTCGCTACGCGCCGCACTGGACATGTCCAAGCTGGGCGACATCACCCTGTACGTCGACTGCGACGTGATCCAGGCCGACGGCGGCACTCGCACGGCCTCGATCACCGGCGCCATGGTTGCCCTGGTCGACGCTTTGAAGCTGATCAAGAAACGTGGCGGCCTCAAGGGCGGCGACCCTCTCAAGCAGATGATTGCAGCGGTCTCGGTGGGCATGTATCAGGGCGAGCCAGTGCTCGACCTCGACTATCCTGAAGATTCGGCAGCCGAAACCGACCTGAACGTCGTAATGACCAGCACCGGTGGCTTCATCGAAGTTCAGGGCACTGCCGAAGGCGCGCCATTCCAGCCTGAAGAGCTGAACGCCATGCTGGCACTGGCGCAAAAGGGCATGACCGAAATTTTCGCCCTGCAACAAGCTGCACTGGCCGACTAACATCGCCGAGCTGTATGCCGAAGCCGTCTGTAACCATCTGGAGAACGCCATGAGCGAGCTGGACCTTTCAAAACCCGAGCCGAGCCGCGATGCTCGTAAATGGGCCATGTTTTGTCACTTTTCGGCGTTCCTCGGGATGTGGTTTCCGTTTGGCAGCCTGATCGGCCCGCTGATCCTGTGGCAGGTAAAGCGTGAAAGCGATCCGTTCATCGATGACCAGGGCAAGGAAGCCCTGAACTTTCAGATCACCGTGGCGATTGCTTCGGCCATTTGCTACGTGCTGATGTTTGTTCTGATCGGTTTCGCCCTGCTCGGCCTGGTCCTGATCGGCGCAGTGGTGCTGGTGGTGATTGCCGGCGTCAAGGCCAATGACGGAGTGGTATACCGCTACCCCTTCACCTGGCGCCCGATCAAGTAAACCAGCACCCACAAAAAAGCCGACAGCGATGTCGGCTTTTTTGTGGCTTCGAAAAAACACCTAGATAGTCAGTGTCCAGTCGTAGTCCACGATCAATGGCGCATGTTGCGAGAAGCGTGGCTGACGCGGCAGGCGAGCGCTTCGTACGAAGCGGCGCAGACCCGGTGTCAACAACTGGTAGTCGAAACGCCAGCCCAGATTAAGCATCTCGGCCTGTTCGTTATCCGGCCACCAGCTGTACTGATCGCCTTCACGACTAACTTCACGCAGGGCATCGACATAGCCCATATTGCCGACAATCTCGTCCATCCAGGCCCGCTCAGGCGCCAGGAAACCAGGAGATTGCTGGCTGTCACGCCAGTTTTTAATGTCGAGTTTCTGCTGCGCCACATACAGCGAGCCGCAGTAGATGTACTCACGACGCTTGCGACGCTGCTTATCCAGATAGCGTGCAAAGTCGTCCATTAGCTTGAATTTTTGATTCAAGTCTTCATCGCCGTTCTGCCCCGAAGGGAGCAGCAAGGTCGCGATGCTGACCTTATCGAAATCGGCTTGCAGGTAGCGCCCGTAGCGATCGGCCGTCTCGAAGCCAAGCCCAGTGATGACTGCTTTCGGTTGCAAGCGCGAATACAAAGCCACACCGCCTTGGGCAGGGACTTCAGCTTCGCAGGCATAAAGAAAGTAGCCATCCAGCTGGTAGGCTGGATCGTCCAGTTCAAAGGCGGAGGCGCGGGTGTCCTGCAGGCAGATAACGTCGGCATTCTGAGCTTGCAGCCAACTGAGCAAACCGCGCTCGACTGCCGTCTGAATACCATTGACGTTCACACTGATGATCCGCATAAATGGCCCCAAAAATCACGTGCGTGTATGATACACGCCGTCTAACCAATTAGCTAAATCCGTGGCATCTGGGGCCTTTACATGCAAGCGTATCAGCGCGACTTCATCCGTTTTGCCATCGATCGCGGCGTTTTGCGCTTCGGTGAGTTCACCCTGAAGTCCGGGCGCACCAGTCCTTACTTCTTCAATGCCGGCCTGTTCAACACCGGCTCCGCACTGGCTCAACTGGGGCGTTTCTACGCTGCCGCCATCGTTGACAGCGGTATCTCCTTCGACGTCCTGTTTGGCCCGGCCTACAAAGGCATTCCACTGGCGGCAACCACCGCAGTGGCCCTGGCAGAACACCATGACCGCGACCTGCCATGGTGCTTCAACCGCAAAGAAGCCAAAGCCCACGGCGAAGGTGGCAGCCTGGTCGGCTCGCCGCTCGAAGGCAATATCCTGATCATCGACGACGTGATCACCGCCGGCACCGCCATCCGTGAAGTCATGCAGATCATCCAGGCCCAGGGCGCCAAAGCCGCAGGCGTGCTGATTGCCCTGAACCGTCAGGAGCGTGGCAATGGCGAGCTGTCAGCCATTCAGGAAGTCGAGCGTGACTTTGGTATTCCTGTGGTCAGCATCGTTTCCTTGAACCAGGTGCTGCAGTACCTGGCCGAAGACGAAACGCTCAAGCAATACCTGCCAGCCGTTGAAGCCTATCGGGCGCAGTACGGGATCTAGTCCGCACAGCCAAAAAAAAGCCCCGCCCGGCAATCGCCGGACGGGGCTTTTCTGGTTTTGCTTAAACCGTCTTGCTGTTGGTAATCAGGGTACCGACACCGGTATCGGTGAAGATTTCCAGCAGCACCGCGTTCGGTACACGACCGTCGACGATGTGCGCAGTGGTCACGCCACCTTGCACGGCTTCCAGCGCGCAGCGGATCTTGGGCAGCATGCCACCGTAGATGGTGCCATCGGCAATCAGGTCATCCACCTGGGCAGTGGTCAGCCCGGTCAGCACCTTGCCCTGCTTGTCCATCAGGCCCGCGATATTGGTCAGCAACATAAGCTTTTCAGCTTTCAGCGCTTCGGCGACCTTACCCGCCACCAGATCCGCGTTGATGTTGTAGGACTCGCCGTTTTCACCCACGCCAATCGGCGCAATTACCGGGATGAAATCACCCTTGGTCAGCATGTTCAGCAGGTCCGTGTTGATCCCGACCACTTCGCCCACATGCCCGAAATCGATGATTTCCGGGCTGGTCATTTCCGGTGTCTGGCGGGTAACCACCATTTTCTTGGCCCGGATCAGCGTGGCGTCTTTACCGGTCAGGCCTATGGCGCTACCGCCATGGCGGTTGATCAGGTTGACGATCTCTTTGTTCACATGGCCGCCGAGCACCATTTCAACCACATCCATGGTTTGCGAGTCTGTGACCCGCATACCGTCGATGAAATGGCTCTCGATGGACAGGCGCTTGAGCAAATCACCGATTTGCGGACCGCCACCATGGACCACGACCGGATTGATACCCACGGCCTTCATCAACACGATGTCGCGGGCAAACCCGGTTTTCAGCTCATCGTTTTCCATAGCGTTGCCGCCGTACTTGATCACCAGCGTCTTACCGACGTAACGGCGAATATAGGGCAGCGCTTCGGACAAAACCTTGGCGACGTTGGAGGCGGCATCACGTTCGAGGGTCATTCAGGGCTCCGGTAGAACAAATCGATCAAAACGGTAGTTGGAGATCAGGCGCCACACGCTTCAATTGGGCGTGAAAGACATCCTTGATACGTTGCAGTTCGGCCTCGGTCTCTGCCTCGAATCGCAGCACCAGCACCGGAGTGGTGTTGGAGGCGCGAACCAGGCCCCAGCCGTGTGGATAGTCGACCCTAACACCATCAATGGTGGTCAGCTCGGCGGCTTCACCCCATTGGGCATCGTGCAGGGCGTCAATGATGCTGAATTTGCTCTCATCCGTCACATCGATATTGATCTCTGGCGTAGAAATATCGTTGGGGAAGGTCTCAAACAGCTCTTCGGCTGTCGCCTGGCGCTTGCTGAGGATCTCCAGCAGGCGCGCAGCACTGTAAATACCGTCATCAAAACCGAACCAGCGCTCTTTGAAAAAGATATGCCCGCTCATTTCTCCGGCCAGCAAGGCACTGGTTTCCTTCATCTTCTTTTTGATTAACGAATGACCGGTCTTCCACATAAGTGGCCGACCGCCACATTCTTCGATCCAGGGCGCCAGACGACGGCTGCATTTCACATCAAAAATGATCTCGGCAGCCGGGTTGCGCACCAGCACATCCTGAGCGAACAGCATCAGCAAGCGATCCGGGAACACCATGGTGCCGGTATTGGTCACGACACCGACACGGTCGCCGTCGCCATCAAAGGCCAGGCCAAGGTCGGCATTGGTTTCTTTAACCTTGGCGATCAGGTCCAGCAGATTCTCGGGCTTGCCCGGGTCCGGGTGGTGGTTGGGGAAATTACCGTCCACCTCGCAGAACAACGGGATCACTTCGCAATTCAGGGCTTCGATCAGTTGCGGGGCAATCACGCCTGCCGCACCGTTACCACAGTCGACCACCACTTTAAGACGCCGGGCCAGCTTGATGTCCCCGGTAATTTCATCGAAGTAGCGCGGCAAAATCTCAACCCGGGTGATGCTGCCTTCCCCCCAAGTCAGATCATTGCTCTTGAGGCGGGTATGCAGCGCCTGTATTTGCTCGTTGGCCAGGGTGTCGCCAGCGATCACGATCTTGAAGCCGTTGTAGTTGGACGGGTTATGGCTGCCCGTGAGCATCACCCCCGACTTGCCCCTCAGCACGCTGGCCGCGTAATACAGCGCCGGCGTCGGTACCAGGCCTACATCGCTGACATGGCAACCGCTGTCGGCCACACCCTGAATCAAACGCTCCACCAGTTCCGGACCCGACAACCGCCCGTCACGCCCCACCGATACATGGGGCTCACCCTGGGCCAGGCTTTCGGCGCCAATGGCACGGCCAATCCAGTAGGCAGTTTCAGCGGTCAAGGTTTCAGGCACCACACCGCGAATGTCATAGGCGCGGAAGATGCTGTCAGGGAATTGCGGCGCGACCGAAGCTTGGCTGCTCATTAAAAAGGATGCTCCATTTTCTGAGAATTCGGGGTGTGCACTGAAACTGCCAGGCACACGAACGTCGACCTTGCCCTACGGCGAGCATTCACCGGTTGACGGGGAGCGGTCGAGCATAAGCTGTGGCTTTGGACGGCGTTTTGACGCGAGAGTTCGTGAGGCCAGTTGGCATTACGGGGCGTATGGCACAAGGCTGCCATCGATTTTGGCAATAAACAGAGTGACTGCATTGGCGCGAGCTTCATCCTGAATTACCACGCTAACGAGTCAGGTCAGGCAGGGCGCCTGACCTGAGTACGATCAGAGGCTGCCGGAATGACCGAAGCCGCCAGCGCCACGCTGGCTTTCGTCGAATTCTTCGACCAGCTCAAAGTGCGCCTGCACCACCGGCACCAGCACCAGCTGAGCAATACGCTCACCGATGGTGATGTTGAAGGCGGTTTGACCACGGTTCCAGCACGAAACCATCAGTTCGCCCTGATAATCGGAGTCGATCAGGCCGACCAGGTTACCCAGCACGATGCCGTGCTTATGACCCAGGCCGGAGCGCGGCAGGATCAGCGCCGCCAGGCCCGGATCACCGATGTATACCGACAGACCGGTCGGGATCAACAGGGTCTGGCCCGGTTCCAGAACGGTGTCTTGTTTAAGCATGGCGCGCAGATCAAGACCGGCGGAGCCGGGCGTGGCGTACTGCGGCAGCGGAAATTCGCTACCAATGCGTGGATCGAGGATTTTGGCTTGCAAAGCGTGCATACGAGTTAAACCTGGTTCAGACGTTCGGCGATAAAAGTGATCAGCTGGCGGGCAATTTTGCCCTTGCTGGTCTGGGCAAACACAGTGGCATGCAGTTGACGGTCAATCACGCTGCAGGCGTTTTCTTCGCTGTTGAAGCCGATGCTGGGGTTAGCCACATCGTTGGCCACAATCAGGTCGAGGTTTTTGTCTTTGAGCTTGCGCGCGGCGTAATCGAGCAAGTGCTCGGTCTCTGCGGCAAAGCCGACACTAAAAGGGCGGTCAGGGCGCGAAGCGATGGTGGCCAGAATGTCTGGATTGCGCACCATCTGCAGCAACAGGCCGTCACCCTTGGTAGGGTCTTTCTTGAGTTTCTGCGGGGCAACGACTTCCGGGCGGTAATCCGCGACTGCAGCGGACGCAATAAACACGTCACAGGGGATCGCCGCTTCACAGGCCGCGAGCATATCGCGGGCACTGACCACATCGATCCGGCTCACCCGGTCCGGGGTCGGCAAGTGCACCGGCCCGGTAATCAAGGTTACCCGGGCACCGGCCTCAACCGCCGCTTCAGCCAGGGCAAAGCCCATTTTTCCGGAGCTGTGGTTGGTGATATAGCGCACCGGGTCGATGTTTTCCTGGGTCGGGCCGGCCGTAATCAGTACATGCTTGCCGGTCAATACCTGACGCTGAAAACACTCGGCGGCGCAGTGCACCAGATCATCGGCCTCAAGCATGCGGCCAAAGCCCACGTCACCGCAGGCCTGGCTTCCGGAAGCCGGACCAAACACGCGCAGGCCGCGGGTTTCAAGCAATCGGGTGTTGGCCTGGGTGGCCGGATCACGCCACATGGCCTGATTCATCGCCGGCGCAATGGCGACCGTCGCGTCAGTGGCCAGCACCAGGGTGGTCAGCAGATCATTGGCCAGGCCCTGGGCAAGACGGGCGATCAGGTCAGCCGTGGCTGGCGCGATCAGTACCAGGTCAGCCCACTTGGCCAGCTCGATATGGCCCATCGCGGCTTCAGCCGCCGGGTCCAGCAAGTCCAGGTGAACCGGGTGCCCGGACAGGGCCTGCATGGTCAGCGGAGTGATGAACTCGCTACCGCCACGGGTCATGACAACCCGCACTTCGGCGCCTTGATCCAGCAAACGGCGAACCAGCTCTGCACTCTTGTAAGCCGCGATGCCGCCGCCGACGCCCAAAACAATGCGTTTTCGATACAGCCGCTGCATAGGCCTGCCTTCTAGTTCGATGATGACTGCGCGGAAAATGGCCAAATGCCACGCAAAAATGATGGGCTAAGATAACACAGCGCCTGCCAGGGAACAGCGGCGCCCACATACATGGAGGTGTTATGAGCATCAGGGATTGGCCGGCAGCAGAGCGGCCGCGCGAGAAGCTTTTAGAACACGGAGCATCCAGTCTTTCCGACGCCGAACTGCTGGCAATCTTCCTGCGCACCGGGGTCTCGGGCAAAAGCGCGGTCGACCTGGCACGGCATTTACTCGCTGAATTCGGCAGCCTGAGGGCCTTGCTCGAAGCCGACCTCGCCGGGTTCTGTCGCCAGCTGGGGCTCGGGCTGGCCAAGTTCAGCCAGTTGCAGGCGGTACTGGAGATGAGCCGCCGGCACCTGGCCGAGCGCCTGCGCCGGGACTCGGCGCTAGAGAGCCCGCAGGCCGTTCGTGACTATCTCAAGTCGTTACTGCGTCACGAACTCCACGAAGTGTTTGGCTGCCTGTTTATGGACTCCAAACACCGGATGCTGTCCTTTGAAGTACTGTTCAGGGGCTCCATCGACAGTGCCAGCGTGTACCCGCGCCAGGTGGTCAAGCGCGCCCTCGCACATAACGCCGCAGCGGTGATTTTTTGCCACAACCACCCCTCGGGTGTCACCGAGCCCAGCCAGGCCGACCGCACCCTGACCAAGCGCCTGAGCGATGCGCTGGACCTGATCGAAGTGCGGGTTCTGGATCACTTTATCGTTGGCGACGGTGAGCCGCTCTCAATGGTCGAACATGGCTGGATGTGACACTCAGGGCTTGATGCTGACCGTCGAAAAGTCCTGACGCCCGAACGGACTCACCTGATAACCCTGTACGTCTTTACGGGTAAGCGCGTAGGCCGTTGGGTGTGCCAGCGGCAGCCACAGCGCCTGCTGCTGAATCAGGGCCTGGGCCTTTTGATACAGCGCGCTGCGCTTGTCCTGGTCGGTGAGGGTTTTGCCCTCACTGATCAGGCTGTCCAGGGTCTTGTCGCAATAACGCGCAAAGTTGGTCCCGGACTTCACCGCGGCGCATGAAAACTGCGGAGTCAGGAAGTTGTCCGGGTCGCCGTTATCACCGGCCCAGCCCATGAACAACAGGTCGTGCTCACCCGCTTTGGCGCGACGGATCAATTCGCCCCATTCAATCACCCGGATGTCCGCCTTGATGCCCACCTTGCCCAGGTCCGCCTGCAGCAACTGCGCCCCAAGGCTTGGGTTCGGGTTCAGCACGCTACCGGTCGGCCGGGTCCAGATGGTGGTTTTAAAGCCGTCCTTGAAGCCTGCACTGGCCAGCAGCTCTTTGGCTTTTTGCGGATCATGGGCATAGCCCGGCAAATCTTTGGCATAGCTCCAGGTCGTGGCCGGATAGATGCCATTGGCGGTCTGTGCACCGTTCTCGAACACCGCCTTGAGGTAAGTGTCTTTATCGAAGGCCAGATTGATCGCCTGCCGCACCTGGGGCTTGTCCAGTGGCGGATGCTGACTATTGATGGCCACAAAAGCAGTCATGAAGGCCGGGGTTTGCGCAACGCTCAACGCCGGGTCCTTGGTGGCGGCATCCACATCCAGCGGTTTGGGCGAGAGGGCAATCTGGCACTCATTGCGGCGCAATTTCTGCAGACGCACGTTGGCGTCCGGGGTGATGGCAAAAATCAGCCCGTCAATGGCCGGCTTGCCCGCGAAATAGTCCGGGTTGGCCTTGTAACGCACCACCGCGTCTTTCTGGAAGCGCGAGAACACAAAAGGCCCGGTACCGATCGGCTGGCTGTTCATCAGCTCCGGCGTTCCGGCCTTGAGCAGTTTGTCGGCATATTCGGCCGAATAGATCGATGCAAAGCCCATACTCAGCGCCGGCAGGAACGTTGAATCCGGATGGCTGAGGGTAAAGCGCACGGTCAACGGGTCCGGGGTTTCGATCTTTTTCACCAGCTGCGGCAGTTGCAAGGACTGCGCATGGGGGAAACCGCTTTGCGCCACCTTGTGCCACGGATTGTCCGGATCAAGCATGCGCTCGAAGCTGAAGCGCACGTCATCGGCATTCAGTTCACGGCTCGGGGTGAAATAAGGCGTGCTGTGAAACTTGACCCCGGGGCGTAATTTGAAGTCGTACACAAGACCGTCAGGGGACACTGACCAGCTTTGCGCCAGACTCGGCACCAGCCTGGCAGCCCGGGCATCAAAATCCACCAGACGATTCATCAGCACGTCTGCCGAGGCATTGGTGGTCGTGAGCGAGTTGTACTGCACCACATCGAACCCTTCGGGGCTGGCCTCGGTGCAAACACTCAAGGTGGCCGCCTGAACCAGCGGACTCAGGCAAAAGGTAAGCAATAAGGGGGCGGCAGCGAGGCGCATGATCTGTTTCCTTTGCAAGTCGATGTGGCCCATCTGCAGGTGCAGTCTGGAAAAGACTAACCCTAGTGACCTGATGGACAAATGACTACTTTTTAATACGATCCGTTCCCTGTAGTGGCTGCCGAAGGCGCCTGCAGAGCTCGAAACGGGGGTGTTTTCGGCCATATCAAGACCCGTCCGCCCTTGTCGCGGCCGTCGCCGACTGCAATAAAGCGCAATTTTCGCACTGAAACCTTTCATCTCGCGACGAGCGGTAAAACCCAAGCAGGCATAGGCTTTAGCGCGAAATGCCGTTAGACTGCCGACTTAATTAATTACAGCAAACCACAGTTCGTGTTGTTGCTCTTTAGTCTTTCTGGTATAAAGCAGCGCTCTTTTCTAGGGGCCCGGTTCCTTCGTTTGTAGGTGTAGCCGGTAAGACCCTTAAAGAAACGCGGCGCCTGGCGCCATGACTGAGAGATTAAGCGGCCAACCCATGCCGGGTTGGGCATGTGGTTTTAGAGGGCTGAGGCATGTCGAGAGTCTGTCAAGTTACCGGTAAGGGTCCGGTGACTGGGAATAACATTTCCCACGCAAATAACAAAACCCGTCGTCGTTTCCTGCCGAACCTGCAGCATCACCGCTTCTGGGTTGAAGAAGAGAAACGTTTTGTTCGTCTGCGCGTATCTGCTAAAGGCATGCGCATCATCGACAAGCGTGGCATCACTGTCGTGCTGGCCGAAATCCGCCGCGATGGCAAGATCTAAGGGAGCTAATCATGCGTGAATTGATCCGTTTGGTGTCGAGCGCTGGTACAGGCCATTTCTACACCACAGATAAGAACAAGCGCACCACTCCGGACAAAATCGAAATCAAAAAATTCGATCCGCGGGTTCGCAAGCACGTGATCTACAAAGAAGCCAAAATCAAGTAATTGGTTTTACTTCTTACAAAAAAGGCCCGCATCTCACGATACGGGCCTTTTTTGTTGCTCAGCGCTGACGGTTCAACGTGAGACCGGCACTTCCCTGCATTTCCCGGCCTGACTCAGTTTCATGGTCACCATTGCCCCTCCTGCGCCACGATCCTCAGCCGCCATCTATCGGCTCAGGGTTTGTGTTCAAACACGACGTAAACTTTGCGACATGGCTCCAGCACTTCCCACGTGCCACTGAAGCCGGCAGGGATGACAAAACGGTCACCGGCCCGCAGGGTCTTGGCGTTACCTTCCTGGTCACGCAGAACTGAAACGCCCTGCAGAATTTCGCAATATTCATGCTCGGTGTAATTGACCGTCCAGTGCCCCACAGCACCTTCCCACACCCCCGCGCTCATCTGCCCGCAAGGGCTGTCGTAATGGTTGTGGACAACTTGCTCCGGATTACCCTTGAGCACTTTTTCCGGCGCAGGACTGAATCGGTCAGCCTGGGTTTTGGCAGTGCTGAAGTCGACGATTGTGGCAATGCTCATTATTTTTGTACCCCCGAAATTGCTGCGTGTGTGGTCAGAAAGACAAAAGCTGATGTTTATTAAAACGAACAAGCCTTGCCGTTTGCGACACATGTGTCAAATATATTGAAAGTTCCAGGGCCACTGGTTTAGGGTGGCGGATGTCTCGTACTGATCACTTTAGTGAATCGGACAGCATCCATGACGCGCCATGCCAAAGCCTGAGCGCTGCAATTCTTAATAAGAGGAGGACACTCGAATGACCACCCTGACGCGTGCTGATTGGGAACAACGGGCCAAACAGCTGAAAATCGAAGGTCGCGCCTACATCAACGGTGAATACACCGACGCGGTCTCCAATGAAACGTTCGAGTGTCTCAGCCCGGTCGACGGCCGCTTGCTGGGCAAAGTTGCCAGCTGCGATGCAGCTGACGCCCAGCGCGCCGTAGAAGTGGCACGCAAAACCTTTGAGTCGGGCGTCTGGTCGCGCCTGGCACCGGCCAAGCGCAAAGCCGCCATGATCCGCTTTGCCGATCTGCTCAAGCAAAACGCCGAAGAACTGGCCCTGCTTGAAACCCTGGACATGGGCAAGCCGATCAGCGACTCGCTGCACATCGACGTCCCCGGTGCAGCCGGTGCGCTGAGCTGGAGCGGTGAAGCCATCGACAAGATTTACGACGAGGTCGCCGCCACCCCCCACGACCAGTTGGGTCTGGTGACCCGCGAAGCGGTCGGCGTAGTCGCCGCCATCGTGCCGTGGAACTTCCCGTTGATGATGGCCTGCTGGAAGCTCGGCCCGGCGCTGTCGACCGGTAACTCGGTAATCCTCAAGCCCTCCGAAAAATCGCCACTGACAGCCATCCGCATTGCGGCACTGGCCGTTGAAGCCGGCATTCCGGCTGGCGTCCTGAACGTCCTGCCAGGTTACGGCCACACTGTCGGCAAAGCCCTGGCCTTGCACATGGACGTCGACACCCTGGTGTTTACCGGTTCGACCAAAATCGCCAAGCAGTTGATGATCTATTCCGGCGAATCCAACATGAAGCGCATCTGGCTCGAAGCCGGCGGCAAGAGCCCGAACATCGTCTTCGCCGATGCTCCCGACCTGCAAGCCGCTGCCGAATCCGCTGCCAGCGCCATCGCCTTCAACCAGGGCGAAGTCTGTACCGCAGGTTCGCGCCTGCTGGTCGAGCGCTCCATCAAAGACAAATTCCTGCCGCTGGTGATCGAAGCGCTCAAGGACTGGAAGCCGGGCAATCCGCTGGACCCGGCCACCACCGTGGGCGCCCTGGTCGACACTCAGCAAATGAACACTGTGCTGTCGTACATCGAAGCCGGCCACAGCGAAGGCGCCAAACTGGTTGCCGGTGGCAAACGAATCCTGCAGGAAACCGGTGGCACCTACGTTGAGCCGACCATTTTCGACGGTGTGAGCAACGCGATGAAAATCGCCCAGGAAGAAATTTTTGGCCCGGTCTTGTCGGTTATCGCCTTCGACAGCGCCGCAGAAGCGATCCAGATTGCCAACGACACGCCATATGGCCTGGCGGCTGCAGTCTGGACAGCCGATATCTCCAAGGCTCACCTGACTGCCAAAGCCCTGCGCGCCGGTAGCGTATGGGTCAACCAATACGATGGCGGCGACATGACCGCTCCGTTTGGCGGCTTCAAACAGTCGGGTAACGGCCGTGACAAGTCGCTGCACGCATTCGACAAATACACCGAGCTGAAATCCACCTGGATCAAGCTGTAACACAACACTGGTAACACCCTGTGGGAGCGGGCTTGCCCGCGATGATCGCACCCGGTCTGCGCTATGGACCCCGGTGCTAGCATCGCGAGCAGCCGCTCCCACATTTGTTTCAAACCTTTATTTCCAGTTATCCACAGGAGCACAGCGATGCGTTGGGCGACTTACTTCGCCGTACTGGCCTCGGTACTCAGCGTCGGCCTGGCGCTGGGCGTGAGCATGCCGCTGGTGTCGTTCCGGCTCGAAAGCTGGGGTTACGGCGGGTTCGCAATTGGCGTGATGGCAGCCATGCCGGCAATCGGCGTGCTGGTGGGCGCCAGCCTGGCCAGCAAACTGGCCTCGCGCTTTGGTACGCCAGCCCTGATGCGTCTGTGTTTGTGGTGTGGCGCGCTGTCCATCGGGCTGTTGGCGTTGCTGCCCAGCTACCCGGTGTGGCTGGTGCTGCGACTGCTGATCGGGGTAGTGCTCACGATCATTTTTATTCTCGGTGAAAGCTGGATCAACCAACTGGTGGTCGAACAATGGCGCGGCCGCCTGGTCGCACTGTATGGCTCGGCCTACGCCTTGAGCCAACTCTCCGGGCCCCTGCTATTGGGCCTGGTTGGCTCTGAAGAGGACTACGGATTCTGGATCGGCGTAGCTCTGCTGACGCTGGCCCCCTTGCTGCTGATGGGCCGCGATGGCGCCCCCGTCACCGAAGCGTACAGCGTGACCTTCAAGGACTTGCTGGAGTTCTGTCGAGGCTTGCCGGCCATCGCCTGGGCTGTAGGGTTATTTGCGGCCTTTGAAGCCATGATTCTGACCCTGCTGCCGGTCTATTGCCTGCGTCAGGGCTTTACCGCCGACATCGCCCTGGCAATGGTCAGTACCGTGGTGGTGGGCGATGCCCTGCTGCAACTGCCGATTGGTGCGCTGGCCGACCGCCTGTCCCGGCGTTCGTTGTTCACCGGTTGCGCGGTGCTGCTGATGCTGTCGAGCCTGGCGGTGCCATTGTTGCTCAATACCCTGTTGATCTGGCCGCTGTGGGTGATTTTCGGCGCCAGCGCAGGCGGCCTGTTCACCCTGTCGTTGATTCTGATCGGTGAGCGCTACCGTGACGACGCGCTGGTACGTGCCAATGCCCACATTGCACAGCTATGGGGCATTGGCTGCCTGATCGGGCCGCTGGCCGCAGGTGCTGGCAGCCAGTGGATCAGCGGCCATGCCTTGCCGCTGTTCATGGCCGCCGGAGCCTTGGTGCTGGTGATCCTGGTGTTGCGCCAGGGCGCCTTTGGCGCAGAGCAAACAGCCGCATAAAACACGCGCCTGCAGAGGGGCCTGGGTGGTTATAACATTTTCTCCAGCCCCACGCTCTTGCTGAACCAGGCGTTCAGCCGGCGCCACCAGTTGCCCGGCTCGTGGCTCAACGCATGTAACCGGCCATTGTCTTCGGTTACCCAGACGATCTTGCCCTGCTCCAGGGTCGGCTCGTAGCTCAAGGCCGGCGACATGCCCTGCAACGCCAGCTTGCGCGCCTCGTCCGCCAGCTGCGGGCTGTCCACCAGCACCCCGACCTCGGTGTTCCACAAGCCCGAACGCGGGTCGAAATTGAACGAGCCGATAAAGGATTTTTGCCCGTCGAAAATCATCGCCTTGCTGTGCAGGCTCGAATCGCTGCTCATCCCGTGTTTAAACAGATGCGGACCGCTGCCCGGGTGGCTGCCGGGCTGGCGCCGCAGCTCAAAGAGCTTGACCCCATGCTCCAGCAACGCCTTGCGATAGGGGGCATAGCCGCCATGCACCACCGGCACGTCCGTGGCTTCCAGGGAGTTGGTCAATAAACGTACATCGACCCCGGCATCCGCACGGCCCGTCAGGTACACCAGCCCGGTTTCACCCGGCACAAAGTAGGCCGAGACCAGAATCAGCTCTTTGTTCACCCCGGCCAGTTCCGGCGCCAGTTGCGTGGTCAGCAACAAATGCGGATCCGGCTCGTCCTTGGCCAGCACCTTGCTCGGTGCATCCCACAAGGCCTGACCCCAGGCCCAGATCAGCTCTTTGCGCCAGGTATCCAGCTGCGGGCTGGTTTCATACGAAGCCAGTTGCTGGTACAGCGTGTTGTTGCGTTGTTGTGCCAGTTTGAGCGACGCCTCGAGTTTTTCCCGCGCCCTGGCCAGCTCCGACCGGGACAGCCGTGCCGAAACAAAATCACCAATGGGCTGGCTCAGGGCACTGTTCCAGTATTGATCGAAGCTGTACCCCAGTTGCTCAGCCACCGGCCCCACTCCGAGCAGGTCGATGTCGGTGAAATTCAGATCCGGCTGAGCATCGAAATACTCATCGCCCAAATTCCGCCCGCCGACAATCGCCGCACTGTTATCGGCCAGCCACAGCTTGTTGTGCATGCGCCGGTGCTGGCGCGAAAGATTGAATAGCCGGCCCATCGCCCGGGTCACCCCCGTGCCACGTCCCAATTGCAGCGGATTGAACAGGCGGACCTGAATATTGGGATGGGCCGCCAGGGTGGCCAGAATATCGTCCAGGCCATCGCTGGCGGTGTCGTCGAGCAGCAGTCGTACCCTCACCCCGCGATCTGCCGCCTTGAGCAGCTCATCAACCAGCATCCGCGTACTCAGCCCGTCGTGGACGATGTAGTACTGCAGATCAAGACTGCTCTGCGCATTGCGGATCAGCTCTGCCCGGGCCCGGAAGGCTTCGCCGCTGTTGGGCAATAAACGGAACCCCGAGCGGCCCCGGTAGGGCGCCGCCTGAGCCATGATCGAGCGGCCAAAGGATGAATCCACCGCGGGGGTAGCCTGACTTGACTCTCGAGGTACATCCAAGGTGCTACAACCTCCCAGCAACAGCGCGAAAAACAACATGCAGAGTGATTTCAACGTACGGTGCCCCGTTCAACTGTCCGCGTGACCGGCCGCCTGAGCCCACAATTTGCTGGCCGTTTCACCGACCTTGCGCACGGCCTCTTCAATCTGCAGCGTTGGCTTGGCAGCGTAGTTCATGCGCAAGCAATTACGGTACTTGCCCGAGGCAGAAAAGATGCTGCCCACCGCGACCTGCACCCCCTGCTCAAGCAGCGCGCGATTGAGGCGCAAGCTATCAAACCCCTCGGGCAGTTCAAGCCACAGCATAAAACTGCCCTGAGGCCGGCTGGCGCGGGTACCGGGTGGAAAGTAGCGGCTGATCCAGCCCAGCATCAAATCGCGATTGCGCTGATATTGGGTGCGCATTTTGCGCAGGTGCGGCTCGAAATGACCGTTTTTCAAAAAGTCGGCAACCGCCAGCTGCGGCTGCGGCGCGGTGGAGCCGGTGGAGATGTACTTCATGTGCAGCACCCGCTCCAGATAACGGCCCGGCGCGACCCAGCCTACCCGCAGGCCCGGGGCCAGGGTCTTGGAGAACGAGCTGCACAGCAGCACCCGACCGTCATCGTCGAACGACTTGATGGTCCGCGGGCGAGGGTAGGTGTAGGCCAGCTCACCGTAGACATCGTCTTCGATAATGGCCACGTCAAAGCGCTGGGCCAGGGTCACCAAGGCCCGTTTGCGCGCCTCGGGCATGATGTAGCCCAGCGGATTGTTGCAACTGGGGGTGATCTGGATTGCCTTGATCGGCCACTGCTCCAGCGCCAGCTCCAGCGCATCCAGGCTGATGCCGGTCAGCGGGTCGGTGGGTATCTCCAGCGCCTTCATGCCCAACCCTTTGAGGGTTTGCATGGCGCCGTGAAAGCTCGGCGAATCGACCGCCACAATATCTCCCGGCTCACACACCGCCCGAATACTGCATGACAGCGCTTCATGGCAGCCAGTGGTGATCACTATCTCGTCGGGGCTCAACTGACAGCCCGAGTCGAGCAGCAGGCGCGCCAGTTGCTCGCGCAGGGCCAGCACCCCGTAGACGTTGTCGTAATACAGGCCGGGCAAGTCCAGGCGGCGACTGATTTGCGCCAGGCTGCGCAACAAAGGCTTGATGGTCGGCACAGTAACGTCGGGCATGCCGCGCCCCAGTTGAATCACATCCTTTTGCGGCACCGAGCGCACCAGTTCCAGCACCTGCTCCCACTGGGAAATTTCCACCGGCCGCTGAGCGGGCTTGCCCATGCCCGGCAAGGCCGGCAACTGGCGCTCCATCGGTACAAAGTATCCGGACTTGGGGCGCGGCGAAGCCAGGCCATTGTCCTCCAGCAACCGATACGCCTGCTGCACCGTACTCAGGCTCACACCATGTTCGGCGCTTAATGCACGCACTGAAGGCAAGCGGTCGCCGGGGCGATAAAAGCCCTGTTCGATGCGCGTACCGAGCAGGTCGGCGAGGTTGACGTATAGGGTCATGGCGGTGCTCTCGAAAGATTGACCGGTACAGATGGGCTATAAACCGAGGATTCAGGCTCTAAAAAGACGAATCTGTATGCATATAAAAACAGTTTGCTGAATCTGTCATGGTTTTTGACGCAAGGCCATCATGCTGACTCATAGCAACCGAGTCAAAAGGAGCTGGCGAATGAATGGTTTAAGCGATGTGCGTCTGACGTTACACGGCCCGCAATTACAGGCTGAGCACGAATCTTTTCAGGTCGTCAGTTCACCTGCCGCTTTAAGCCGCTGGGGCCTGTTCTGTCACCGCTCACGCACCCGCCGGGCCTTGCTCCAGCTGGATGCACAGCAGCTGCGGGACGTGGGTTTGAGCCCGGAGCTGGCCCTGCGCGAAGGCTGCAAACCGTTCTGGCGCTCTTGACCTGACTGGCAGCAGCGAGCGCCTGCAGGGGGGGGCGGGTTAACCCAGCTCTTTGAGCCGATGCCACAACATGCCCAGCGCCAGCAACGGCGAACGCAGGTACTTGCCGCCCGGAAAGGTGATGTGCGGGACTTTGGCGAACAGGTCAAAACCGTGGCTTTGCTGGCCGCTGATGGCCTCGGCCAGCAGCTTGCCGGCCAAGTGCGTGGCGTTCACCCCATGTCCTGAATACGCCTGGGCGAAATACACGTTGGGCTGATCCGGCAGACGACCGATCTGCGGCAAGCGGTTGGCGCCAATACCAATCATCCCGCCCCACTGGTAATCGATTTTTACATTGGCCAGGTGCGGGAACACTTCGAGCATTTTCGGCCGCATGTAAGCGCCGATGTCCTGCGGGTCGCGGCCTGAGTAATGGCAGGCACCACCGAACAGCAAACGCCGGTCCGCCGAAAGCCGGTAATAATCCAGCGCCACACGCTGATCGCATACCGCCATGTTCTGCGGCAACAAAGCATGAGCCTGGGCTTCACTCAACGGCTCGGTGGCAATGATGTAACTGCCCGCAGGCAGTACTTTGCCACTGAGTTGCGGGTTGAGATCCTTGAGATAGGCATTGCAGCCCAGCACCAGGCTCCTGGCCCGCACCGATCCCTGAGCCGTATGCACCCGCACTTCAGGGCCGTAATCGATCCGGGTTACCGCGCTGTTTTCGAACAGCTTCACGCCCAATTGCGTCGCGACAGCGGCTTCACCCAGCGCCAGGTTAAGCGGGTGCAAATGACCCGAGCCCATGTCGACCAGGCCTCCGACATAACGGTCCGAACCCACCACACTGTGCACTTCGTTGGCTTGCAGCAAACGGGTCTGGTGGCGATAACCCAAGCCGCGCAATTCTTCGGCCTCTTCGGCAAAACCTTCCAGGTCGCGAGGCTTGTTGGCCAGGTCGCAATAACCCCAGGTCAGGTCGCAGGCAATGTTGTAGCGTTCGACCCGCTGGCGCACGATTTCCACCGCCTCCAGGCCCATCAACTTCATTTGCCGCACACCGTCCTTGCCGATGATCCCTTCAAACTGCTCAAGCCCGTGGCCGACGCCGCGAATCAGTTGCCCGCCATTGCGCCCGCTGGCGCCCCAGCCGATCTTGTGCGCTTCGAGCACAATCACGCTCATGCCGCGCTCGGCCAGCTCCAGCGCCGTGTTCAGGCCGGAAAAGCCGCCGCCCACCACGCACACATCAGCCACATGCTCACCTTGCAGCACCGGATGATCGGGCTGCGGCAGACTGCTGGCGGCGTAATAAGAAGCGGTGTGCTGGCTGCGCGGATCCGGGGCGCTCATGTGATTAATCCTGATTATTCATGTTAGAAAAATTTGACGGAGCATAAGCCCGGCCCTTCCTGCGGGGCAAGAACAGCCGGACGGCCCTGTCTAGAGTGAGGCTTTTCGGGCAGACTCTGCGGCCTTTTCAAATCCGGTGAGCCTTAGATGAGCTGTAACAGTCATAAAATCCGCTTTCTCAGGCAGCAGATCCCGTCGTTCGAATGCGTTCCGGGTTGCCATGACTGCTGCGGGCCCGTGACCACCTCATCTGAAGAAATGGCCCGCCTGCCACGCAAGACCGCTGCCGAACAAGAGGCGGCCATGGACGAGCTGAACTGCGTACACCTGGGCCCCAATGGCTGCACTGTGTATGAAGAGCGCCCGCTGATCTGCCGTCTGTTTGGCACCACCCCGACCTTGCCGTGCCCTAATGGCCGCCGCCCGGTGGAAATGATCCATCCTTCGGCGGAGAAGCTGGTGCATGAATACATCGCCAGTACCCGCCAGGTGCTGGTCTAGAACCTTCCTGCCCCTGCAGGAGCAAGCTCGCTCCTGCAGAGCCCCGGGGGTCAATCCGGGATCGGCAAATTCAGGCTCTCTTTCACCTCTTCCATCACGATATAGCTCTTGGACTCACGCACGTGGGGCAGTTTGAGCAAGATATCGCCCAGCAGTTTGCGGTACGAGGCCATCTCGCTGATCCGCGCCTTGACCAGATAGTCGAAGTCACCCGACACCAGATGACACTCCAGTACGTGGGGCAATTTCAGCACTGCACGGCGGAATTCTTCAAAAGTATCGCCTGACTTGTAGTCGAGGCTGATTTCGACGAACACCAGCAAACTGCCCTGCAAATGCTGGGGGTTGAGCCGGGCGTTGTAGCCCATGATGATCCCTTCGCGTTCCAGCCTGCGTACCCGCTCGGTACAGGGCGTGGTCGACAACCCTACCTTCTCTCCAAGCTCGGTAAACGAGATCCGGCCATCGGCCTGCAGGATGCGCAAAATGTTGCGATCGATCTTGTCCAGTTCACGCTTTGTCTGATGATTTGTACGCATAGGAGAATCTCCTTTGTAAAAAGCGTTTTGGCCGAGAATTGTCGCCAAATATAGCTTTTTATACAGTGAAATCCACTGGCAAATGCTTCTTATACTGCGCTCATCTTCGCTTTGAACAATAAACGTCTGCGGCTGGCCGCGATGAGGGAAATAAATATGCGAGTTATGGTATTGGGTGGCGGCGTTATTGGTACTGCCAGCGCCTATTATCTGGCCCGAGCCGGTTTCGATGTAGTCGTCGTAGACCGTCAGCCAGCCGTTGCGATGGAAACCAGCTTTGCCAACGCCGGCCAGGTATCCCCGGGCTATGCATCGCCATGGGCCGCGCCGGGCGTTCCGCTCAAGGCGATCAAATGGCTGCTCGAGCGCCACGCGCCCCTGGCGATCAAGGCCACCACCAATATCGACCAGTACCTGTGGATGGCGCAGATGCTGCGCAACTGCACCGCCAGCCGCTATGCCGTGAACAAGGAGCGCATGGTGCGTTTGTCCGAGTACAGCCGCGACTGCCTCGATGAACTGCGCGCCGAAACCGGTATTGCCTACGAGGCTCGCAACCTCGGTACCACTCAATTGTTCCGCACCCAGGCCCAACTGGACGGCGCAGCCAAAGATATCGCCGTACTCAAGGAGTCCGGGGTGCCTTACGAGCTGCTCGACCGTGCGGGTATCGCCCGGGTTGAGCCGGCACTGGCCGGTGTCACTGACATTCTGGCCGGCGCCCTGCGCCTGCCGAATGACCAGACAGGTGACTGTCAGATGTTCACCACCCGCCTGGCTGAAATGGCTAAAAACCTGGGTGTCGAATTCCGCTTCGGTCAGGATATCCAGCACCTGGACTTCGCGGGCGATCGCATCAATGGCGTAATGATCGACGGCAAGCTCGAAACCGCTGACCGCTACGTACTGGCCCTGGGCAGCTACTCACCGCAAATGCTCAAGCCACTGGGCATCAAGGCCCCGGTTTACCCGCTCAAAGGCTACTCGCTGACCATCCCGATCACCGATCCGGCCATGGCCCCCACCTCGACCATTCTGGATGAGACCTACAAAGTCGCCATCACCCGTTTCGACAACCGTATCCGTGTCGGCGGCATGGCCGAGATAGCCGGTTTTGACCTGTCGCTCAATCCACGCCGGCGTGAAACCCTGGAGATGATCGTCAATGATCTTTATCCTCGGGGCGGTGATTTGAGCCAGGCAAGTTTCTGGACCGGCCTGCGCCCGACCACTCCGGACGGCACGCCGATCGTGGGCCCGACGCCATTTAAAAACCTGTTCCTGAACACCGGTCATGGCACACTCGGCTGGACCATGGCCTGCGGCTCCGGTCGCTTCCTCGCTGACGTGATGGCCAAAAAGACGCCACAGATCAGCGCCGAAGGCCTTGATATTTCCCGTTACGGAAACCACCAGGAGACTGCAAAACATGGCAATCCAGCGCCAGCTCACCAATGAACGCATGAGCCAGATCGTGGCTCACAACGGCACTGTTTACCTGTCAGGGCAAGTCGGCAATGACATGTATGCCGGGGTCGAGCAACAAACCCGCGAAACCCTGAAAAATATCGAGCACCTGCTGGACCTGGCGGGCACCGACAAAAGCCACATCCTGTCGGTCACCATCTACCTCAAGAACATCGATGCCGACTTTGCCGGCATGAACAGTGTCTGGGACGAGTGGCTGCCTAAAGGCGTACAGCCTGCACGCGCAACGGTCGAAGCCAAGCTGTGTGAACCGGAAATTCTGGTGGAACTGTCGGTTATCGCGGCACTGCCATAACACCCTTGATGTCATAACTGTCCCTCTTGCGGTGCCACCGTGGTCAAGCCACGGGTTGGCGCCGGTTTTTTATTCAACAGCCGTTAGAAGCCCGCCGCCATGCGCCCAGCCCGTGCCCTGATCGACCTTCAAGCCCTGCGTCATAACTACCAACTGGCCCGTGAAGTGACGGGGGCCAAAGCCCTCGCCGTGATCAAGGCCGACGCCTACGGCCATGGCGCCGTTCGTTGCGCCCAGGCCCTGGAGGCTGAAGCTGACGGCTTTGCTGTTGCCTGTATCGAAGAAGCCCTGGAACTGCGCGCGGCAGGCATTCGCGCCCCTGTTCTGCTGCTTGAAGGTTTTTTTGAAGCAGATGAACTGCCGCTGATCGTCGAGCACGACTTCTGGTGCGTGGTGCATTCGCTGTGGCAGCTCGACGCGATCGAGCAGGCCCGCCTCGCCAGACCGATTCAGGTGTGGTTAAAACTCGACAGCGGCATGCACCGCGTCGGCTTGCACCCGCATGATTACAAAGCCGCCTACCAACGCCTGCAGGCCAGCGGCAAAGTGGCAAAAATCGTACTCATGAGCCACTTCGCCCGCGCCGATGAACTGGACTGCAGCCGCAGTGAAGAACAGCTGGCGGTGTTTCAGGCGGCCCGTGCGGACTTGTCTGCCGAAGTCAGCTTGCGCAACTCGCCGTCGATCCTTGGCTGGCCAACCACCCCGAGTGACTGGGTCCGTCCGGGGCTCATGCTGTACGGGGCAACCCCGTTTGAAGAGCCGCAGGCTCAAGCTTCCCGCCTGCAGCCAGTGATGAGCCTGGAATCCAGAGTCATTTGCGTACGCGAATTGCCGGCAGGCGAGCCGGTGGGCTACGGCGCCAGATTCATCACCACCCGACCAATGCGCGTCGGCGTAGTGGCCATGGGTTATGCCGATGGCTACCCGCGTCAGGCGCCCACCGGCACCCCGGTACTGGTGGCCGGTGTACGCAGCCAGCTGCTGGGGCGGGTGTCGATGGACATGCTGTGCATTGATCTCACGGATGTGCCGCAAGCCGGCCTCGGTTCACCCGTCGAGTTGTGGGGCAAAACCATCCTCGCCAGTGAGGTGGCGGCCAAGGCTGACACCATTCCTTACCAGATTTTTTGCAACCTGAAACGAGCCCCGCGCCTCTATTCCGGGAACTGATGAGTTGTATCCAATGTGCGGAGCAAAATGGGTGTACAGGTTTGAAGTCGAAGTGTTGTAAATACTGAACGCTATCGCCATGATGGCGGCTTCTCGACCTGAACCTGACCCCTAGGAGGCTCCCGCATTGGACGTCGGTGAACGACTGCAATCCATCCGCAAACTTAAAGGCCTGTCACAGCGTGAACTCGCCAAGCGTGCGGGCGTCACTAACAGCACTATTTCGATGATCGAAAAAAACAGCGTGAGCCCTTCAATAAGCTCCCTGAGAAAAGTGCTGAGTGGCATTCCAATGTCCATGGTCGAATTTTTTTCCGAAGAGATCCTTCAGGAAAAACCGACGCAAATTGTCTACAAAGCCAATGAATTGATCGACATTTCAGATGGTGCCGTGACCATGAAACTGGTCGGCAAGGCGCATCCGAGTCGGGCCATCGCATTTCTTAACGAAATCTATCCACCGGGCGCCGATACCGGGGACGAAATGCTGACCCACGAAGGCGAAGAAACCGGAATCCTGGTGGAAGGCCGTCTGGAGTTGACCGTAGGTCTTGAGACCTTCGTGCTCGAAGCCGGCGACAGCTACTATTTCGAAAGCTCCAAGCCGCACCGTTTTCGCAATCCGTTCGATGTCGCAGCGCGACTAATCAGCGCAGCCACCCCGGCGAATTTCTAAGAAAAGAGGCGCCCTGCTTATGGGCAGAGGCATCCGCAGCTGCATTTCGCCATCTCTATTCCCCCTTTGTCTTTAGGGTTGTTTCAGAGTGGCGGGCTAACCGTTATACTTTTGCCGCCCGCGAAACCGTGGTTGTGGGCGTGAATAGCCACCATTGAGGGTGTACGCGTGAACCTAATTATGAAAATGCTGGCCGTACCAGCAACTGTATTGGCCCTTTGGGCAGTCAACGCTCAAGCGGCAACAAACGATGACATCGCAAAACGTCTCGAGCCTGTAGGCAAAGTCTGTGTTCAGGGCGAAGAATGTAAAGGCATGGATGTCGTCGCTTCAGCTGGTGGCGGCGGTGCTCAAAGCCCGGACGACATCATTGCCAAGCATTGCAGCGCGTGCCACGGCACAGGTTTGCTGGGCGCACCGAAAATCGGTGACACCGCAGCCTGGAAAGAACGTGCCGATCACCAGGGCGGCCTCGATGGCATCCTGGCCAAGGCCATCACCGGGATCAACGCCATGCCGCCAAAAGGCACGTGCATGACCTGTACCGATGAAGAACTGAAAGGCGCCATCGAGAAGATGTCCGGCTTGAAGTAAGCCGATCTTCACCAGAAAAGCCGCTGATGGGCGGCTTTTTTGTGCCTGAAATTTGCTCCGGCACGCCCTTGATCCTCCTTGCTCTTTGCAACCAAGACCGGTCACTCTCTGTCACATCTCTATACACGGATGGTCTTGGAGGGTCAGATGGTGCAGTCCTGTTCGATCGAGCGCGCAGTCGATGATGTGCTCGCACGTTTGCCGATGCATATTCACCTCGGCTTGCCGCTGGGTCTGGGCAAGGCCAACCGGTTCGTTAACGCGCTATATCGGCGCATCAAGTTGCTGCCCGAGCGCCGGCTGACGATTTACACCGCCTTGAGCCTTGGTCGCCCGCCCTTGGGTGACGGTTTGCAGCGCCGCTTTCTCGAGCCCTTTGTGGAGCGGGTGTTTGGCGACTATATCGAACTGGATTACCTCGCCGACCTGCATCGCAACAGCATGCCGGGCAACATTCACGTCGAGCAGTTCTTTATGCAGCCGGGCAGCCTGCTCAATAGCCCGGCGGCGCAACAGGATTACGTCAGCAGCAACTACAGCCATGCCGCCCGCGATATCAACGCCAACGGCTTGAATCTGGTGGCGCAGATGGTCGCCCGTGATCCCCTGGATGCCACTCGCCTGAGCCTGAGCTGCAACCCCGATGTCACCCTCGATTTACTGCCCATGATCGCCAGACGCCGCGCCGCGGGCGAAACCATTCTGATACTGGGCCACGTGCACAGCGACTTGCCCTACATGCCCGGGGACTCTGAGCTCGACATCGAAGATTTTGACCTGCTGATCGACGAGGATGAGCACACCACGCTGTTTTCTACCCCCAATATGCCGGTGAGCCAGCAAGACCATTTTATCGGCCTGCACGCCAGCACTCTGGTGCGTGATGGCGGCACGCTACAGATTGGCATTGGTTCGATGGGCGATGCGCTGAGCGCCGCGTTGCTCGCGCGTCAGGGCGATAATGACGGCTACCGGGCCTTGCTCGGCGATATCGATATAACCCCATGGCGCTCGCTGATTGAACGCGAAGGCGGGGTCGAACCGTTCGCCCGGGGCCTGTATGGCTGTAGCGAGATGTTTGTGCACGGGCTGATGGTGTTGGCGGACGCAGGTATTGTGCGGCGCAAGGTGTACCCGGATGTCGAGCGTCAGACGCAGGCCAATGCCGGCACCCTGGACGAAAGCCTGCACCGCGATGGCATCAGCGTACACGGCGGCTTCATCCTTGGTCCGGCCAGCTTTTACCAGCGCCTGAGGGAGTTGCCACTGAGCAGGCGCAGCGAATTCAACATGACCGCCATCAGCTACATCAACGAACTGTATGGCCAGGAAGACCTGAAGCGCTTGCAGCGGCGCGATGCGCGTTTTGTGAACAGCGCGTTCACCGCCACCTTGCTCGGGGCCGCCGTCGCCGATCAACTGGAAGACGGCCGCGTACTCAGCGGGGTCGGCGGCCAATACAACTTTGTGGCCCAGGGCCATGCGCTGCATGACGCGCGCTCGGTGATCATCCTGCGCAGCTGGCGCGAATCGGGAGGCGATGTGAGTTCCAACATCGTCTGGGAATATGGCCACTGCACCATTCCCCGGCATTTGCGCGACATCGTGATAACCGAATACGGCATCGCTGATCTGCGCGGCAAGACCGATCGTCATGTGATCGAGGCGATGCTGTCCATCACCGATTCACGCTTCCAGACCGAACTGATCGAACAGGCACAGCAAATCGGCAAATTGCCCAAGGACTTTTGCCTCGATCCGCGATTTGCCGACAACAGTCCGCAGCGCCTGCAATCGATTGCCGCGCGCCACCCGCATTTATTCCCGGAGTACCCGCTGGGCAGCGATTTCAGCACCCAGGAGCAAGACCTGCTGCGGGCGTTGAACTGGCTCAAGAGCAAATTCAAACTCACGCAGATCTATGAACTGGGCAAAGCCACGCTGGACGCACCTGCAGCGCAAGCATTCCCCGAACACCTCTCGCGCATGGGGCTTGAAAAGCCCGAAGGTCTGCGCGAAGAGCTGTATCAGCGCCTGCTGCTGGCAGGTTTGCAGGCGACCGCAAAGACCGGCATCTGACACCTGTCACCTGCAGGAGCGTGCTCCTGCAGGGAGGGCAGCGGTATCAGTCGATAAAGGTCACTTTACCGTCAGCCAGGGATTTAACCCGTGCCAACGATTCAACGCGATAACCCTGCGCGTCCAGTTCAGCACGACCGCCCTGGAACGACTTCTCGATCACGATACCCAGACCGGCAACCGTTGCGCCCGCTTGCTTGATAATCGAAATCAGCGCCTGGGAAGCTTTGCCGTTGGCCAGGAAATCGTCGATCACCAGCACGCGATCGGTGCTGGTCAGGTGACGCGGAGAGATCGCCACAGTGCTTTCGGTTTGCTTGGTGAACGAATACACCGTGGCCGACAGCAGGTTTTCAGTCAGGGTCAGGGACTGGTGCTTACGCGCGAAAATCACCGGTACACCCAGGTTCAGGCCCGTCATCACCGCCGGGGCGATGCCCGATGCTTCGATGGTAACGATCTTGGTGATGCCCGCATCCTTGAACAAACGCGCGAATTCATCGCCAATCTGCTTCATCAGGTACGGATCAATCTGATGGTTCAAAAAGGCGTCGACCTTCAAAACCTGATCGGAAAGCACGATGCCTTCTTCGCGAATTTTCTTGTGCAGTGCTTCCAACGTAACGTCCTCAAATAGCGCTTATGCGCTGAAGGTAGAGTAAAAAATAGTCAATTTTAGCGTTTTAGCATGGCGCGTATATCGGCCAATGCCGTATTTCCGCGAACCGCTTTCACTTCGGTGGGGGTGTCATCGTTACCTTCCCAGGCCAGATCGTCCGGGGGCAACTCATCCAGGAAGCGGCTCGGTGCGCAATCGATGATTTCGCCGTACTGCTTGCGCTTCGCTGCAAAGGTAAATGCCAGGGTCTCACGTGCACGGGTAATGCCCACATAGGCCAGCCGGCGCTCTTCTTCGATGGTGTCGGCTTCGATACTGGAGCGGTGCGGCAGGATCTCTTCTTCCATGCCCATGATGAACACGTAGGGAAATTCCAGACCTTTGGAGGCGTGCAACGTCATCATTTGCACGCCCTCGGCGCCATCTTCCTCTTCTTGCTGGCGTTCGAGCATGTCGCGCAACACCAGCTTGCCGATGGCTTCCTCGATCGTCATGGCACCGTCTTCGTCTTTTTCGAGGGTGTTTTTCAACGCCTCGACCAGGAACCAGACGTTGGACATACGATAGTCAGCAGCTTTTTCGCTGGAACTGTTGGTGCGCAGCCAGTTCTCGTAGTCGATGTCCATGATCATGCTGCGCAGCGCCGCGATCGGATCTTCGCCCGAACATTGCTCGCGCACACGGTCCATAAAGCGCTTGAACCGCGCCAGACGGTCGGTAAAGCGGGGGTCCAGATGCTCACCCAGACCTATCTCGTCAGTGGCCGCATACATCGAGATTTTTCGCTCGGTGGCGTAGTTGCCCAGCTTCTCGAGGGTGGTAGAACCGATTTCGCGACGCGGGACGTTGATCACCCGCAGGAAGGCGTTGTCGTCGTCCGGGTTCACGATCAGTCGAAAGTAGGCCATCAGATCTTTCACTTCCTGACGCCCGAAGAAGCTGTTCCCGCCCGACAAGCGGTACGGGATCTGATGGTGTTGCAGCTTCAATTCGATCAGCTTTGCCTGATAGTTGCCGCGATACAGGATCGCAAAGTCACTGTAAGGCCGATCGGTGCGCAAGTGCAGGGTCAGAATTTCAACAGCCACGCGCTCGGCTTCGGCATCTTCGTTGCGGCAGCGGATGACCCGGACTTCGTCGCCATGGCCCATCTCACTCCACAGTTGCTTCTCGAACGCGTGGGGATTGTTGGAGATCAGCACGTTGGCGCAGCGCAGAATGCGGCTGGTGGAGCGATAGTTTTGCTCCAGCATCACCACTTTCAGGGACGGATAGTCGTCCTTGAGCAACATCAGGTTTTCCGGGCGGGCACCGCGCCAGGCATAGATCGACTGGTCATCGTCGCCCACAACGGTGAACTGATTGCGTGTACCGATCAGGTATTTCACCAGCAAATACTGGCTGGCGTTGGTGTCCTGATACTCGTCCACCAGCAGGTAGCGGACCTTGTTCTGCCACTTTTCGCGAATGTCGGTGTGCTCTTCGAAGAGCTTCACCGGCAGCAGAATCAGATCGTCAAAGTCCACCGCGTTGTAGGCTTTAAGCGTGCGCTGGTAGTGGGTGTAGACAATGGCCGCCGTCTGTTCCTTGGGATTGCGCGCGTTTTCCAGGGCCTGGGGCGGCAGGATCAGATCGTTTTTCCACGAGCCGATCATATTCTTGATCTCGTCGACCCCGTCGTCGCCCGAGTATTCCTTTTGCATGATATCGGTCATCAGCGCTTTGACGTCGGCCTCGTCAAAGATCGAGAACCCGGGCTTGTAGCCCAGCCGCGCATGCTCCTTGCGGATGATGTTCAGCCCCAGATTGTGGAAGGTACACACCGTCAGGCCACGACCCTCGCCCTTCTTGAGCAGGGTGCCCACCCGCTCCTTCATCTCGCGCGCCGCTTTGTTGGTAAACGTCATGGCGACGATGTACTGGGCACGAATGCCGCAGTTCTGAATCAGGTGCGCGATTTTGCGGGTAATCACGCTGGTTTTGCCGGAGCCTGCGCCGGCGAGCACCAAAAGAGGGCCGCCGACGTAGTTCACGGCTTCTTGCTGCCGGGGATTGAGTCGGGACATGACGAAAATAGGGGTCGTGTGCAAAAAGGGCAGGCATTTTAACAGGCTGAGCAGATATTGCTGCCTCCGTGCGACGGTGTGACGTGGCACTCTATCTAAATTTGCCGCTTTTGTTAGTTTGCCGCAGGATACCGGGGGGTTTTAGTCTACCGTTTGGTATACACCGACCGCGCGTAATTGATAATCGGTGTCATTTACCATTAAGTATTGCCGCGTCATAATGCCCATCGCCTGAATTATGCAGAGTCTAGGGAGCTAGCTTGTCCAAGCATGTTGAACCCTTGCGTTTACTGCTACTGGCCGAAGAGCCATCTTGGGCAGCGTTAGTGCGCGAGTGCCTGGCGCCCATGGGAAGCAAGGTCGTACTGATGTGCGCACCGGACTGGGAATCTGTCAGCTACCTGTTCGAGCACGATCGAAATGCACTGCTTCTGACCACCCCGGCGCTGCAACCCGCCCCGGGACGCTGTCGCATGCCCACGGTTCTGTTGCTCGACAGCGAACCCGTGGATCCTCCCCAGGGGGTCAGCGACTGGTTAATCAGTACCAGCCTGAACACCGATGTCCTGCGCCGCTGTTTGCGCCATGTGCGCGAGCGCGGAGTGCTTGAACACACCTTGCAGCGCCTGGCCGAAGAAGACCCGCTGACCGGCATTGCCAACCGCCAGGGCTTCCAGACCCTGCTGGCCGTGCGTCTGGCCGAAAGCGACGGGCGTGGCATCGCCCTCGGGCACCTTGACCTGGACAATTTCCGTCACGCCAACGACGCCCTCGGGCATCAGGCGGGAGACCGCCTGATCCTGCAAGTAGTCGCACGTCTCAAAAGCCAGCTCGAGGCCGGCGATCAGCTTGCCAGGCTGGGCAGTGATGAATTCGCCCTGCTGATCGATACCCGCCGTGCCCCCGAGCGCGCCGAATGGATCGCCGAGCGCATCACCGAAGTCATGGCCGAGCCCTACTGGATCGACGGTGAAAGCCTGCTGATCGGCTGCAGCCTTGGCATTGCCCATGCACGGGCCAGCGCCGGGGCCGACCCATTGATGTGGCACGCACACATTGCCATGCAGCAGGCCAAAAGCACCCAGGGCTGCACCTTTCATGTGTTCGACGAACGCATCAATCGCAATGCCAGAAGCCTGGCCGACCTTGAAAGCGAGCTGCGCCGGGCCTTGCGCCGTGACGAACTTGAACTGCATTACCAGCCGCGCCTGGATCTGGGCACGGGCAAGATCGTCGGGCTCGAGGCACTGGTACGCTGGCGCCATGCCGAGCGCGGCTTGCTCGCGCCCAACGAGTTCGTGCCACTGGCCGAGCAGAGCGGGCTGATCGTGCCGCTGGGTTACTGGGTCATTTCCCGGGCCCTGCGCGATATGCAGACCCTGCGCGAGCTTGGCCTGCCGGCGCTGCACATGGCGGTCAACCTGTCGTTCCGCCAATTCCAGGACAGTCAGTTGCTTTCGACCCTCAGCCGCTTGATCACCGAGCGCGCAGTTGAAGCCCAGTGGCTGGAATTCGAGCTGACCGAAACGGCTGTCATGCGCCGCAGTGACCTGGTCAAACAGACAATGGATGCCTTGGGAAGGCTGGGGGTGCGCTTCTCGCTGGACGACTTCGGCACCGGTTTTTCATCGTTCGTGCATCTCAACAGCCTGCCGATTGCGCTGCTCAAAATCGACAAGAGTTTCGTCGGCGGCATGGAAGACCGCGAAGAAAACCGCAAGCTGGTGCATGCCATGATCAACCTGGCCCACAACCTGAAACTGGAAGTGGTTGCCGAAGGCGTCGAAACCCCTGAGCAATTGTCCTTGCTGCGGGGGTTTGGCTGCGATCAGGTGCAGGGCTACTTCATCAGCAAACCGCTGCCGCTGGCAGACCTGGTGGAGTTTTTGACCTTGGGCGAGCAGCAGAAGGTACCGCAGGTTATCTAGCCGTCGCCGTCACCTGCAGGAGCGAGCTGTTCAATACGCCAGCCAGGAACTCGCTCCTGCAGACTCAACTTGCCTTGAGCTCACGCTTTAACATGCGCCGCATCTTCCATTCGAATGCCAGGGTCAGGCTTACCGACGCGCAAGCCAGGCCCAATGCCAGCCCCCACCAAACCCCGGTAGGGCCCCAGCCAAGGGTGAACGCCAGCAACCAGGCCATCGGCGCACCAATAGCCCAATAGCAGAACAGCCCCACCAGGAACGTGGTCCGGGCATCCTTGAGCCCGCGGATAGCGCCCATGGCAATGGTTTGCACTCCATCGAACAGCTCGAACCACGCCGCCACCGCCAGCAAACTGATAGCCAGCTCGAACACCGGGCGGAATGCCGGGTCGTTGTAATCCAGAAACAGACCAATCAGCTGGCTCGGCCAGAACCAGAACACCACTGAAAAACCAAGCATGATCAGCGCGCCGCAACCGATCCCGACCCGACCGGCCAGTCGCGCCCGGAGCAAATCGCCACCGCCATAGTGCTTACCGATACGCATGGTAATTGCATAGGACAAACCGGCCGGAACCATGAACGCCGCCGACACAATCTGCAGCGCAATCTGATGCGCAGCCAGTTGAGTGCTGCCCATCGTGCCCATGCACAGTGCTGCAAAGGCAAACAACCCGACTTCCACCGCGTAGGTGCCGCCAATCGGCA
The DNA here is from genome assembly GCF_022496645.1 of Pseudomonas sp. TMW22089. NCBI lineage: Bacteria > Pseudomonadati > Pseudomonadota > Gammaproteobacteria > Pseudomonadales > Pseudomonadaceae > Pseudomonas > Pseudomonas sp. TMW22089. Next base: position 101,609 of record NZ_SCFG01000010.1, read on the forward strand.
AGCCAAGGCGCCACAGTTCACGCAGGTACGTCAGATTAATCCGCGACAGGCCATTGCGAATCGGATACGCGTCGTAGGCCGGATGCCGATGAATATGCCAGGCCAAGCCTGCGGCCATACAGGTGGCCACGATTGCCGTGACCAGGCCGATGCCCATCAAGCCCAGCTTGGGCAGGCCGAACATACCGGTGATCAACGCATAATTGAGCAGAAAGTTGGCCACGGTGCCGATCAGACTGATCACCATCACCGGCGTCGCTCGCCCCATGGCGCTGGTAAAACCACGCAACGCCATGAACGTCATGTAGCCGGGAAGGGCGAAGGGCAGCAGCAGCAAAAACTGGCCCGCGGCTTCAACGTTGGTAGGCGTCTGGCCAAACAACAGCAGCAGCGGTTTGATATTCCACAGCATCAGCGCGCCGCCCAGGGCCAGGCCCCAGGCCAGCCACAGTCCGGCCTGGGTCAGGCGGGTCGCGCCTTCGATATCGCCTGTCCCCTGACGAATCGACACCAGGGTGCCCACCGCCGCAATCACACCGATGCAGAAAATCGACACGAATGAGTAACTGGCCGCCCCCAGGCTCCCGCCTGCCAAAGCCTCCGGGCTCAGACGAGCCATCATCAGGGTGTCGGTAAGCACCATCAGCATATGAGCCAACTGCGAGGCAATAAGCGGCCCGGCCAGCCGCAAAAGGGCCCGGAGTTCGATACGAACGGGATGCTGTAGGGTCATCAGTAAAATTTCTGTAGGTGCGTTGAAGGGCTTGATTCTCGGCGCGTTGAGTGTTTTAAGCAAAGGGATAAAAACGATCCATGACATGATTAAAACTCATATATAGATCCGTAATTTTCCACTGTTTAGTGTTGCGCCCAGGAATAATCCTCATGTCACGTAGCCTTCCTCCGCTTTATGCCTTGCGCGCCTTTGAAGCCGCGGCCCGCCACAGCTCATTTACCCGGGCGGGCGAAGAGCTGTCGATCACCCAGAGCGCCGTCAGTCGCCATATCAAAACCCTGGAAGCGCATTTCGCCTGCCGGTTATTCCAGCGCAATGGCCGCACCTTGCAACTCACCGAATCTGCCCGCTTGCTGTTGCCGGGCGTGCGCGAAGGTTTTGCGGCCCTGGAGCGCGCCTGTACCACCTTGCGTGCCGAAGATGACATCTTGCGCATGAAGGCCCCCTCGACCCTGACCATGCGCTGGTTACTGGCCCGCCTCAGTCGCTTTCGCCATTTGCAGCCGGGCAATGAAGTGCAACTGACCAGCGCCTGGATGGATATCGACCATGTGGACTTCAATCAGGAACCCTTCGACTGCGCGGTGCTGCTGAGCAACGGTCACTTCCCGCCCGACTGGGAGGCCACATTGCTGTTCCCGGAGATGCTGATTCCCGTCGGCGCGCCCAACCTGCAAGACGACCAGCCATGGGATGCCAGGCGTCTGGCGGCCACTGAACTGCTGCACCCCACACCTGACCGTCGCGACTGGCGGCGCTGGCTCGACTGCATGGGCCTGAGCGGCCAGGTGTCCCTCAAGGGCGGGCAGGTATTCGACACCCTGGAGCTGGGCATGATCGCCGCCGCCCGTGGCTACGGCATCTCAATGGGCGACCTGCTGATGGTGGCCGAAGACGTTGCTCAGGATCGTCTGAGCCTGCCCTTTAGAACCGCCGTGGCCAGCGGCGAAAACTACTATCTGGTGTGGCCCAAAACCCGCCCCGGCGGCGAACGTTTGCGCCGTCTGAGTGATTTCTTGCAACACGAAGTGGCCGCGATGGAACTGCCGGTGGTCAGGCGCATGGCGTGAGTCAGGCCCGTTACCCGCTCACCGGCCGGTACTGCAATGCCTCCGCCAGATGCTTGCGCTCTATAGCGTCCACTTGCTCCAGATCGGCCAGGGTTCGTGCAACTTTCAACAACCGGTGAGCGGCCCGCAGCGACAGGCCCATGCGCTCGCAGGCCGTCTCCAGCCAGGTGTTATCCACAGCACTGAGCCTGCACTGGCTCCGCACCCCGGGCAGGTCCAGAAAAGCATTGGCACAGCCCTGGCGCTGCAGCTGCCGTTCACGGGCACCAGCCACTGACGCAGCGGCGCTGGCCGTGGTCAAGCCGCAGGCAAGAGCGGGGTTGAGCGCGGTGGTTTCGCGGGCCACGGTCAGGTGCAGGTCGATGCGATCGAGCAAGGGCCCGGACAGCTTGTTGCGGTAGCGCTGGATGTGCTCCGGGGTACAGCGACAACGGCCCGTGGGCTCTCCCAGATAGCCACAGGGGCAGGGGTTCATTGCCGCCACCAGCTGGAAGCGGGCCGGAAACCGCATTCGATCCCGGGCCCGGGCGATCACGATAAATCCCGATTCCATCGGTTCTCTGAGCACCTCCAGCACTTTGCGATCGAATTCGGGCAGTTCATCCAGAAACAACACCCCGTGGTGCGCCAAAGTGATCTCGCCCGGCTGGGGTTTTGAGCCGCCGCCAACCAGCGCCGGGCCGGAAGCCGAATGGTGCGGCTGGCGAAACGGACGCTGCGGCCAGCACTTGAGGGGCACATGACTGGCCACCGATTGAATGGCCGCCACCTCCAGCGCCTCTTGCTCGTTGAGGGGCGGCAATAACCCCGGTAGACGGCTGGCCAGCAGGGTTTTGCCCGTGCCGGGCGGCCCGGTGAACAACAAATTGTGGCTGCCAGCAGCGGCAATCACTAACGCCCGCTTGGCCGAGAGCTGGCCCTGTACATCGCTCAAGTCCGGATAAGGCATGCTCTCGCGCAGCAAGCCACTGGCGCCGTAAGGTTCAAGCACTGTACGGCCGGCGAAGTGCGCCACTGCCTGCAACAAGTGTTCGACCGCGATGACCGTCAGGCCGGAGGCCAGACAGGCTTCCTCGGCATTGGCCAGCGGCACCAGCAAAGCCCGGCCCGCAGCACGGGCTGCCAGGGCGGCAGGCAATACGCCCTGCACCGACCTGATGGCGCCCGACAGGGCCAGTTCACCGAGACACTCGACCTGGGCCAGGGATACAGCGGGGATTTGCCCGCTGGCAGCCAGGATGCCGAGAGCAATGGCCAGGTCAAAACGCCCGCCGTCCTTGGGCAGGTCGGCAGGCGCCAGATTGAGGGTGATACGCCGGGCCGGAAACTCAAACCCGGAGTTTAGAATCGCGCTGCGTACCCGGTCCTTGCTCTCCTTGACTGCGGTTTCCGGCAGCCCGACCAGGGTCAGTGCCGGCAACCCGTTGGCCAGATGCGTTTCGACCGTAACGGCCGGGGCCTCGACGCCCACTCTGGCTCGGCTGTAAACGATGGCCAGCGACATGACTCACTCCTTGAGTTCACAAAGCGTCCATCCTGCGCGAATCAACGACCCGGGGCAGGGTCGCAATGGATACGGAATGTGTTGCGAGCCCCGGTCGTCAGCGCGTCAAACGCCGGGCAGACTCGCCGCGATCATTCACATTCCGACACCGGGCCGGTGGCCTCTTTCAACGCATCGGCCAAATCGCTGGCGTTGCGACTGGAGTAAATACTGCCTCCGGTATTTTCAGCGATGCAGTCAGACAGCGAGCTGTCGCCAATATTGACCACGTTGACCCGCAGACGTGGCTGTTCGGTGGCAATGGTCTGTGCCACCTTGCACACGTTCTGGTTACAGCCATCGTCACCGTCGACAAACATCACAATCACCGCATCGCGGTCACGGCCGTTGACCGTGCGCGCGGCCTTTTTCAGGCTCGACGCCAGGGGAGTACCGTCGTCGGCGTTCAAACGCTGAATCCCGTCGATTAATTGCCCACGCCGGGCCGCGTTGAAAACGCCGTGATCCGGTTGTTGCGAACAGCCGGCGAAGGTCATCAAGCGCGTATCAATGTCCGGGTGCAGGTTATTGATCATTCCCGACAACGAGGCCTTGGCCACGTCCAGCCGGGTTTGTGGGCTGAACATCCTGATTGTGCGCGGGTCGTCAGCCGCCGGTCGGGGGCGCGTCTTGAAATACCAGTCTTCGTCAGCCTTGGTGGCGGCGATGTTCAGGTTCATCGAGCCCGAGGTGTCCAGAATCACCACAAACTCCGGCGGCAGCTCCCCGCCACCCGGTACCTTGGCCCGACAGGCATAACTGCTCTGGCCCGGCCACAGGTTCATCAGTGGCAAACGCCACTGCCACAACGCCCACAGCAACAGCCCCAACCCCAATAACCCGGCAAGCAGCCACAACCAGCCGCGCCAGACCCGCCACACTATTACCCGGCGCACCACCGGACGCGGGGCTGGCGCGGGTGCCGGCGGCGGGGCCACGACCGCAGCCCGCGGCTGCAGCCCCCAACGCACCACAACCGGGTCACCGTTGACGCTGTACAGATTGTTCAGGTCCGGCGGGCGGATCAGTGAACGCAAGCTGGCGGCCTGTTCGGCCTGGCCGCGCGCGACCAGCTCATCGGCCAGCAAGCCCAGGGTTTCCTGGCGCTGGCGATAGCGTTCCAGCAACGCCGCCTGCTGATCTTCGTTCAACTCGTGGAAGCGCGTAGGCTGGCCGCCCAGCTCCGTCCACCACTCCACCACATTGCCGCTGCCGATGCGCGGGATCGCGTAGACACTCGCCACCGACGGCGGGAAATGCTTGAGGATCAGCGCAATTTTCGCTTCCAGCACATCCAGCTCTGTGGAGCTGGCGTGCTCATCCCGGGTAATGCGCTGCATGCAGTGGCTTCCTGAAAAAGGGTCGGCGGCACTTGGCCGCCGACTGGACGGGGATGCAGGGTTATTCGTAACCGAGGCTGAATTGCAGCTGGTTCACCTTCTTCTGCAACGTCTTGAGCTCCTGCTGCCTGGCGGCCACCAGCGCCGGATCAGCGCTGCTGGCCGGCTTGGCACGGGCGGCCTGGAGCTGCTGTTCAAGCCCGGCAATCTGCTGCTGTACCTGCGCCTTGTTGCCACTGCGGGCTTTGAGCGAACCCAGTAACTGGTTCAGCGACTGGTTCAATGCCGCCTGGGACTTTTGCTGGCCCAGCAGGTCGGTGCGCGACACCGCCTGTTGCGCGGCAATGTTTTCGTAGACCTGATGGAACAGCGCATTTTCCTGCTGCGACTTGGCCAGCGCCAATTCGTTTTGACGAATCTGCTCGCTGTAACCGCCACCGGCGTCGCAGTTCATTTTGGTGAACAGCCCGGCGTCACGGTTGCCGGCATCACATTCACCCGGCTGTGTGGCGCAACCGGACAACGCCAGCAAAACACCGAAACCCAGTATCAATCGTGCGTTCATCGTCTCAACCCAGAGTGATTGCAGAGCGCTGGCTGTACAAGCCATCGACTTCTTTTTGCAGGCTGGCGACTTTCTCGTTCATCTTCGAGATATTGGCGTCGATTTGCTTGAGCTCCGGGGCATTGCCCTGGGCACGCTCGGCTTGCACCACGTCGTTGTAGCCCTTGACCTTGACCCGCATGTTGTCCAGCTCCTGGCGCAACTGAGCAATGTTGCCGTCAACCATGGCGATTTGTTTTTTAGCCTGGGCCTGATCGATTTTCTTGCTGGCCAGGTCGCGCTTGATCTGCGCGATCTGCGCCTGGTCATCCTTGATCACCTGCTGAGCCGTCGCGGTACGCGACACTACTTTTTGGGTGTCCAGCTGCACATCGCTGTTGTACTTCTGCAAACGCTCGCTGGTGTTGGAGTATTCGCTGCGACGCTGATCCAGGTAGTAGTTGGCGCCCATTGCCACGCCACATGCGGTGACACCCGCAGCAATCATGCACACGGTTTTATTGCCGCTATCGGCCAGTACACAGGCCAATACACCGGTACCGACCCCCATGGCGCAGGCCTGATAGCCCGACTTGCTGAAGAACTGGGCGTCCGAGCTCTGGGTCAGGCGCGGATCGACCATGCTGCTGCCCGTGCTGGCGCAACCGCCCAACAGCAGGCTGCCTGTGAGTACAGAACTGATCAGTAACCGGGAAGAGGACCACAGGCTGCGCATCATCGTATTTCTCCTTGTTGAAGCAGGTATTGGGCTTATTGGGTGACCGATTTGCAGCTCTTCAACCAGGCGTCAGTGTCGATCCTCTGCTTTTGCAGATAGGTCTTCTGATTCGCCCAGTGAGTGCGCAGGTAAGGTTTGAGTTCTTGCAGTTGTTTGTTCTGGCCGATGATTTCTTCCATCACCGGCACCTGCGGTTCCAGCAGGGACTGGCCGTACAAGGACGCCGACTCCACCAGGCTGCTGGCGTAATAACGGCTGAGTTTGTGCAGACGGTCTTTCTGTTCGTCCAGCTTGCCTTTGCGCATGTCGCAGCTCGGGTCCTTGTCTTCGGACTCGCAATTGAGGGCGTAATTTTTCTGCAGGAAGTCCAGGTACTGGCCGTCATCGAGCATTTTGGTACACAGGAACGCCCCCAGATTGAGGCTCGCGCGAATCGCCTGGTCGCGGGTTTCTTCCTGCTGCTGATTGCTGGCACGCAGCTGGTTTTCCAGGGCCTGGAGCTTTTCTTTGAGGGCCTTGTCTTCCACCGCGGAGGCCAGCGAGTTCAGCTCCTGGACCGCGCCGCGGTCTTTCCCGGTGTCACCCTGGACAGCGCCCGTGCCGAGGCTCTGCCAGCTCTTTTCGATGCTGCCCACACGCTCGCGCGAGGTCAGTGTCGGCGACACCAGAACCAGCCGCAGGCCGGTGGTTTTATTCTTAACCTGGCCGTCGGCGTTGTAGTAAGGCTCCTCTTTGCGCAAGGACGTGCGCACGTCCGCCTGGGGCGTCAGGTAGTTGCCGCCGCGTACCACATAGCCGCCGGCCTGACCGTGTTGCCGATCGAGTTTATTCAGGCGAAAGGGCTCGAACATCATTTCATCGGCGTTACCGAGCATGTCGTGCAGGCCCAGCGGGTTGGGTTTTTGTAACCCGCCCAGTTGCAGCTTGCCGTTGGACGATTGCGCACCGCCGAACCACTCATAAGCGTTCAGGCCGTCCGGCATCGGGTAGCGTGTATCGCTGAATTCGGCGGCCCCCACTTCCAGCCCGCCACGGGCGGCGAACTCCCATTCGGTTTCGGTCGGCAGGCGCAAAAAGCCCAGCGCACCATCTTCCTTGGGCAGCGCGGCGGCAGCGTTTTTACGCAACCACAGGTTGTATTTGTCGGCCACTTCGATGGCTTGTACCCAACTGATCGCCACCTGCGGCAAGCGCAGCTTGTTCGACGGCACCGGGCAGGTTTCATCGGTCAGAGCCTGATACTGCAACTGGCTCATCTCGTACTTGGCCATCAAGTAATAACGGGATTTATCGGTTTTGCTGCCGGTGAAACTGCCGGAAATAAACGCGGGGCGCTTCTGCTCCACATACCCCCATTCGGCGCTGTCCTGACCGATATTGATCGGGTAGTCGTCCAGCGGGCCGGTAACGGGAATGAACACCTTGCGAAATACCATCGAGCCGTCGCAGGGCATGGGCAATACGACGTCACTGGCGTCGGCGGCCGGGTTGTAGAATTTCTCGTCCCAGGCCGCCGCCGAGGCGCCGGGCAAGTAGCCAAGGCTCAGGAATGCGAGCGCAACAACAGATTTATAACTCACGCAGACTCTCCGCAGGTTGGATGCTGATGGCCCGCAGGGCGCCGATCACGGCGACCAGTGCAGCGACCAACAGGGCGATCAGCAGGGCTGCCAGCCCGTGCCAGACAGTGATGTGGCAGACAAAGGTGCCGGTGGCCTGACTGCTGCCCAGCAGATGGTCGAACAGCAGGCTGCCCACGCCATAAAACGCCAGCCCGCCGACATAGCCGGCCAGGCTTAAGAGCAACGCCTGAGCGATCACGAACCCGGCCACTGCCGGGCTGCTGAAGCCCAGTAATCGCAGAACCGCCAGGCTTTTGCGCTTGCGGTCGATATTGGCCAGGAACGCACCGATCATCGAGGCGATGCAGCCAATCAGAGCGGCCCCGGCGATCACGCCAAAGATCAGCCCCAGTACATGGTTGATGGCTTTGACGTTGTCGATATCGGCCAGGCGGCTCGATGTCTCGATGTTCTGCTGGTTCAGCCAGCGTTCCAGCGGCGCCACGCTATCGATATCACCGGCATAGACCCGGGCGCGGGCATACAGCGGCTGCAAGTCGCCGACCGGTTTGCCGGTAGCAAGGCCAAACGCCGGGACCTGATAGCCATCGCGAAAGCGTTCCAGCTCGAGCAATAAAGGCGGTGCAACGAAACCGGCGGCGCGGCCAAAGCGGGCGGCGTCGAGCACCGCGACCACGATCAGATTCAGCTCGCCGCGCTCATTGATGCCGTCCAGACGGCGGCTCACCCGCACCCGCACGCTGTCGCCGACATCGGCTTGCAGACGTTGGGCGGCACGGGCACTGAGGATCACCTGATTGGCACTCAACGTGATATCGGGCAGGTTCAGCAACGGGTCAGCCGCCGCGCTGGGGATAATTTCGGCGTTTTCGACAAAACGCTGCAGGCCCACCAGCAGGTCGGCCTGCGTATTCAGCGAACGGGTCTGGCCGATGGCGAAACCGACTTCAGGTCGCTGGCGCAAACCCTCGATCCAGGCGGTGTCGTAATTGCCGCTACTGAGCATTTTCACTTCAAGGTTGCGCGGGTCGCTGAGCAGTTCGTTCTGCAACTGGCTGACTACGCCATGCTTGAGCCCGAACAGCAGCAACAGCGGTGCGATCACCGCCACCAGCGACGCGGCGATGCACAAGGACACTTTGCGGTCATGCCAGAGGTCTTCGACCGCCAGCTTGCCGAGCAGGCCGAGGCGGCTAATCCATGGCTTCAAAGCGTGTTTCTCCCTGACCGCTGATGGCACCCAGACGCGGCAAACCAAAGTCGCGCACCAGCGCCCAGTCATGGGACACCACCAGTGCGCTCAAGCCCAGCTCATTCACCAGACTCAGCAACAATTCAAACAAACGCCTGGCGCTGTGGGGATCAAGTGCCGCGGTGGGCTCATCGGCCAGCAGCAACTGCGGCTCATGGGCGATAGCCCGCACGCACGCCACGCGCTGGCGTTCGCCGATGGACAAGGCCTGGGGCAACTTGTCCAGCAAGCCCTCCAGCCGCAGCGCCTGCACGGCACGCTCGACCTGCGCACTCTCGACCGGCATGCCGAGCAGGCGGCGGGGCAGTGTGATGTTGTCGCGCACGCTCAAAAACGGCAGCAAGCCGCCACTTTGCAAGATGAACCCCAGGTGCCGCGAACGCACCGCCGACAACGCCGGCTGGTCATTGGCCGCGAGCATGCGGGCTATATCCAGTGCCTTGGCCCCTGGCTCATGACGCGCCGGACCAAGGCTGAAGCGCCCCAGCTCGACGGGCATCAGCAGCAGGCCGATGGCTTCGAGCAGGGTACTTTTGCCACAACCGCTTTCGCCGGTGATGGCGAGGATTTCGCCGGCCTTTACCTGCAAGGCCGGCAACCGCACGCTATGGGCCTGCGCACCGCTGCCACGGCGCACCAGCATGTCCTGAATATCGAGCATGGGCGTCCCGTTAAGGCATCATTTCCAATGGCACCGGGTACACGTTGTCCCGTGCATCGCTGTCTTTGGCCAAGGCCACCCAACGGTCCACGTCAGCGTTGTAACGCTGGTAGTGGCGCAGCTTGGTGTTCAGGTTACGAATGAATTTCTCCTGGGCCAGACCATCCCAGCTCTTCCAGGTTTCTTCATCCAGGTTGAGGACTTCGCTCTGGTACGGCAGGTCTTCGAGGTACTCACCGAGCACACCCATGTCCGCCAGCCTGGCGTTGCCGTTCTGCTTGAGCTGATTGGGATCGGCGCCCATGGTCGCGGCGACGGAACGCAGGCGATCGAACATCTCGGTCGGCGAAATCAGGCCTTCGTTGGCGGCATCCAGAATCTGCTTCATCACGTCGCTCAAATCGCTGAGCTGTGACTTGGTCAGTAACACCCGGACATCGGTGGTGGGGATGTTTTGCTTGATCAGGTCGCGGTCAGTGATCCAAGCCTGGAACACTGGCGGCGCCTGACTGTTGGTTTTTTCACCGAGGTACGCCAGTTGCATCGCGTGGCCGATCAGGGCCGCGTCATCCAGCAGTTTTTGCTCGGCCGGGTCTTTGCCGGCGACAGGCGCTTGCTTGGCGTTCAGCGCGCTGCCAATGGCATCGTCGCCCATGTAGGCGGCCTTGACCTGGGAGGTAATCGCGCTGGCCAGCGCATCCACTTTACGCCCGAATGCTTGCACGTCACCGGCGTTGACCGGGTAGTACAGCGAGGTATTGGTGCCCGGGTAAGTCGACAGGTTTTGATACTGCGCTTCGGCTTTGCCGTGATCTTTGATCCCGGCCGGCGTTTTCAAGTGCAGGGTGTAAATCGCAACGCCGGGGTTGGCCGCCTCAAGGCGCACCTGGTCAGCGCTCAGCCCGGTGCTGCTCAATGGGTCGTCGCCCTCGATGGCACCCGCATCGGTGATCAACACCACGTAGCGCGCACCGAACTGGGTCCAGTCCACTTTGTCGATACTGTGCATCACGCCCGCGAGCGAGTCCTCATCAAAGGCCTTGCTCGACACTTTGGCCTGTTTGAGGTCAGCCACCCTGGCCAGAAAATCTTCGCTGCCGGTGACCTTGTTCGGGTCGGCGTACATTTTGCTCACGTATTCCAGGCCGGGTACGGCTTGGGTGCTGGAACGGAATGCCACCAGACCGAACTTGACCTGATTGCCCAGTTTCTCGCTTTCAATCTGTTTGTAGACCTTGCGAATGGCCTCGCGGGTACGGTCGATATAAGGATCCATCGAGATCGTGGAGTCGATGACAAACACCACCGCCGCGCTGAATTCCTTCAACTGGCTGGATTTCGCGGCCCCCGTAGCGCCTGGGTTTGCGCCGGCCTGCAGCGGTTTGTCTTCAGCCTTGCTCACCGACGCTACATTCAACAGGCGGGTGCGAAAGCCTTCTTCGGTCATGACTTCTTCGCCGCTCAACACCGGCAGCAAGTAAAACTGCTTGTGCAGGTCAACGAAGTATTCCGGCTCCTGGGCCAGTACTCCCGGAGCCTGTACTCCTTGCTTGAGCTTGGCGCGCAACGGCGCGACTTTGCTCACCGGGTCCGGGGCATCGAGGATGCCTTCAAGGGTGGCGCGGTCTTTGAAGAACATCAGACGGTCGCGGTTGGCCGGGTTGGTGAATGCCAGCGTGAGCTGCATCTTCCAGTCCGTGGTACAGGCTGCAGGCAACCAGCCGATAGTTTTGCCGTAGCTGTCAGGGCCGACCTTGAGCCACTCGGCATTACCCGCCTGGGCCCGTTCATATACGTAAAAGCGGCTGAATGTTGGCTGCGCCGCACCGGCATCACCGCCAGCAGCACTGCTGAGCTGACAACCCGGGGTGGTCAACACGCGCTGGAACAGAGTTTTCTTGCCTTCCTGAATCAAGGGCTTGTCGTCGGCGCGGGCCAGCGAGCTGCCGATGGTCAGCGCCAGCAAAGCGCTGGCAGCCAATGCAAAACGGCTCACGGTTTCAACTCCTCAAAGCGCGCCTTGGCTTCGGCATTCTCAGGGTCGTGGCTGAGGATGGTTTCGTACCAGTACGCCGCGGTGGCCGGGTCCGGCTCGGCAAAGCACTTGCTGGCCTGATGGAATTTCGGGTCGTACTCATGGGCGTAGGCGGTGGCAATTTGCAGGTCACCGGCTTGAGCACGGTTGGCGTACAGCCGCTGGGCGATGCCGCAATGGTTGTTGGCCTTGGCCACGGTGATGATTTCCAGCAACTCGGCGCTGCCCGGCGAATTCTTGATGCAGGCCTGCACAACGCTCAGTTCAGGCAGCACGGCCATGCTTTCCAGGGTACAGGCGGCATCGCCCGGTACAGGCTGCGGTGGCATCGGTTCAGGCACTGCCGGGGGTGTTTTGTTGAGCCAGAACCATGCGCCCAGGGCAAGGGCGGCCAGTACCAGCAATGCAATGAGCACCATCAACAACCAGGGTTTTTTCCTGGCTGGCACCGGTGGCGGCGGGGCCGCAGGTGCGGGCTCAATGACCGGCACGGGTTCCGGGGCCGGTTCAGTAACCGGCTCGGGAACCGGTTCAGGCAACACCACTGGCGCCACCGGGGTTTTCAGCTGGCCCGTGTCCTGGTGTACCGGGGCTTTGACATCCGTGGCGGCGCTGGATGATTGCAGGTTCTTGGCCGGGATCAGCATGCCGGCATCGCAATGGCCATTACCGCCCTGCTCGCGCAATTCGAAGCGCAAGGTGGCCATGGAGCCCACTTCGAGTACCGGGTCGACCAATTGCGGGCCAACCACGGTTTCCAGCGCTTCGCCGTTGGCGGCGGCACTGAAGTGCGCCACCTTGAACCAGTACTGGCTGTTGCTCCAGTGCTGGTCGCCCTGCAGGAAATAGCCGTCCTGGTTACGCTGGACAGAGAACTCCAGACGCTCGTGGCCACCGGTCCAGTCTTTGACGATCAGGCACGCCTGACCGGCGATGTGGGGTTCAAGGGTGACCAAATCGACAAAAATTGACATTGCTTATCTCGCTTCAAACGCTTTGAGCACATGGCCCAGGCGTTCATTTTGTTCAGGGGTGAATTCGCTGCCGGTGCCGTGGCTGGCATTGTCCAGGGTGATGTGCGCCACCCCGGACAACCAGTCGCCAAGGAACTGCTGCGCCTGGTTAATCGGCTGCGCAGGCAGCTGCGGCAACGCGTCTCTGGCCACATCACCGTAGAACGAAAACAGCGCTTCGCGGTTGCCGGCATGGCTTTTAGGACGGGATTCAAGCGGTTCAGCGGTGTAACCGAACCAGGCCACAAAATCGCTCAGCACGCGCTGTACTTCCAGCACCTGGCGCTCGACCATCTGGTCGCGGCGCGAGCCACTTTGCGCACGCTTGAGCACGACGCGAATCAACTGGTCCTGCAAGCCGAGACGGTCACCGCTGAGGATCAACTCCTGAACCAGTGCTTCAATCGATGTTTTATCCAGCTCAAGGGCACGCATCAAACCCTCACGCTCCGGAACTGCACGCAAGTACTTCACCCAGTTCCTGAACACGGCACGGGCAAATTTGTGCTCGTTGCTTTGCAGCTCGGGAGCCTTGGACGCTGGCAACGGAGCACTGGCCGGGGCATCGAAGTCCACCGACAAATCACCGAAATCATCACCAAAATCAAACTCGTTGCTGCTGGCATAAACGATCGATTGCCTGGCGGAGTCCTGAGCCGTATCGCCCGTCTCAGACACGCTGTCCTCTTCGTATACGCCGTTGAGGTAAAGCTCGCGGATCTCTTCGTTCGGCAGTTGCAAGGTGTTGATCAGCTCGCCCAGCACACCGCCACGGCGCTTGAGCTGGGCCAGAATCATCTGCGCCTGGGTACGCTTGATGGCCACCATATCGGCGCCATCGGCCACGTAGTAACTGCCCAGGGTGTGCAAGGCTTTGCCGTTGAGTACCTTGTTCAGTTGCTCGCGGATGCGCTTGAGTTTGAAGTCAACGTTCGCCAGTTCCGTAAAGCTTTCGCTGAAACGGGTGATACCGCCGTCGTTGAGCGTGAGCATGGCGTCCCATGCCTGCTGTGCATCCTTGATGTACTTTTTGACATTCGGGCGCTCGACCAGAGTTTGGGCCATCAGCTCCAGCGTGCTGTGACTGTCCTCGGTGAAATGGCTTTCGTTGCCATCGGTACGACCAATGAATGCGGCCTGATGGCGCGGTTTGCGCACCAGATAGGTGTTATTGAACGCCTGGGCGCCTTGCCAGTTCGACATCCACGGGTAGTCTTTGAAGCGCTCGAGCATGGTGCGGGTCATCATGCCGTCCCACTCTTCTTCCAGCTCCAGGCGCGACTTCTTGTTCAATGACTGGGAAATGCACAGGTCAAACATGGTCAGGGTCCAGATCAAGCCCGTGGCACGTGCGCCACGCTCTTGCGGGGTCTCGCCCTGTGTCGCGTTGATCCAGCGCGTCAGCACCGGGCCGACATCGTTGACATCACTTTGCTTGGTGCTGTTGGTGCAGACCACCAGTGCGTTCATTTCCTGATCATCGACATAACGCTCGAACAGGTACGCGACCTTGCCGCGACGGATCAGTTGCGAAATCGAGTTGGTCTGGCCGTTTTCCCTGGCGATGGAGGTCACGTTCAGGCGCCCGCGATATCCGGGAAAATCCAGCAGGTCCATTTGCTCGACGATCTGCGCGGCCGGTACTTCAATCAGGCGGAAGGTCATCTCGGCGGTGAGGGCCGCCAACTGCACCAGGGAAATCGGGCCGGGGTTATGCAACACACCCTCGACCATCGGGCGCACCGACACCGGCACGTCAGTGGCGCTGCCGTAACGCTCCAGAATGTCGACGTTCATGATGCTGTTGCGACGGCTGAATTCATCGCCTACGCGCTCAGCCAGCACTGACAGCGGTGCAAAAACGGTGTCGGGCATGCCCAGCCGATTGAGCGCTGCGCCCAACTGCTGGTACACCTGGGTCAGGCCATCTTGCTTGCCCCACAAAATCGAAAACAGCTCGCCACGCTCCTGGGGATTGAGGCGCGGGGCCAGGTCGATGACTTTCGGCCAATAGTGATGGGGCAGAACTTTGAGCGATTGTTCAAAGCTCTGGTTCAGGTAATCCATCAACGACACGACGTCTTCGGCACTCACCCCAGGCTGCAGCGGACCCAGCTCGCGGCCTTCGAAAGGTTGCAGGGCCTGGCGCACCACGCTGTCGTCGATCACGAAGGAGACTTTTTCCTGGTCGAAGTCTTTGAACCAGGTGTTGGCAAAAATTTTCGCCAGTTCGATTTCGCGGAAAAGCTCGAGCTCCACCGGGAAGTTGTCGTCTTCACTGGGCTTGGCCAGACGACTGAAACGGGTCACCAGCCCGGTGGCTTCAGTACCGCCACCGCTGGGGTTGATGTTCTCGATGAAGTCCATACGCTGCGGGCCGAACTGGGTCTCGAGCGCACCGTTGGCCCCTGCCGCCAGGGCTGAAATAAGGTAGGACTTGCCCGCCTGGGACAACCCGAAGAAGCCGGTGGTCATCGGTGTGGTGGCTACCCGGCCAAGGTTGCGGGCCATGTTGCGCGCCTGATACAGGCCCAGCTTCAGGTCAGCCGCATCGCGATCAAGTTTGGGCGCCGTAACCCGGGTTTTGTCCACCCAGCCCAGGGCCTGGCCGGCACCTTCGTAGACGGCATTCCAGCTGGCGCTGAGGGCGATTTGCTCTGGGGTCAGATTGCTCATTTGCGTTTTACGCTCCCGCTGTCCAGCCAGTACTTGCTGTCACTCAAACCTTCCACTAGGGTGGTGTTGAGTTGCAGCACAAGGTCATTTCTGCTGAAAGTTTTGTCGGTGTTCGAATCAACTTCTGTCACCACAAGCTCGTCGCTCAGTTGTCCCTGGCGCTTCATCTGCTCGGTGGCCTCGCGCACTTTGAAGGACACGTAGACCACGGGCATCTCGTTGTTCTGGGCCTTGGCCTCGGTAAAGCGCTGCCGCCCCTGGGGGGAGAAATCCAGGGTGTAGAGCGGCGTGGCAGACCAGCGCTCGGCCGCCAGCTGACGGAAGCCCAGGCGCATATTGCCGCGCATTTCCAGCGCTGGCGGCCTTGCATCCAGGCCTTCACCGATTTCGGGCAGCACGATGCCCCCGTCCTCGGAGGTCAGGTCGCGGAACAGGACGTCCGAGTCAACGATGATGTTGGCCCCGTCGATCTTGCCGATGTGCTTGATGGTCGAGTACGGCCTCAGGGCCGAGGTGCGGAAATAAAAGTTCGGCACACTGTGGTTGGCGCACAGCAGGCACAGCATGGCGCCGACAGATGCCGTACTTTTAGGGTCGTCGATCAGGCCGTTTTTATGGAACGGGTACCAGTTGCCGGTGCGGTAATTTTGCAGCGCAAGGATGCGCCCCGGCGGCAGTGGCAGCATCTTGCGGATAAACGCCTGAATGCCCGGCAGACGCGATGGCCGCCCGGTCAGGAGCAACATGTCGCATGGATAATGCGCAATGACCTCGCACAACCCGGCAAGGATCTTGGTGATGTTGATGCCACCGCTGATGAACGCGCCATGCAGTTTCTGCAAGTCCAGGGTAATCGGCGTTTGCAGCAGATCGAAATCGGTCTGAACCCCCAGCTCGCGGCGAACCGCGGTGTTCACATACTCCAGCACGTTGGCTCTGACAGCATCTTTTTCCAGCAACGTCAGGTAGGTGTGGTCACTGGCCGGCGTGGCGAACTCCGGGTTGTAGAGCTCGTAGCGGCGCAGCAATTCAAGGGCCAGCGGCGTGAACACCTGCAGGTTCAATTGTTGGCGCAACACCATGTCTTGCGCGCTGCCCGATTCGGCGCCGCACAGCCGCGACATCAGGGAGCCGGGGAATTTAACCCCGGCGTTCTGCAAGGCGCTTTCAAAGCTTGGCAGAATGAACCCCTGAATCACGTCCAGCAGGATGTCGTCCCCCGCGACTTTGAAACCGTCACGGAAACGCTGCTCGGGCACGATGTGCACATTGCTGCCACTGCTGGCAGTGCCGGCACGGTCAAGACGGTAATCGGTGATCACCAGGTCGGTGGTACCGCCGCCTATGTCGATGGTGGCCAGGGTGATACGTTCGCGGTCCGTCTTGCCGGGGCGCGAGATGGCATCGAAGAATTCTTCCGGGTGCCCGGCGAAGTTTTCATTGACCTCGGTGTAGAGGTACACCAATTGCCCGCACGAGGCCTCGTCCCACTCCACCCGCACCTTGGGCAGCGGCGTAGTGGCCGGGCTCGAGTCGTGAGCGAAGGGGTCTTTGCGGTCGGTCTGCCAGTTCATGCTTTTCCACACCAGACCAATGGCGTGTCGCATGCGCTTTTCCAGGATGCTGCGCTCGGCCTGGGGCATGCCCGGCGGTACGGTCAGGGTGATGCTGTTGAGGCGCCGCGGTACGCGGGTATGGCCCTGACGCGAGCGCTGCGCCGGGCTATTGATTTGCATCAGCGCCTGGGCCAGCACTTCAGCGAGCATGAAAGTCATCAGCGAGCTGCGCGAATAACGCGGTACAAACACCGCCAGGCCTGGGGTGTCGAAGCTGTGCAGCGCGTCGCCGGTTCCGTTGATCAGCAGCGAAAACGGTTTGGCGGTGGCAAACGGCTCGGCTTCCTTTTTGTCGAAGCTGTAGCTGAAGCGCCATCCGTGATCGTAGGCCTCTTCATCCCACAGATAACGCTTGGGACTGGAGAGTCCGGTTGAGCCCTCGGTGCCACGACGGCGACTCGCCAGCCGCGCGGCCTCCTTGCCAACCCGGGCGATGGTTGGCCACAGGAAAGCCTCCGTGTGGCCACTTTTTACCGAACAGTCATCCTTGCCAAAGGAAATCTGGGCAAACTCGACGCGACTTTCGAACGCGTCGTTGTAGATGTGCTCCGGGCTCATCAGGTCCCGCAGCTCAAGCACATAGTTGTCTTTGAGACCGGAGCCGGACTGGCCGTGGTTTTCGATCAGAATGCCGCAGGTGCGCGAGTTGCCGACATCGAGGATCAGATCCACCGGAATCGGCGGCGTGACACCACTGCCATGGCTGGCCACGATTTTAAGTTCGGGCAGTTTCACTTGCGCCGCCGGGGTGTTGTTGTCCCGGGTGGTGCAAGGCTCCATGAACAAGCTGAGCAGGTTCAGGTAATGGGCTTCGGCATGACCGTCCTTGATCTCTTTGTCCAGCTCATCGCGCGGGGTTTTGGGATGGCCTTGCGTGAATACTTCCAGCAGCCACTCCCGCACCCAGATCTGATCCAGAAACCAGCGGGCCTGCTGGGGCTTGCACGCCAGCTTGAACGATACGCCGGAGCTGGCGTCGCGCTCGACCGGCCCCAGATAGAGGCTGGTGTCATGCTGTTCCATGAGCCGGGTATCCAGCGCGACCGTCAGGCGATGGGTGTTGCCATCAATGTCCGGCTCGGGCAGGCGCACCAGGCGCATCCGCGACCAGTTGGCCGGCCCCTGGTCAAAGCTCTGGGGCGGACGGTAACGGAACACCGGGATCGGTACCCAGAGCCCGTCGTAGAGCTTGAGACTGGCTTCCATGCCGAGGTTGAGGGTACTGCGTGCGTCAACGGTCTTGCCCGGCTCGCTTTCGTAAAAGTAGCTGGTCATGCCGTTGCGTTCGCCCTCTTCGAGGCGGCACAACAGGCCATTGGTCAACGGCGCGAAATCACCCGAGGGCAGCTTCCTGGGGTCCAGGCGCAGGGCGAAATCCATGAACTGGATGCCGGTATCGGCAACAAGGATAACGGTGTCTTCAAATTGGGTAACTTGAGGCAGCATGTCAGAGTTTTCCAGTCATTATTCGCCCGTCTGGCGCATGGTGATGGGGAATTTTTTGTCTTCGTAAGCGCCGGTGCAGTCGGCAATGCTTTTGGCCCCCTGACGACAATCGATTTGCGGCATGTCATAGCTGCTGCCATCGCTGCAGGCGGCCTGGGCCTGGCTATTGATCGCCAGGCTGCCGGCCTGCATGGCCGCAGAAACCGGGCCGGTGCAGCTGATGCCATTGGCCTTGCGCACAATGACCTCGCCCTTGCCGTCCTTGAACTGATACTCAAGGCGCAGTGACAGACCGGTGTTTTTGTCTTGAATGCCCGCGCCCGCGCGGTAGTGGCCGTTGAGGAAGGCGGCCTGGCCATCCGCGCTGTCGGCCGGGATGACCAACCGCTCGCCGGGTACAGGCACAGGTGCCGGAGCTTTCGGCAGCTCATCCGGGATTGTCGGCGGCGTCGGCGGGGTAGTGGCGTTATCCGCTGTCGGCGGCTCTTGAGCCATGGATGCCTGGGCGTTATCGGTGCCTGGCGGCACCACCGACTCCGGCTGGACCGCAGGCGGGGTCTGCACTTCAGGCACCTGGCCTGCAGTTTCAGCCGTGCCCGCTGCCCCGCCGACCTGGCCACTGCCTGACAGCTCGCGCGATGGCGTGAGCGTGGACGTGGGGTAGGGCCTGGAAACAGGTTCAGAAACCTTGAGCCCGTCCAGGTTGAAGTCCACCAGCCATGCCGGCACTGGCACCCCCAACTGCGGGCCACAGCTGCGCAGACCAAACAGTAGCAACAGCAGCAGTAACAGCGGGATCAGCCACCACAACCAGCGCCACCACGACCGGGCCACCACTGGCACCGGCACCGGGGCGGGTGCCGGAGCAGGCTCGGCCAGCGGGGCAATCACCGGGGCAGGGGTAACGGGTGCTACCTGTGGCCGCAGACAGTACAGCGGGTCGAGGCCGTGGTCAGTGCCCGGACGACGGAAGCCCCAGAACGTCAGTACCGGTTTGCCGTTGACCAGATAAACGTAGTTCTCATCCGGAAATGGCAGCACGTGGGCCAGCAGCTTGCCGAACACCGTACGGTCTACCGAAGGTTTGTGGGCACTGTCGGGGTCGAGTTGTTCAGCACTGAGCTGATTGAGAAAAGACTGCAGCTGTTCCAGCTCGACAACGGCTTGAGCACGTTCCTGCGGGGTGGCGCTGGCCCAGGGAATCACATCGCCGGGTAGCTCGCTGTACCAGTCAATGTTGTCGCCCAGCTCATCGCTTTGAGGGATGGCCAGATGCGTGGCCATGTCAGGATTTTGGCAGCGAATCGCTTCGCGCAATTGCAGTGCCGCCCGATAGACTGGCTGACCGGTCTCACCCAGGGCAGTAAAAGCCCCGCTTTTGCCACTGCGAAGAAGTGCGCCGCGCATCCGTGCTCCGTGTTTTAAGTTCGCGCGGCAAAACCCGGACATGAGTCCGTACCGCTTCCTTGATTAGCTGGCGACAGTAATGTTTAAGGGCCATAGAGTCAAATGGCCATTATCTGGAGAGCCGTATTGGTTCAAAAAATGAGCGGTGGATCACCTGGCATCGCGGGTGTCCCGGTGGCGGCCCGGGTTCCCAGGTCCTCGGCAAAGCGCAGCAGGTAGCCATCGGGGTCGAGCAACAGGCAGTTGCGCTCACCGAACAACACCTCGTTGCTGCGGTACCAGCGCTCTTCAAGGGGTTTGCGCAATGTGTACCCGGCGGCTTCGAAACGGTCGATCAGGGCCTGGACGTCGGGGCATTTGATCGACAGGTTGATGCCTCGCCCGAAAGGCGCCTCCAGCGGCCCGACCCGCCAGGAGGAGGGTTCAAGATCATCCTGCTCCAGCATCAGCTGGCTGCCGTGATATGACAGAAACGCAAACTGATGCTCAGGTCGCTGGTACTCGATCTGAAAGCCCAGCACTGCGCAGTAAAAATCCAGGCTGCTGGCAAGGTCCGAGACGATCATCTCGGGGACCAGCCGATTCATCACCAACATACAAAAACGTCCTTGTTCATATGGGTAAACGCACCGCCTTGGCGCGTTATTCGGTCGGCGGCAGCAATCTGGCTTCCAGCTCGGCCACCTTGGCTTCCAGGCTTTCGAGGCGGGCACGGGTGCGGGCCAGAACCACCATTTGGCTGTCGAACTCTTCACGGCTCACCAGATCCAGCTTGCTGAAACCGCTTTGCAGCAAGGCTTTGAACTGGCTTTCGATTTCATTGCGCGGCAGCGCAGTTTCGCCACTGAGCACACGGGAAGCATGGCCACTCAGGGCGTCGAGGAGGTCTTTGGGCGCGAGCATGGGTAAGGTCCTGAAAAACTGATGGTGGCGAGTGTATCACGCAGTGTCCGGGCCCAATCTTCGGGGGCCTTCGCACGATTTTTGGGCGCCTGGCCTGCCGGGCACGCACTGTTTACGTGCACAAATGCCCTGCCAAATCAGGCCAAAAGCCATCAGCTATGGGTATCTCCCTGTAATTACTGACTTTTCCAGACATGGCAAGGTTTCTGCTTAGTTGGCTGTGACTCAGGCACTGATGCAGTAGCTGTGACCTAGGCAGTGCGGCAGGTGGTTCAGGGAAAGCTTTCGTCACCGGCGATTGAGACACGTGGAACAGCCTGAACAAGGCTGACGATGCGTTACAAAGCCAGACACTGCGCTTAGACTTGAGCCGGGTTTGTTTTCCTGGGGCAAGTCCACCAATTCGGGAGAAGTTTCATGAAGCTAGTCACCGCCATAATCAAGCCGTTCAAGTTAGACGACGTGCGCGAGTCGCTGTCTGAAATCGGCGTGCAGGGCATTACCGTTACTGAGGTCAAAGGCTTCGGCCGGCAGAAAGGTCACACCGAGCTGTATCGCGGCGCGGAATATGTGGTCGATTTTCTGCCAAAGGTGAAGATTGATGTCGCCATCGACGACAAAGATCTTGACCGGGTTATCGAGGCGATAACCAAGGCTGCCAACACCGGCAAGATTGGTGACGGCAAGATTTTCGTGGTCAATCTGGAACAGGCTATCCGCATCCGTACCGGCGAAACCGATACCGACGCAATCTAAGCCGCCATACCCCAACGCCCCAGGAGAAAACACTATGACTCTGCGTAAAATCGCAGGGCTCGGAGCCCTGCTGTCCGTCGTAATGCCAGGCCTGGCCATGGCGGCAGACGAAGTAGCGGCTCCAGTCCTCAATTCGGGCGACACCGCCTGGATGCTGACTGCAACGGCTTTGGTGCTGTTTATGACCATCCCCGGCCTGGCGCTGTTCTACGGCGGCATGGTGCGCTCCAAAAACATTCTTTCCGTGATGATGCAGTGCTTCGCCATTACCGGTTTGATCAGCATTCTGTGGGTCATTTATGGCTACAGCATCACGTTCGATACCACGGGCATGGAGCAGGGCGTCACCAACTTCAACTCGTTCATCGGCGGGTTCTCCAAAGCCTTCCTGGCAGGGGTGACTCCGGACAGCCTGACGTCCTCTACCGCACTGTTTCCGGAAGCGGTGTTCATCACCTTCCAGATGACCTTCGCCATCATCACCCCGGCACTGATCGTCGGCGCCTTTGCCGAACGCATGAAGTTCTCGGCCATGCTGATTTTCATGGGTGTGTGGTTCACCCTGGTGTATGCACCAATTGCCCACATGGTGTGGAGCGGTAATGGTGGCCTGCTGTGGGACTGGGGCGTGCTGGATTTCGCGGGCGGTACCGTGGTGCATATCAACGCCGGTATTGCAGGCCTTGTAGCGTGCATCGTGCTCGGCAAGCGCAAAGGCTACCCGAACACTCCGATGGCCCCGCACAACCTTGGCTACACCCTGGTGGGCGCCGCCATGCTGTGGATCGGCTGGTTCGGTTTCAACGCAGGTTCGGCAGCTGCCGCCAACGGCACCGCCGGCATGGCGATGCTGGTGACCCAGATCGCAACTGCGGCAGCGGCGCTGGGCTGGATGTTTGCCGAGTGGGTCACCCACGGCAAACCAAGTGCATTGGGGATCGCCTCTGGCGTGGTCGCCGGTCTGGTTGCCATCACCCCGGCAGCAGGCACCGTTGGCCCTATGGGTTCGATCGTGATCGGCCTGTCGGCGGGGGTGATCTGCTTCTTCTGCGCCACCAGCCTCAAGCGCAAGCTGGGCTATGACGATTCGCTGGATGCATTCGGCGTACACGGTATCGGCGGCATTGTCGGTGCCATCCTTACCGGTGTGTTTGCAGCGCCGGCCCTGGGCGGTTTCGGCACCGTGACCGATATCGCCGCTCAAGTCTGGATTCAGTGCAAAGGCGTTGCCTTCACCGTGATCTACACCGCGATTGTGACCTTCGTCATACTCAAAGTGCTGGATGCCGTAATCGGCCTGCGTGTGGCTGAAGAGGAAGAGGCAGTTGGCCTGGACCTGGCACAACACAACGAACGCGGTTACAACCTGTAACTGACGGTCAGAAAAATACCCGGCACGCCGGGTATTTTTTTGTCTGTAATGTGGCCTGATTCGCAACAATCAGATGACTTTTCCTGCTCCCATGTCCCGAGATCGGTTCGGCAATGATTTGTAGGATGATCACTTACAGCGCAACTCGACTATTAGCTGCTTTGCTTTTTTTTCCAGCGCGCTAGAATGCGCGCCGAAGGCCACAAAACTGTGTCCTGGCAGGACGAAGGCGGGGATGACCTCCAGACGCTTTCAAGGCCCAAGGGCCGGGCTGCCGGTTGCTCCAGCCAACACAGCGGAACAACTGGCACCGGACATTCGGCAAGGTGCTTATTTGGGCGAGTTCCGCAATTGTTGCTGCGCTCGTAAAGTCCTCATCATTTTAATCAGTGGTGAGGCGTGAGCCGAGGTTTACCCAAGGCTACTTTTTCACCGGCGGCGGTCGACATTTGTCGCATCTGGTCTATATAACTAATCTGCTTTAAGTAAGTCATGGGGTAGAACATGAGCGACGACGATCTGGAAAATGATGACCTCGAAGTAGGTGACGAGGACGAAACCGAGGAAGGCCTGGAAGCGGCAGCCGAAGACGTTGCAGACGACGACAGTGGCGACGATGCTCCGGTTCCGGCAGCCAAAGGTAAATCCAAGGCTGCAGTGTCGATTGATGACCTGCCGAGTGTAGAAGCCAAAAACAAGGAGCGTGATGCTCTGGCCCGTGCCATGGAAGAGTTTTTGTCCAAAGGTGGCAAGGTGCAGGAAGTCGAGGCCAACGTGGTGGCAGACCCACCCAAGAAGCCTGACAACAAGTACGGCAGCCGTCCTATCTAAGGATTTATTGCCGGCTTGAAGAAAAAACCCGCCGTCGCTGCGGGTTTTTTTGTGTCTGCAGCCTTGGCCCATCTTCTGCAGGAGCGAGCTTGCTCCTACAAAATGTGTTTCAACACCGCCGGCAACTCACTCAGGCAGCCGATCTCGGCATCCGCAGCCTTGTCGCCTTCCCAGCGCTTGCCGCCGGGGTTGAACCAGATCGCGCGCATGCCCGCCTGCTGGGCTCCGGCAATATCATCACCGGGGTGATCGCCCACGTGCACGGCTGCCGCAGGCGAGATATTGCCGCCACGCACCAGTGCCTCGTGAAACAGGCGCGCATCCGGCTTGGCAATACCGATGTCTTCGGCGCACAGCACGAACTTGAAGTGATGCCCCAGGCCGATGCGCCGCACATCGGCGTTGCCGTTGGTCACCACGCCCAGGTTGTAATCCCGGGCCAGTATCGTCAGTACCGGCTCTGCCTGCGGGAACAGCTGCAGCGCATGCCGGGCCTCGATGAACACCTCAAATGCCTGGTCTGCCAGGGTTGCAGCGTTCATGTAACCCGCGCCCTGCAATGCATGGAATAACACCCGCCGGCGCAGCGCGCTGATTCGGTGACGCAATTGCGGCTCGTCGCTCAATACCTGCTGACGCAGTGCCTGAAACGCCGCAACGTCCAACGCGCCCACTTTTGGTGCATTGGCAACCAACCATTCGCGCAACCGGGTTTCAGCACTGACAATCACCGGCGCGGTATCCCACAGGGTGTCGTCGAGGTCGAAGGTAATCAACTCAATGGTCATTCATTGCCCTTACTGCGTTTGGCCCTTGGGTGGGCGCTGTCATAGACCGTTGCCAGATGCTGGAAATCCAGATGGGTATAGATTTGAGTGGTCTTGATGTCGGCATGCCCGAGCAATTCTTGCACGGCGCGCAAGTCCTGGGAGGACTCCAGCAAATGGCTGGCGAATGAATGACGCAACATGTGCGGATGCAGATTTTGCCCCAACTCGCGCTCGCCGGCGGCCTTGACCCGCAACTGAATGGCCCGCGGCCCAAGACGCCTGCCACGCTGACTGACAAACACGGCGTCATCCTCCGGGTTGGCCAGTGCCCGCAACGGCAACCACGCCTGCAGCGCCTCACGGGCCTTTTTGCCCACTGGCAGCACCCGGGTCTTGCTGCCCTTGCCGAGTACTTCAACCAGTCCGTCGGCCAGGTCGAGCTGATCCAGATTGAGCCCCGTGAGCTCTGACAGGCGCAGCCCCGATGAGTAGAACAGCTCCAGGATGGCCTGGTCGCGCAGGGCCAGAAATTCGTCTTCGACCGCGCCCTCAAGCAATTGCAGAGCCCGGTC
The DNA here is from genome assembly GCF_022496645.1 of Pseudomonas sp. TMW22089. NCBI lineage: Bacteria > Pseudomonadati > Pseudomonadota > Gammaproteobacteria > Pseudomonadales > Pseudomonadaceae > Pseudomonas > Pseudomonas sp. TMW22089. The sequence continues at coordinate 126,474 of NZ_SCFG01000010.1, forward strand.
CGTGTCCAGGGTTTTGGGCAGGCGACGCTCGCCTTTGGGCGGCGCCAGGCCATTGGCCGGGTCGTGATCGCACAGGCCTTCACGATTCAGATAGTGATAGAGCCCTCGCACTGCCGACAACAAGCGGGCAATGCTGCGTGAGGACTGGCCTTGCTGATGCAGACGCGACACCAGTTGGCGCAGGCGCTGGATATCCAGTGCGCGCCAGCCGGCAATTGATTCTTTGCTGCAAAACGCCAGCACCTTGTTCAGGTCGCGGCGGTAGGCCTGCAGCGTATGGGGCGACACTTGGCGCTCACTGCGCAGGTGGGTGCAGTAAGCGTCCAGCTGTCGCTCCATGACTAACGTACCGGGCGCAGGGCGTTGGTGAAGCGCGGCAATACACGGCCCAGTACTTGCGCGATATAACCGAGGAACAGCGTGCCTACCGAGCTTTTGTAGTGCTGCGGATCGCGGCTGGCAAGGGCCAGCACACCATGCAGCCCCAGATGATTGAGGGCCACCACCGCAGTGGAACCAATCTCTTTGCGCTGCTCTTCACCGAACAAAAAGTCCAGTTCATGCTCACGCAAGCTGCCACTGACGGCCTTGCCTTCAGTCAGCAAGCCACCCAGGGCACGCTGAGCATCGGCGCTGCTGACCCAACGACCGACCGGCATGGGATTGTCACCAAACAGCACCAGGCTGACGAACGGCACCTGAAAGTCCTGACGCAGGCTGTCTTCGACGGCAATCACCAGCTCTTCAAGGCTGGTGGCGTCCATCAAGGCAAGGTTCAGGCGACGGGTTTTTTCGAACAGCCGATCATTGTCGCGGGCTACGTCCATCAACTGTGACAAACGATGACGCATCTCGATATTACGGCCACGCAACAGTTCCAGCTGTCGTTCTACCAGCGAAATCGTATCGCCGCGCTGGTGAGGAATCCGCAGCGACAGGAGCAACTCCTCACGCTGGCTGAAGAAATCCGGGTGAGCTTGCAGATAGGCCGCAACCGTCGCCGCCTCCGGGGTTTCAGCAGGCATTTCGAGATCTGCAGACTGTGGCTTGTCGGTCATCGTTAGCGCTCACTCATAAACGGACTTGTCCTTCGTAAACACGCATCGCCGGGCCGGTCATGATCACCGAATGACCCGGGCCTGCCCACTCGATGGACAGGCGTCCACCGGGCAAATCCAGAATCAACGGCGAGTCCATCCAGCCCTGGCTGATCGCCGCCACTGCCGCGGCACAGGCACCGGTACCGCAGGCCTGGGTTTCCCCGGCACCACGCTCCCAGACCCGCAGTTGCCCGCGCTGACGATCTATAACGTGCAGAAAACCGACATTGACCCGCGCCGGAAAGCGCGGGTGATGTTCAATTTTTGGCCCCAGTTCATGCACCGGCGCAGCGTTGATATCGTCAACGCGCAACACCGCATGGGGGTTGCCCATCGAGACGGCTGCCAGTTCAACGCGCTGGCCGTCGACATCCAGTTCATAGCTCAGCGCCTGGGCGTCGGCAATGAACGGGATCTCTTCGGGGACCAGTCGCGGCGGCCCCATGTCGACGCTGATTTGCCCGTCGCTGCGCACATTCAGTTCGATAATGCCGCCTTTGGTTTCGACCTTGAACTGGCGCTTGGTGGTCAAACGCTTGTCGAGCACAAAGCGCGCGAAGCAGCGTGCACCGTTACCGCACTGCTCAACTTCGGAACCGTCGGAGTTGAAGATCCGGTAACGGAAGTCCACCTCAGGATTGCTCGGCGCTTCGACCAGCAACAGCTGATCGAAACCGACGCCCGTGTGCCGATCACCCCATTGCTTGGCATGCTTGGGCAAAATATGCGCGTGCTGGCTGACCAGGTCGAGAACCATGAAGTCATTGCCCAGCCCGTGCATTTTAGTAAAACGCAGCAACATGGGATTACTCCGGCAACAGGCTTTCGCCGGCAAACAACTCAGCTACGGTCTCGCGGCGGCGAACTTCAAACGCCTGGTCGCCATCCACCAGAATTTCTGCGGCGCGACCACGGGTGTTGTAGTTCGAGCTCATGACAAAGCCGTAGGCACCGGCCGAATGCACAGCCAGCAAATCACCTTCAGCCAGCGCCAACTGGCGGTCTTTTGCCAGGAAGTCGCCGGTTTCGCAGATCGGCCCCACGATGTCGTAAGCACGGGCCTGAGTGTCACGCGGGCGAACCGCAGTCACGTCCATCCAGGCCTGATACAGCGCCGGGCGAATCAGGTCGTTCATGGCCGCATCGACGATGGCGAAATCTTTGTGCTCGGTGTGCTTGAGATACTCAACCCGGGTCAACAGTACGCCCGCGTTGGCCACAATAAAACGGCCCGGCTCAAATACCAGCGCCAGATCACGACCGTCGAGACGCTCGCGCACGGCCTTGATGTAATCCCCGGCCAGTGGCGGCTCTTCATCGCGGTAACGCACACCCAGGCCACCGCCAAGGTCGATATGACGCAGATAGATGCCGCAATCGCCCAGGCGATCAACCAGCCCCAGCAGGCGGTCGAGGGCATCGATGAAAGGCTCGAGGGTGGTCAGTTGCGAACCGATATGGCAATCGACGCCAACCACTTCCAGGTTCGGCAACTGGGCGGCGCGGATGTACACATCCTCGGCATCGGCAATGGCGATGCCGAACTTGTTTTCCTTGAGGCCGGTGGAGATGTACGGATGCGTCCCCGCATCGACGTCCGGATTGACCCGCAGCGAGACCGGCGCGCGAACACCCAGCTCGGCGGCCACCACTTGCAGGCGCTCCAGCTCATCGGTGGACTCGACGTTGAAACAGTGCACGCCCACTTCCAGGGCGCGACGCATGTCGTCGCGGGTCTTGCCGACACCGGAAAACACGATTTTGTCTGCCGAGCCGCCCGCGGCCAGCACACGCTCCAGCTCACCACGGGACACAATGTCGAAACCGGCGCCCAGACGCGCCAGGACATTGAGCACGCCCAGGTTGGAGTTGGCCTTGACCGCAAAACACACCAGGTGCGGCATGCCGTCCAGCGCATTGGCAAAAGCGTTGTATTGCGCCTCGATGTGCGCCCGGGAATAAACGTACGTCGGCGTGCCAAAGCGCTCGGCAATGGCCGTCAGTGCGACACCTTCGGCGAACAGCTCGCCGTCCCGATAGTTAAAAGCGTCCATGGTGTTCCCTTATTGGTGCTTATGCGCTTGCGATTGCGACGATTTCGCTTGGTCATCGGGGTTTTGGCTGTCATCGGGCAGATACAGCGGACCTTTTTGACCACAGGCAGAAACAAGGCAGGCGACCGCGACGAGCGCAGCAATAGAAGAGATCAGGCGCTTCATGGCGAAATCCTTTGGAAAGCGTTAATTGCGCCCGAGTATACCCAGCGCCTACCAGCTTGCCTATGCAGCAGACAGCTCGAACAGGAGCACCTGTCTGGATAATCAGTGGTGGTTGGCCGAACGCTGTCTTAGGGTTTGCAATCGGCCTGGAGCGCCCGTATCTTGCGAGTTCCGAGCATGACTAGACACTACGAGGTTCCACCATGAGTTTGACTGAAGCCCGTTTTCACGATCTGGTCGATGCCACCCAGGAAAATCTGGAAGACATCTTCGACGACTGTAATCTGGACGTAGATGTAGAAAATTCCGCCGGAATCCTGACGGTCAAGTTTGAGAATGGCAAAGCGCTGATCTTCAGCCGCCAGGCACCTGTGCTTCAGCTCTGGCTTGCCGCTCCCAATGGCGGTTTTCACTTTGACTACGATGAAAAACGCAGTTCGTGGAAGTGCGATAAAAGCGAGGAGTTGCTCAGCGAAATGGTCCATCGGCTGACCAAGGAACACGCAGGCGCCGAGCTGGAATTTGAAGAGATCTGATTGTGACTGCTCCTGCTAAACCCGCTAAACCCCTGTACAGCAATATCAGTCCGGCAGTGCCGTCCCCATGTATCAGCACTTGCCGGCTGGATGAACACAAAGTGTGTCTGGGCTGCTTTCGCCACGTTGAAGATATCCGCGAGTGGCGCTCGGCAGACGACCAGCGGCGTCGGGTGATTTGTGAACAGGCCCGGCAACGCCGCATGCCAGGCCACTGACCCCGGATCACTGTCACCAGCTTGTGTATTTATTTTGCTGTGGTAGTGTCCGGGTTCGCCTCGCACTAACGAGGTTCGTCAAAACCCCGCCATTTTCCGGCGGGGTTTTGCTTTTTTGTGCAGAAAAAAGGAGTCTGCCAGGTCATGAGCACCCCAACCCCACTCATCCTCACCCGTCTGGACGTTCAGCGTCTTGAGCAACTCATCGACAGCCTGCCGGAAACGACTCCTGGCGTTGAGGCTTTGCAAGCTGAACTCGATCGCGCCGAAACCATCGTCGGCCACGAAGAAGTGCCTGCTGGCGTTGTGACCATGAACTCGCGTGTCCATTGCCGCGAAGAAAGCAGTGGCAAGGACTATCGCCTGACCCTGGTTTACCCCAAGGACGCCAATGCGGACGAAGGCAAGATTTCGATTCTGGCGCCCGTTGGCAGCGCACTGCTGGGTCTGCAAGTAGGCCAGCACATCAATTGGCCAGCGCCGGGCGGCAAAACCCTCAAGCTGGAACTGCTCGAAGTTGAATACCAGCCAAAAGCCCCCGCCGACTTTACCGCTTAAGCCCCCGACGTCACGACGGTAGCGCTCGGCTTCGCGGCGCTACCCCAGCTTCTTTGCAGCGCGCCAGCCTGCTCATCAAGGGCGAACCGGCTCAAAAACCGATAGCTGACACTCAGCTCTTGAGCCAGCGCCAGGCGTTCGTGGCAGGCCTCTTCAGCCTTCCACTGCGAACGATTGTCGAGCGAAGCCAGCTGACACTCCCCCCAGCCCCACTCCCGGGTAAGGCGCTCAAGCAACTGGCGCTGCCACGGCACCCCGCGCGGTACGGCGCTGCCGGTCAGATTGCAATTAACCTTCAGGTACAGGCTGCGGCGCACCAGTTCCAGTCGTCGCAGGTCACCACGGGCAATCAGGTAGCGCTCGATACGCCGGTACACCACCACGTAAGGGTCCAGCTCATCGAGATTCAACTGGTTGGCGTATACCGCCTGCTTGAAACTCAGGCTCAGGCAGTGCACCTGCGGGTGCTCGCTGGCATAGACCTCAATCAGTAACAGCTTGAGCACCGACTTGTAGGGCGACTCTATGCCCTTGAACAATTGCCACAGCCCGGCGCCCAGGAACTCGCCTGGCGGAATGTGCGCCAGATGCCCCAGATCAATCACCTCACCGGATCCGATAAGGCCTTTGCTCAACAAATTACGGGTGAACTCGTCATACCGGACTTCTGCATTGACCGGCACCCACCACCACAGCGGTATGCGCCCCGCGAGCCAGATGGCGGTGCGATAAAACTCATCGAGCAACAAATTGTGCTGCGTTGTGCTGCCATTGCCCGAACACGGCTGAACCTCACGTTCGCCCCGCGCAAAGCGTTGCGCGTCGATCAGATAGAAGTGGGCTTCACAGCCCTGGCTCGCCGCCCACTGCTCCAGGCGATGGCATTTATTGCGCAATGCCTGCAACGCCACTTGCGACAAATCCGGACCATGGCAAAGCCACACATCCATGTCGCTTTGATCGGTCTGGGCCAACGTCCCCAGACTGCCCATCAAAAAAAGCCCATGAATCAACTGCGGCCTGGCTGAACAGCTCGTGTAGGAAAAGTTGCAGACAAGATGCTGCGCAAGGGCGAGTGTGTCGGCATCGGGTTCATAACCTGACACCCCGGCCGGGGTGCAGTCCGACACATAGCCGGGCAATAACGGGTGGTTCACATGAAATAGCAGCGCCAGCAGGTTCAGCAATCGCTGCTGACGTGGTGCCAGGCCTTCCATTGCACGGGCCAGACGCCCTTGATTGACCGTCAGGAAGCGCCCACGCAGTTGATTGAGAATCGGTCGGTCAACTCCCTCATGGAAGGCGCAATGCATTTCAGGGTGGGGTGTCATTTCACACTCAAACCGGCTCGCCAGGTAAGAAAGAGTAGGGAGCTACAGAACGGGAGTTTACAGCCAGCCACAAGAAAGGCTTAGAACGATTGTGTTTTTGACGTCAGATTTTTTACGCGGGGCAGGAAGTGTGCCCGCGGAATCATGATTCTTTTAGATCCCGAGGGCGATGCGTGGCGTCAGGCAAGTTCTGCCAGGGGTACGGCTACAAAAGGCTTGGTAGTCAGAATCGTCAACAGGGTTTGCACATGTTCAACTGCATCACGTCCCAGGCTCGTGAGGTAACCACCATCCGGCTGAGTGATCAGATCTTTTGCATACAGGCGCTTGGCAGCTTCAACCAGCTTTTTATCAGCGCTTTGATGGACTTTCAAACCCTCCTGGGAACTGTCCAGACTAAATTGTGCGAGGACTTCCAGTTCGGCAACCAACTCAGGGGTAAACGACATAAAGACTCCAGACTATGCAGGAAAAGACGACTTCCGCTCTAAAGTGATCGCACTGTCGCTGGCTGTCCAGTGATAGTTCCCACCTTTGTAAAGCAGCGTGTCGTACCTGCCTCGCGTCGACGCGCAGGCGAGGCTCTGGGAGTGTAGTCGCAGTCGTCATTTGCGCCCGATCAAATCGAATCTCTGCAGGCGCAATCTTGCTCGCATCGGCATCCGCCCGCCATTGCAACCAAATAGCTTTGTGCCTATGCCACGCCAGCGCGCGCCTGCAGCCGAGCGTTATCCGGGCATTCAGGGAGAAATGAGTTTTCAGTTATATAAGCATTCTTAAATAGTATTTTTAAGAATATCCCCGCCTCACTACTATTGCCCCCACGCCAGCCATTCCATCTTTCAGGAGCACACCATGAGCGCATCTCTGCGTAGCGTTGACGGTCAGGACGAAGCCACCATTCTGCGGGAAATCCAGAGCGCGCTTCGAGACCTGCGCTTTGGTGCTGTGGAAATCACCGTGCACAACGCTCAGGTGGTTCAAATCGAACGTAAAGAGAAATTCCGGCTGCAGAACTCCACCCAGAAAACCAGCTGAATCGTTGAGCGCGTACTCAGCCGGGTACGCTTATAAAAACTAAAAACGCATGCTTTGGAGCCTCACCTATGTCCCTACGCCGTTACGCTTTGGCCGCGCTGGCCAGTGCCATTTTTGCTGGCTCCGCTGTGGCCAAAGATTACGAATTGCTCAACGTTTCCTACGATCCGACCCGTGAGCTGTACCAGGATTACAACGCCGAATTCACCAATTTCTGGAAAGCCAGCCATCCCGGCGATAACGTCAAAATCCAGCAATCCCATGGCGGCTCGGGCAAACAGGCGCGCGGCGTCATCGATGGCCTGCGTGCCGACGTAGTGACCCTGGCCCTGGCCGGTGACATCGACGAAATCGCCAAACTGAATAAAGGCTCCCTGCCGGAAAACTGGCAAACCCGCCTGCCGGATGCCAGCACCCCTTACACCTCGACCATCGTGTTCCTGGTGCGCAAGGGCAACCCTAAAGGGATCAAGGACTGGGCTGATTTGACCAAAGACGGGGTGTCGGTGATTACCCCGAACCCTAAAACCAGCGGCGGCGCACGCTGGAACTTCCTTGCAGCCTATGCCTATGGCCTTAAAGCCAACGGTGGCGACGAGGAAAAAGCCAAGCAATACCTGAAAACATTGTTCAAACACGTACCGGTGCTGGATACCGGTGCACGTGGGTCGACCATTACCTTCGTCAACAACGGTCAGGGCGACGTACTGCTGGCGTGGGAAAACGAAGCTTTCCTGGCCCTGAAAGAAGATGGCGGCGCTGACAAGTTCGACATCGTCGTACCTTCACTGTCGATTCTGGCCGAACCGCCAGTAGCTGTAGTCGACAAAAACGCCGACAAAAAAGGCAATGCCGAGATCGCCAAAGCGTACCTCGAGCACCTGTACAGCCCGGCAGGTCAGGAAATAGCAGCGAAGAACTTCTACCGTCCCCGTGACGAAAAAGTCGCTGCCAAATACGCCGCGCAGTTTCCGAAACTGGAACTGGTGACTATCGACAAAGACTTCGGCGGCTGGAAGACTGCGCAACCGAAATTTTTCAATGACGGTGGCGTGTTCGACCAGATCTACCAGGCGCAATAACCTGTGGGAGCGGGGCGTTAGCCTCGCTGAAAGCTAGAACATTAAGCCCGCAATCGGTTTGCGGGCTTCGTGCGTTAACCAAGGACTTTTATGTCGCGTCGTATCTCCCCCGTCATACCCGGCTTCGGGCTGACGCTGGGTTACACCTTGGTGTACCTCAGCCTCATCGTGCTTATTCCACTGGCGGCGATGTTTGTACATGCCGCCCAACTGACCTGGGACCAGTTCTGGGCCATCATCAGCGCCCCCAGAGTGCTGGCTGCATTGCAGCTGAGCTTTGGTACGGCCTTCTTTGCCGCGATCATCAACGGTGTAATCGGCACTGTGCTGGCCTGGATCCTGGTGCGCTACACCTTCCCCGGGCGCAAGGTCATCGATGCCATGATCGACCTTCCATTTGCCCTGCCGACTGCCGTAGCGGGTATTGCCCTGACTGCGCTGTATGCCCCCAACGGCTGGATCGGCCAGTTCGCTGCCGACCTGGGCTTCAAAATCGCTTACACCCCGATGGGTATCACCCTGGCACTGACCTTCGTCACCTTGCCGTTTGTGGTGCGTACCGTGCAGCCGGTGCTGGCCGATATCCCCCGTGAAATCGAAGAAGCCGCCGCCTGCCTGGGGGCCAAGCCTCTGCAAGTGTTCCGCTACATCCTGGTACCGGCCTTGTTGCCGGCCTGGTTGACCGGTTTTGCCCTGGCCTTTGCCCGTGGCGTCGGCGAGTACGGCTCGGTAATTTTCATCGCCGGCAACATGCCGTTCAAAACTGAAATTTTGCCGCTGCTGATCATGGTCAAGCTGGACCAATACGACTACACCGGTGCCACGGCCATTGGCGTGATGATGCTGGTGGTTTCCTTCATTTTGCTGCTGGTGATCAATTTGATTCAGCGGCGCATCGAAAAACCGTGAAGGAGGCCTGACCATGTCCAATTCAACACTGAGCGCCTCGACCGTAGCCAACGCCGCCCGCCGTGGCAGCCCGCTGTCGCGGCGCCTGCTGATCGGCTTCGGCTGGCTGTTTTTCACCCTGTTCCTGTTGCTGCCACTGCTGATCGTGGTGTCCCAGGGTTTGAAAATGGGCGTCGGCACGTTCTTCGACGCCATTCTCGAACCCGACGCCCTGTCGGCACTCAAGCTGACCATCATTGCGGTGGTGATTTCGGTACCGCTGAACGTGGTGTTCGGCGTCAGCGCAGCCTGGTGCGTGAGCAAATACAGCTTCCGCGGCAAAAGCATCCTGGTCACCCTGATCGACCTGCCGTTCTCGGTATCGCCGGTCATCGCCGGTCTGGTCTACGTGCTGATGTTCGGCGCCCAGGGCTTCCTGGGCCCATGGCTGCAGGACCACGACATCCAGATCGTGTTCGCGCTGCCGGGTATTGTGCTGGCAACCATCTTCGTCACCGTGCCCTTCGTCGCCCGTGAGCTGATCCCGCTGATGCAGGAGCAGGGCACGCAGGAAGAAGAAGCCGCACGCCTGCTGGGCGCCAATGGCTGGCAGATGTTCTGGCACGTCACGGTGCCCAATATCAAATGGGGCCTGATCTACGGTGTGGTGCTGTGTACTGCACGGGCGATGGGCGAATTTGGCGCGGTGTCGGTGGTTTCCGGGCACATTCGCGGGGTGACCAACACCCTGCCGCTGCACGTCGAGATCCTCTACAACGAGTACAACCACGTTGCCGCCTTCGCTGTGGCCACCCTGTTGCTGATCCTGGCGCTCTTCATCCTGCTGCTCAAGCAGTGGAGCGAATCCCGTATTAACCGCCTGCGCGCCAGCGCCGCGGAGGAATAAACCATGTCGATCGAAGTCCGTAACGTCAGCAAGAACTTCAATGCCTTCAAGGCCCTGAACAGTATCAACCTGGACATTCACAGCGGCGAACTGGTGGCCCTGCTCGGCCCGTCCGGCTGTGGCAAAACCACCTTGCTGCGCATCATCGCAGGCCTGGAAACTCCGGACGAAGGCAACATCGTGTTCCACGGTGAAGACGTCTCGGGCCACGATGTACGCGATCGCAACGTCGGTTTCGTGTTCCAGCATTACGCCCTGTTCCGCCACATGACGGTGTTCGACAACGTCGCCTTCGGCCTGCGCATGAAGCCGAAAAAAGAGCGCCCGAGTGAAACCCGCATCGCCGAAAAAGTTCATGAACTGCTGAACATGGTGCAACTGGACTGGTTGTCGGATCGTTACCCGGAGCAATTGTCCGGTGGTCAGCGCCAGCGTATCGCCCTGGCCCGCGCCCTGGCCGTAGAGCCCAAGGTGCTGTTGCTGGACGAACCGTTCGGCGCGCTTGATGCCAAGGTCCGTAAAGAGCTGCGCCGCTGGTTGGCGCGCCTGCACGAAGACATCAACCTGACCTCGGTATTCGTGACCCACGACCAGGAAGAAGCGATGGAAGTCGCCGACCGCATCGTGGTCATGAACAAGGGTGTTATCGAGCAGATCGGCTCACCGGGCGAAGTCTACGAAAACCCGGCCAGCGATTTCGTGTACCACTTTCTGGGCGACTCCAACCGCCTGCATGTCGGTGAAGACCAGCACCTGCTGTTCCGCCCGCACGAAGTGTCGCTGTCGCGGCATGAACTCGAAGACCACCATGGTGCCGAGGTACGCGACATCCGCCCGTTGGGTGCGACCACCCGGGTGACGTTGAAAGTTGAAGGGCAAAGCGAGCTGATCGAAGTTGAAGTGGTCAAGGACCACGACAGCCTGACCGATCTGGCCCGTGGCCAGACGTTGTTCTTCAAGCCGAAGGTATGGCAGAAGGGCTGACAGCAACACCTGTCGCAGGAGCGAGCTTGCTCGCTCCTGCGGGTGTTTTATTCCGGTTTTTTCAGCTTCGGATTCGGAAAAAACTGAACGGCCTGGACCTTGGGGTCCGGGGCTTTTTTCAGGGCTGAAACATTCACCCGCGTACCCAATTCCTTGGGCACCGACAGGCCTTGTTCATTCAACGTGTCCGAATAACCGCAGGCCACGCATTCGCGGTGCGGTACGTCATCTTCGTTCCACATCATCAACTTGTCAGGCTCGCTGCACGCCGGGCAGACAGCCCCGGCGATAAAGCGTTTTTTGGTCACGTTCACCGGTGTGTCACTCATGCTGCCGCGTCCTCGGTCAGACCGCTGTGACGCAATAACGCGTCGATCGAAGGCTCACGACCACGGAAGTCCTTGAACAACTCCATCGGTGCCAGCGAACCGCCCCGGGCCAGAATCGCCTGACGGAAAGCCTTGCCGGTTTGCGGGTTGAACACGCCTTCTTCTTCAAAGCGCGAGAAAGCATCCGCCGACAGCACTTCAGCCCATTTGTAGCTGTAATAACCCGCCGCGTAACCGCCGGCAAAGATATGCGCAAAGCTGTTGGGGAAGCGGTTGTAGGCCGGCGGACGCATGACCGACACTTCGTCGCGGATACCGTCCAGCACCTGCGCCACGCTGCGCCCGTCACCATGGGTGGCGTGCAATTCGAAGTCGAACAGCGAGAATTCCAGCTGGCGAACCATCATCAGCCCGGACTGGAAGTTCTTGGCCGCGAGCATCTTGTCCAGCAGGTCTTTGGGCAGGGCTTCGCCGGTTTCGTAGTGACCGGAAATCAGCGCCAGGCCTTCAGGTTCCCAGCACCAGTTCTCCATGAACTGGCTCGGCAACTCGACCGCATCCCAGGCCACGCCGTTGATACCGGACACGCCCGCGTGCTCGATCTCGGTCAGCATGTGGTGCAGGCCGTGACCAAATTCGTGGAACAACGTGGTGACTTCATCGTGGGTCAGCAACGCAGGCTTGCCCGCAACCGCCGGCGTGAAGTTGCACACCAGGTTGGCCACCGGGTTTTGCAGGGTGCCGGCAGCTGTGCGACGGCGATCACGAGCGCCGTCCATCCATGCACCGCCACGCTTGTTGGCGCGGGCATAGAGGTCAAAGAAGAAACGCCCGATGTGCTGGCCGTTTTCCTTGATTTCGAACAGTCGAACGTCCGGGTGCCAGGTATCAAAGCCCTTGATTTCAGCGATTTCGATGCCGTACAACTTCTGCACAATGGCAAACAGGCCGCCCAGTACCTTGTCGATCGGGAAGTAAACCCGCAGTGCTTCCTGGGACACGCTGTAACGCTGTTCGCGCAACTTTTCGCCAAAGAACCCGCTGTCCCAGCTTTTCAGCTCCGGGCAACCCTGCTCGGCAGCATAGGCCTGCAACTGCTGCAGATCGCGGACGGCAAATGGCTTGCTGCGCTTGGCCAGATCCCGCAGGAAGGTCAGCACCTGATCCGGGGTTTCAGCCATTTTGGTGGCCAGGCTCAGCTCGGCAAAGCTGGCAAAACCCAGGAGCCGGGCCAGTTCCTGGCGCAGGTCGAGGATTTCTTCCATCACCGGGCCGTTGTCGAACTTGCCCGCATTCGGGCCCTGGTCCGAGGCGCGGGTGCAGTACGCGGCATAGACTTCTTCACGCAGGGCGCGATCTTCGGCGTAGGTCATGACCGGGAAGTAGCTCGGGAATTCCAGGCTGATCAGCCAGCCGTCGAGGCCTTTGGCCTGGGCGGCTGCCGCCATTTGCGCCTTGGCCGACTCTGTCAGGCCCGCCAGCGCAGCTTCGTCGGTGATGTGCTTGGTCCAGGCCTGGGTCGCGTCCAGCAGCTGGTTGGAAAACTTGCTGCCCAGCTCCGACAGCTTGCTCTGCACCTCGGCGTAGCGCTTTTGCTCGGCTGGCGGCAGATCGATACCCGACAGGCGGAAGTCACGCAGCGAATGCTCGAGAATGGTTTTTTGTGCCTGGTCGAAGTCCGCTACTTGCGGGCTGTGGGCCAGGGCTTCGAAGGCCTGGAACAGTTCGCGGTTCTGGCCCATCTCGGTCGAATAGGCGCTCAATGCAGGCAAGCAGGCCTCGTAGGCTTCGCGCAGCTCGGCGCTGTTGCACACCGCATTCAGGTGGCTGACCGGGCTCCAGGCGGCGCCCAGTCTGTCGTTCAACTCATCCATCGCCAATACCAGGCCGGCCCATGTCGGCTTCTGACCCTGGTCGGCGAGGATTTTTTGAATGCCGGCGCGGTTGTCGGCGAGGATCTGCTCGATGGCCGGCTGTACGTGCTCAGGACGGATCGCCGAGAACGGCGGCAGGTCGTAGGGCTGCAAAAGAGGGTTGTTCTCGCTCACGTTAGGCACCTTGGCTTGAAGAAACATTGGGCCATCTTAATTACAATCGCTGCAGACCGCAGCACTGCTACGCCCTATCACTGCTAAAGAAGGAAGCAATTTGTGTCCATTCGTCCGTTCCAGCAGCACACACCGACCCTGGGCGAGCGCGCCTTTGTCGATCGCTCGGCGGTGGTGATCGGCGATGTCGAGATCGGCGCCGACAGCTCTGTCTGGCCGCTGACCGTCATCCGCGGCGACATGCACCGCATCCGCATCGGCGCGCGCACCAGCGTGCAGGACGGCTGCGTGCTCCACATCACCCACGCCGGGCCCTTTAATCCGGACGGTTTCCCGCTGTTGATCGGCGATGACGTGACCATCGCGCACAAAGTCATGCTGCATGGCTGTACCGTGGGCAGCCGTATCCTGATCGGCATGGGCAGCATCGTCATGGACGGCGCCATCATCGAAGACCAGGTAATAGTCGGTGCCGGCAGCCTGGTTCCCCCGGGCAAACGTCTGGCCAGCGGCTTTCTGTATGTCGGCAGCCCGGTCAGGCAAGTGCGCGAACTGACCGAAAAAGAACAGGCCTTCTTCACTTACAGCGCCGGCAACTACGTAAAACTCAAAGACCAGCACCTGGCCGAAGGCTACGACCAGCCGGTTTAAGCTCACCATTCTGGAGCCCTGCATGCATTACCAAAACGTTTTGTTCGACCTCGACGGCACCCTGACCGACCCGCGTGAAGGCATCACCCGTTCGATCCAGTTTGGCCTGGGCAAAATGGGCATTGATGAGCCCGACCTGAGCAAACTCGAACACTTCATCGGCCCGCCCCTGCTGCAACAGTTCATGGCCACCTATGGCTTTGACGAGGCTCGGGCGTGGGAAGCGATGGGCTTCTATCGCGAGCGTTTTGCGGTCACCGGCCTGTATGAAAACCACGTCTTCGACGGCGTCCAGCAACTGCTTGAAGAGCTGCAAGGGCAGGGCCGCCAGCTGTTTATCGCGACGTCCAAACCCCACGTCTACGCGCGGGAAATCGCCCGGCATTTTGATTTCGCCAAACACTTCAAAGTGATCTACGGCAGCGAACTGGACGGCACCCGCACCAACAAGGTCGAGCTGATTGCCCATTTGATGCAGGAGCAAGGGCTGGACCCGACCCAGACCCTGATGATCGGCGACCGCAAGCATGACCTGATCGGTGCCCGGGACAACGGCATGGACGCGGCAGCCGTGGGCTATGGTTTTGGCAGCTTTGAAGAGCTGAATTCCTTCGCCCCCAAATACCACTTTGAGACGCTGGCCCAGCTGCATCAGGCATTCAAAGGCTGACAAAAGGCTGTGGGAGCTGGCTTGCCAGCGATGCAGCCATCGCCAGCAAGCGGGCTCCCACACAGTCAAACCTGCCGCGCCTCGATCTCGCGCTTTAAATCCCCGCGCCAGCCCAGCAAAAAGCCCAGCTCCACCACCACAAACAGCGGCCCCACGATCAGCCCGGTCACGTCATCGATAAACGCCGGTTTACGCCCTTCGTAGTAATGCCCGACGAACTGAATCCCCCAGCCGACAACAAACAAGCCAACCCCCCAGCCCAGCCACGCGCCTGTACTCAGCGCCGCCAGGCTGTGCCCCAGCCATACGGCAAGACCCAACAGCAGCGTCATCAACAGCCCCAGGCGCAGCTCCAGGCGCAAGTAAAACACCGCCGCCCCCAGCGTCAGCAGCACCGCGGGAGAAACCCCTGCCCATTGCGGGCGCGACAACAACACCGCAACAGCCACCACGATCAGCGGGATACCAATGAAATGGCTGACGATATTGCGCGGGTCACGGTGATAAGCGGCGTATTGGCTTAGATGGTCGACCAGGCTTTTCATGGCGGCAGCTCTTGGAGTGGACGATGTGCTGAGCTTAGCCCAGCGCCGAAAATGATTTTTTGGTTATTAATAAATAGCTTCTTATTCCTTAGAGAATCTAAAAACCGTCCCTATACTGACTCGGTAACACACATACCGCTGGAGACGCACACCCATGGGCAACGAATCGATACGCTATTTGATAGTGCCGGGCTGGCAAGGTTCGTCCGACGATCATTGGCAAACCCACTGGCAAAACAGCTTACCGAACAGTACCCGGGTGGAGCAGGACGACTGGCTGACGCCGCGGCGTGAAGACTGGATCGCAGCCCTGGCCGAAGCGATTGCCGCCGACAGCACCCCGGTGATTCTGATTGCCCATAGCCTGGGGTGCATCACGGTGGCGCACTGGGCCGAGCGCGCGCCGTCCAGCCTGCTGAGCCAGGTACGCGGTGCCTTGTTGGTGGCCCCGGCCGATGTCGAACGCCCGGCCTGCGCCCCGGCCTTGCGAAACTTTGCACCGATTCCCCGGCAACCGTTGCCGTTCCCGAGCCAGATTGTCAGCTCCGATAACGACTCCGCGGTCAGTGCGCCACGGGCCATGGAGTTTGCCCGCCAGTGGGGTGCCAAGATCGGGATCATCAGCGGCGCCGGACATATCAACGTCAAATCCGGTCACCAGCGCTGGGAACAAGGGTTCGCCTTTTTGTACCGCCTGCAAACCCGCATCGAGCAAGGCGCCCTGCGCCGCGCATGAATTTTTTGTAACGCCCGCGCCCACCCATCGGCGGCGGGCGGGAGCCAGCCATGAGCCTGCATGAAACCTTCGGTCAGCCATTGCTGACCTTTCCCGACGCTGAAAAAAGCCCGTTGAGTATTCGCGCCAAAGCGCTGGTATTCGTTGATCCGCGCTCGCGCCAGCTACGCAACGACCTTGAACAGCTGGCACCACGCGCGTTGCCGGTACTGATTCGCGGCGAGACCGGCAGCGGCAAGGAGTTACTCGCCCGCCACATCCACCGTGGCAGTGATCGCCCCGGCCTGTTCGTATCGGTGAACTGCGGTGCGATCAGCCCCACCTATGCCGACGCAGAGTTGTTCGGCTACGCCCCGGGTGCACACAACAGTTCGGCCAGCAGCCGTGCCGGATGGTTCGGCTCGGCCAATGGCGGCACGTTGTATCTGGACGAAATCGGCGATTTGCCGCTGGCAATTCAGGTCAAGCTGCTGGCCGCCCTGGAAACCCACGAAGTCACCCGCGTGGGCGCCCATCAGCCGAGCCCGGTAGACGTGCGCCTGGTCGCGGCCACCAGCATTGATCTGGCGCAGGCAGTGAGTGCCGGCAAGTTCCACGAACGGCTGTATCACTACCTCAGCGAAGGCCGCCTGGACTTGCCGGCCTTGCGCGAACGGCCCGGGGATATCTTGTCGCTGGCGGAATACTTTCTGGGCATTTATAGCCAGCGCCTGAACCTGCCAGTGCCCTTTATCAGCACCAGTGCCCAGCGCGTCCTGGAACGTCACAGCTGGCCGGGCAACACACGGGAGCTGGAGAACGTGATCCACTTTGCGCTGCTGGTCAGTACCGGCGAAGAGATCCAGCCCGAGCATCTGAACCTGCCCGACACCCTGAGCCAGATTGAGCTGTTCATCAAAGGCGCAACGGCGCAGGAGCTGGCGGCACTGAAAAACCTGTTGACCTGAGCATCACTGTGGAAGCTGGCGAGCCAGGGATGGCATCGCTGGCAAGCCGGCTCCCACGGTTGCGACGAAAATCGCAAGTGAACAAAATGGCATAAGAAGCTGAATAAATATTATTGTTCGGGAATAAAGAATCTCGGTATTGTTCGTTTCGTCTTCCAATAAAACCGTCATCCGAACGGTCACACACTTAAGGGCATTGCATGAAAAAGGTTCTGTTGTTTACCGCATTGGCGGCTGCTTTGACTGCAGGCCTGGCACAGGCTGGCGAGAAACTGGTGGTCGCTGCGACCCCGGTACCCCACGCCGAAATCCTTGAGCTGATCAAACCGACCCTCGCCAAAGAAGGCGTGGATCTGGAAGTCAAAGTGTTCACCGATTATGTGCAGCCCAACGTACAAGTGGCCGAGAAGCACCTGGATGCCAACTACTTCCAGACCCTGCCGTACCTCGAAAGCTTCAACAAAGGCAAAGGCACCAATCTGGTGACCGTGATCGGCGTTCACGTTGAACCCTTCGGTGGCTACTCGAAAAAAGTCAAAAACCTGTCTGAGTTGAAAGACGGCGCGACCATCGCCATCCCGAACGAAGGCAGCAACAGTGGCCGTGCGTTGATCCTGCTGCAAAAGGCCGGTCTGATCGAGCTCAAAGACCCGACCAATGCTGTCTCCACACCGAAAGACATCGCCAAGAACCCGCACAACTTCAAGTTCAAGGAACTTGAGTCCGCGCTGCTGCCACGGGTGCTGGATCAGGTTGACCTGGACATGATCAACACCAACTACGCGCTGGAAGCGGGCCTGAACCCGGCCACCGACGCGCTGATCATTGAAGGCGCCGATTCGCCATACGTGAACTTCCTGGTGGCCCGTCCTGACAACAAGGACAGCGACGCAATCCAGAAGCTGGCCAAGGCCCTGACCAGCCCTGAAGTCAAAGCCTTCATTGAACAGAAATACAAAGGTGCGGTAGTCCCTGCGTTCTAAACAGCGCCCGCCCTTGTGAAAACGCCGACGGCTTTTAAAGCGTCGGCGTTTTTATTTGTCCGCCCAGTACCAGGCGGGCTGATCCAGCAGGCGCTGGCCAACGATCTCGGTCTGGCCGAAGTTTTTTTCCAGCACGATGCAGTTGCACTCAAGATCTTGCTGCAGCGCCGCGATCAGACGCCGGGCGTGGGACACCACCCAGACTTGCGATTGTTGCGAAGCACGAATGATCAACCGCGCCAGGGCCGGCAGCAGATCGGGATGCAGGCTGGTCTCGGGTTCGTTCAGCACCATCATGGTGGGTGGGCGAGGGGTGAGCAGGGCTGCGATCAGCAGCAGGTAGCGCAAGGTGCCATCTGACAGTTCAGCCACCGACAATGGACGCAGCAGCCCCTCCTGATAGAACTCCAGGGCAAAGCGCCCGCCGGAAACAAACTGGATCTCCAGCCGCGCACCGGGAAAGGCATCGCTGATTGCCGTGTGTAACGCTTGGGGGTCGCCGATCTCAATAATGGTTTGCAACGCGGCTGCCAGGTCGCGCCCGTCGTGATGCAAGACCGGGGTGCGGGTGCCAAGCTGCGGCTGGCGAACGGGGGCATCGGGGTCGGTGCGAAAGTGGTCATAAAAACGCCAGCCGCGAATGGACTCACGCAACTGCAAGACTTCCGGCGAAGCATCCATACTGCCGACCTGATCAAACAGACTGTCGAAAGCCGGCGTGTGCTGCGCCAACACCTTCCAGGCGCGGCCATCACGGGACCGGACCACCGGACCTTTACGTTCAACCAGCTCGCTGGCCTTGCGATAAATCGGTCCCGACCAAATACTCTCGTGCTTGATTTGCGGATCGAGATTGAACGACGAAGTCTCATCGTTCGGTGGCAACCCCAAGGCAATTGCATAGCTGAAATCATCGGCAGCAAAGCCCAGACGCAGGCGCTTTACGCCACTGAGTACGGTTCTGCTGATATCCACCTCGCCGAGCTTCATGCGTCGTGAAATCACCTCCGGTCCGGCCCAGAATGTTGATTCCAGCCCTCCTTCACGGGCTACCGCGTTGATCACCCCGCCCTGGGCGGTTTCGGCCAATAAACGCAGGGCACGGTAAAGATTCGATTTGCCACTTCCATTGGGGCCGGTAATCAGATTAAGTCTGGCCAGGGGCACCACCAATTGGTTGATGGAGCGGTAGTTGGCCACAGCCAGGGTGGTGAGCATGGTTGACCTCGAAGTACAGCTACAGGTGCAGTGCACATAGAGTCCCACAGACGCCGAACCCTGTTCTACGCTGTGTGTCGTATCAGGATGTAAAACAGCATCACGCAAAGGAGCTTGCATGGCTGGTCCACGAAACAAGGCTGTTATGGGCTTGAGCCTTTTGGTACTTCTGACCGCTTGCGGCAAAGAGAGGCCCACTGAGCCTTTGTCCCCGCGGGTTTATGTACAACAGGTCAGCACCCGGGAATTTGCCCCGCCAATTCAACTCAGCGGCGATATTCAGGCCCGGGTCGAAACCCAGCTTTCATTCCGGGTCGGCGGCAAAATCATCGAGCGCAAGGTCGATGTCGGTGACCACATCCAGGCCAATCAGGTGCTGGCCCGTCTCGACCCCAAAGACTTGAAAATCCAGGTTGAAACGGCCCAGGCCAGCGTCAATGCGCAACAGGCCCAAGTGGTCCAGACCCGTGCCGCATTTATCCGGCAGCAGAAACTGCTGCCAAAAGGCTACACCAGCCAAAGCGAATACGATGCTGCCAATGCTGCCCGGCTCAGCGCGCAAAGTGCCCTGACTGCCGCACAGGCGCAGTTGGCCAATGCCCGCGAGCAACTGAGCTACAGCCAATTGCAGGCCGAGGCGCCGGGTGTGATTACCGCGCGCCAGGCCGAAGTGGGGCAAGTGGTGCAGGCCACCATGCCGATTTTCACCCTGGCCCGCGACGGAGCCCGCGACGCGGTGTTCAACGTGTATGAATCGCTGTTTATCGAGCCGCCGAAAAACCCTACCGTGCAAGTCACGCTGCTGAGTAATCCGGCGATCAAGGTTAACGGCCAGATCCGCGAGATCACCCCCACCGTGTCGGCACAAAGCGGCACCCTGCAAATCAAGGTGCAACTGGACGCGCTGCCCAAAGGCATGGATCTGGGTTCGATTGTCAGCGTCAATCTGACCCCGCCCCCCAGTCGCAGCATTGAGCTGCCCTGGTCCGCCCTGACCAAAGACATCAGCGAGCCTGCCGTATGGATCGCCGACGAGCAAAGCATCGTGCGCCTGCAACGGGTCAAGGTCGGACGCTACCTGACCGGCAGCGTGATAGTCAGTGAAGGTCTCAAGGACGGAGAAAAGGTCGTGGTCGCAGGCGGACAATTGCTGCACCCCGGCATGAAGGTTGAAGTCGCGCCCATCCCGAGCGGGGGAGCCCGGTTATGAGCCGATCATTGATTAACCACTTGTGGACAGTGCCGCTGGCAGCCTTGTTGCTGGCGGGTTGCTCCGAGAAAAAAGCCCCCGAGCCTGTCCGCCCTGCCTTGTATGTGGTGGCTCAGCCGATGCTTTCCGACAATCTCGGGCGCTTTGCCGGCAACATCGAAGCGCGCTACGAAAGCACTCTGGGCTTTCGCGTGCCGGGCCGTATCGTGCGCCGTCATTACGACGTGGGCGCAGTGGTCAAGCAAGGGGACATTCTGGCCAACCTCGATCCCACCGATCAGCAAAACCAGCTGCGCTCGGCCCAGGGCGACCTGGCCAAGGTGCAGGCGCAATTGATCAACGCTCAAGCAAACGCCCGGCGCCAGCAGGAGCTGTTCAACCGCGGGGTCGGCGCCCAGGCGCAACTGGACACGGCCCAGGCCGACCTCAAAACCACCGCGGCCTCCATGCAGCAGGCCGTGGCCGCGGTCAGCCAGGCACAGGACCAGCTCAGTTACTGCGACCTGCGCGCCGACCATGACGCGGTAATCACCCAATGGCACGCCGAAGCAGGGCAGGTGGTCAGCGTCGGCGAAGAAGTGGTCACCCTGGCCCGCCCTGAAATCAAGGAGGCGGTGATTGATCTGCCCGGGCCCCTGGCCGAGGCGCTACCCAAAGGTATCGAGTTTCTGGTCGCCGGCCAGCTCGACCCGAACGTCAACACCAGCGCCCATATCCGCGAAATCGCCCCGCAAGCCGACAGTGCAACCCGCACCCGGCGCACCCGGCTGACCCTGGACCAGACCCCGCCAGCCTTTCGCCTCGGCAGCTCGGTCAGCGTGACCGTCAGCAGCCCGATTGCCGAGCACTTTGAATTACCGCTCACCGCCCTGCAGGAAACCGACGGTCACAGCCGCATCTGGGTCATCGACCCGCAGACCAAAACCGTCAGCCCGCGTGACGTCAACGTGCTGCGCCGTGACGCGCAAACCGTGCTGCTCCAGGGTGGCCTGAAAAACGGCGATTACGTGGTCAGCGCCGGCGTCAACAGCCTCACCCCCGGACAGAAAGTCAGATTCGATAAGGAAAGCTCGCAATGAATGGGAAATTCAACCTGTCCGAGTGGGCTCTGAAACATCAGTCGTTTGTCTGGTACTTGATGTTTATGGCGGTGGTCGCCGGGATCTTTTCTTACATGAACCTGGGCCGCGCGGAAGATCCGTCCTTCGCGATCAAAACCATGGTCATCCAGACCAGATGGCCAGGTGCCACGGTCGATGAAACCCGGCTGCAAATCACTGACCGCATCGAGAAAAAGCTCGAGGAGCTGGACTCTCTCGACTACGTGCAAAGCTATACCAGGCCCGGCGAATCCACGGTCTTCGTGTTCCTCAAGGACACGACCAAGGCCGATGCCATTCCCCATATCTGGTATGAGGTGCGCAAAAAGATCAACGACATTCGCGGCGATTTCCCCCAGGGCATTCAAGGCCCGGGGTTCGACGATGAGTTCGGTGATGTGTATGGCACCATTTTCGCCTTTACCGGCGACGGCTTCACCATGCGCCAGCTGCGCGACTACGTCGAACAGGTGCGCACCGGGATTCGCGATGTGCCCAATCGCGGCAAAGTGATGACCATCGGTGAGCAGGATGAAACCTTCTACCTGAACTTTTCGACCCGCAAACTGGCGGCCCTGGGCCTCGATCAACAACACGTGCTGGAAAGCCTGCAGGCGCAAAACGCCGTGACCCCGGCCGGGGTCGTTGAAGCCGGGCCCGAGCGCATGTCGGTCCGCACTTCGGGACAGTTCCACAGTGTCGAAGACCTGGAAGCGGTGAACCTGCGGGTCAACGACCGCTTCTACCGGCTGGCCGATATCGCCGAAATCAGCCGCGGTTACGTCGACCCGTCCGCGCCCATGTTCCATTACAACGGCAAGCCTGCCATCGGTCTGGCGATTGCCATGATCGACGGCGGCAACATTCAAGAGTTCGGCAAACAGCTGCAGCAACGCATCGACGACCTCACCGCCGAACTGCCGGTGGGGGTGGGCGTGCACATGGTCTCCGATCAGGCGCAGGTGGTAGAGGTGGCCGTAGGCGGCTTCACCAGTGCGCTGTTTGAGGCGGTGGTCATCGTGCTGGCGGTGAGTTTCCTCAGCCTGGGGCTGCGTGCGGGCCTGGTGGTGGCGATCTCGATCCCGCTGGTGCTGGCGCTGGTCTTTGTGTTCATGGAGTTCACCGGCATTGCCATGCAGCGGGTATCCCTGGGTGCGCTGATTATCGCCCTGGGCCTGCTGGTGGACGACGCGATGATCACGGTGGAAATGATGATCACCCGGCTCGAGCTGGGGGAGACCAAGGAACAGGCGGCGACCTTTGCCTACCACTCCACGGCCTTCCCCATGCTCACCGGCACCCTGGTGACGGTGGCAGGCTTCGTGCCCATCGGCCTCAACAACAGCTCGGCAGGGGAATACACCTTCACCCTGTTTGCGGTGATTGCCGTGGCGATGCTGGTGTCGTGGGTGGTGGCGGTACTGTTTGCGCCGGTACTGGGGGTGCATATCCTCAGTTCCAAGGTCAAACCCAAGCCCGAGAAACCCGGACGCCTGGCCCGGTCCTTCGATAATGGCCTGCTCTGGTGCATGCGCCACCGCTGGATGACCATCGGCGTCACGGTACTGATGTTCGTACTGGCCATTTTCGGCATGGGGCTGGTGCAGAACCAGTTCTTCCCGGCCTCCGACCGCCCGGAAATCCTGGTGGACCTGAACCTGCCGCAAAACGCTTCGATTCAGGAAACCCTCAAGGTCACCCAGCGCTTTGAAGAGTCGCTCAAGGGCGACCCGGATATCCTGCGCTGGAGTTCGTACATCGGCGAGGGCGCGATTCGTTTCTACCTGCCACTGGACCAGCAACTGCAAAACCCGTTCTACGCCCAGCTGGTGATTGTCAGCACCGGGCTGGATAGCCGGGATGCCCTGATGGAACGTCTCAATAAACGCCTGCGTGAAGATTACGTTGGGGTCGGCAGCTTTGTGCACACCCTGGAACTGGGGCCGCCGGTGGGTCAGCCGCTGCAATATCGGGTCAGTGGCAAAAACATCGATCTGGTACGCAAGTATTCCCTCGACCTGGCCTCCGTGCTGGACGCCAACCCCAACGTCGGTGAAACCATCTTCAACTGGAACGAACCGGGCAAGGTACTGCGCATCGACATTGCCCAGGACAAGGCCCGCCAGTTCGGGCTGTCATCCGAAGACGTCGCCCATGTGATGAACAGCATCGTCAGCGGCGCGGCGGTCAGCCAGGTCAAGGACGACATCTACCTGATCAACATCATAGGCCGTGCCGTCGGCAGCGAGCGGGGCAGCCCGGAAACCCTGCTGAACCTGCAAATCACCACCCCCAGCGGCACCTCGATTCCGTTGCTGGCCTTTGCCACCGTGCGCTACGAACTGGAGCAACCGCTGATCTGGAGCCGCGACCGGATTCCCACCCTGACCCTCAAGGCCTCGGTGCGCGGCTCGATGCAACCGACCGATCTGGTGGCCAAGCTCAAGCCAGAAGTCGACAAGTTCGCCGCCAGCCTGCCCCAGGGCTACACCCTGCAAACCGGCGGCACGGTTGAACAAAGCGCCAAGGCCCAGGGCCCGATCGCCAAGGTGGTGCCCCTGATGCTGTTTCTGATGGCGACCTTCCTGATGATCCAGCTGCAAAGCGTGCAGAAGATGTTCCTGGTGGTGAGTGTGGCGCCACTGGGGCTGATCGGTGTGGTGCTGGCGCTGGTGCCGACCGGCACGCCGATGGGCTTTGTGGCGATCCTGGGGATTCTGGCCCTGGTGGGGATCATCGTGCGCAACTCGGTGATTCTGGTGACCCAGATCGACCAGTACGAACGCGATGGCTACGACCCCTGGCACGCGGTCATGCAAGCCACCCAGCACCGCCGCCGGCCGATCCTGCTGACCGCTGCTGCGGCCAGCCTGGGCATGATCCCGATTGCCCGTGACGTGTTCTGGGGGCCAATGGCCTACGCCATGATCGGCGGCATCATTTCCGCCACCTTGCTCACCCTGTTGTTCCTGCCCGCGTTGTACGTGGCCTGGTACAAGATCAAGGAAAGCAAGGACGCGCCACCCGCCCATGCCTGATGCCCTCTGAGGGCGATATCCCTTGTGGGAGCGGGCTTGCCCGCGATGCAAACGACCCGGTGTGACAGTTTCAACCGAGTTGCTGCAATCGCGGGCAAGCCCGCGCCCACAAGAGGGCGGGAGGATTGTTGGGCGTTTGCGAATACCGCTATCGAATTCACCATCTTTATCTGCCTGGATACAGATGTGAATCTAGCCCCACGCCAAATCCACTATGGAGTGTTGCCATGAGTACTTCTCTGCCTAAAGTCGCGCTGATCACGGGTGCATCCCGGGGCATCGGTGCCGTGATTGCCAGACAACTGGCCGGCGAAGGGTTTGCCGTCGTTATCAACTATGCCAACAGTGCCGACGAAGCTTCAGCCCTGGTTGCTGAACTGCACAGTGCGGGGCATCAAGCCATTGCCTTACAGGCCGATGTGGCCAGTGCCGCGGACGTCGCGCGGCTGTTCGATGAGGCTGAAGAGCAACTGGGCAAAATCGATGTGCTGATCAATAACGCAGGCGTGCTCAAAGTGTTGCCGCTGGCGCAACACAGCGATGAACTGTACGAACAGACCTTCAACATCAACACCCGGGGTACTTTCAACACCCTGCGCGAAGCGGCCACCCGGCTCAACAGCGGCGGGCGCATCATCAATTTCTCCAGCAGTACGGTGGGCATGAATTTGCCGGGCTATGCGGTCTATATCGCCAGCAAGGCAGCGGTCGAGTCGCTGACCCAGGTGTTTGCCAAAGAGTTGCGTGGCCGGCAAATCACAGTAAACGCCGTGGCACCGGGGCCAGTGGCGACGCAACTTTTCATGCAGGGCAAGACTGAAGAGCAGATCCAGAGCTTCGCCAAAATGCCACCCCTGGAACGCTTGGGGCAGCCCGAAGACATCGCCAGAATCATCTCGTTTCTGGTGAGTCCGGCGGCGGAGTGGGTAAACGGGCAAGTGCTGCGGGCCAATGGCGGACTGGTTTAAAGGCCAGTGGCGGGCAAGCTCGCTGCTACAGGATTTTCACCGTTCCTGCAGGAGCGAGCTTGCTCGCGTTGACCTCGATCCGTTACCCGAATCAGCGAACCAGGTGTAAGAACTGCATATGGCGTTCGTACTGGTCGAGGATGTCGTTGATGATTTGCTCTTTGGTGTAGCCAGTCAGGTCATAGTCCTGACTGCCTTCACTCAAGTGCACTTCAGCACGGTAGTAGCGGCGGTTGCGCAATTGCTCTTTTTTGCCAAAACCGCCCCGGGCGAATGACGGCGTGAAGTAGCCGCGCATCTGCACCTGGTAGATGAACGGGTGTTCCTCACCATGGCCGATTTCCAGACTCACGTTGTCGTTGGCCGGATCCGGCTGGGTGACGACGTTAAGTCCTTTTTCCCGGAACACCGCACTCACTTCTTCAATCGCCGGGCGCACGGTGGTGTCCATAAAGCGGTACACCTCGTCACGGGACGGGAAGTGCACAGCCTGGCTCAAGCGTTGACGCCAGCCGCCACGACGGGCGTGAGACACCGGCGCCAGTGAGTGCATCTGCGCAATCTTCTTCTGCGACTCGAGGTAGAACGCCTTGTGCAGGCCCCACATCATCAGCAGCAAAATCAGCGAGAACGGCAACGAGGTGAGCACGACCGCTGACTTCAGCGCATCGATGCTCCCCGAGAACAGCAGCGCGCTGGTCACCAGGGCCGTCATCGCGCCCCAGAACACCCGTAGCCATTTCGGACCGTCTTCGTCGGCGTTGTTGCCACGCGCAGAGAGGGTAGAGAGCACCACAGTGCCGGAGTCAGCCGAGGTCACGAAGAACACGAAGCTGATGAACACCGTCACCGCAATCACGGTCCGGCTCCACGGGTAGGTTTCAAGCAGCAGGTATAGCGTGCGCGAGGGATCGTCGATGGCCGACTGGCCCAGGGCAACCATGCCGTGGTTGAGTACTTGATCAATGGCACTGTTACCGAAGATCGACATCCACGCCAAAGTGAAGCCCAGCGGGATCAACAGCACCCCGAACACGAACTCGCGGATGGTGCGACCACGGGAAATGCGCGCAATGAACAGGCCTACAAACGGCGACCATGCGATCCACCAGGCCCAATAGAACACAGTCCAGCCACCCAGCCAGTCGCTGGGTTTGTCGTAGGCATACACATCGAAACTCTTGGTCGGCAACGCGCCCAGATAGTCACCGATGTTCTGCACCAGAGTATTGAGCAAATGCTGGGTAGGGCCGGCGAACAACACAAACAGCAGCAGCGCACAGGCCAGCAGCATGTTGATGTCGGACATAACCCGTACACCCTTGTCCACACCGGCAATGGCCACCAGAATTGCAGCGCCCATCATCAGGGTGATCAAACCCACCTGCACCCACTGGGTGTGCGGCAAGCCAAACAGGTAGTCGAGTCCGGAATTGAGGTGCAACACCCCAAACCCCATGTCGGCCCCCAGACCAAACACCGTGGCGATGATGCCGAAGCCATCCACGGCGTAGCCGATGGGCCCGTTGATGCGTTTACCGATCAGCGGATACAACGCCGAACGTAGCGCCAGCGGCAGGTTGTGGCGATACGCGAAGTACGCCAGCGCCATGCCGACAAAGGCAAACACACCCCAGCCATGCAAGCCCCAGTGCAAAAACAGCAATTGCATGCCCTGGCGCGCAGCCTCTGACGTACCGGCCGGGCCTTGCGGCGGGGCGAGCATATGGGTCAGGGGTTCGGACACACAGAAGAAAAATAGCGTGATGCTGATCCCGGCGGCAAAGAGCATGCCCGCCCAGGACAGGTAACTGAACTCGGGCTCATCATGATCGGCCCCCAGCTTGATCTTGCCGTAGCCAGACAAGGCGGTGGTGATCACAAAGATCAGGTACAGGGTCATTGCCAGCATGTAGTACCAGCCGACCGTATTGGCCGCCCAGTTTTGCGCCGCCAGCAGCCATTCACCGGCGGCTTGTGGTGTGGCAATAACCACTAACCCAAAGATCAGGATAAACGCGGCAGCAAAGTAAAACACCGGCGGGTTCATGCGAATTTGAGACGTCTCTGACGTCACTGGAGCACTCATTGGATGTGCACCTTGTAGAGGTAAAACGAGAGCAAAAAGAGCGCGTTCGGCAAAGGTAAGCCTCCTGTTGTGAGCGGGCAGCGGACCACCGTTTAACTTGAATAACCGTTCAAGTTAAACATGGATGGCCTTTTAGAACTAATCACTGCCCTCAGCTTCACGTGTCATACGTTAGCTCATGGAAAGCTATGACACATGGCCATGACCAACGTTCAGCCGTTATAGCGTGGGGCTATCAGGCTTTTGCCGGCCATCAGGATTTGCAGGAATTTACCGGGGTGAAAAAAAGCTGAATTTTTTTTTAACCAGCCATGTTTTGATCAAAAAACAGCCAGATTCAAGGGTCGTACCGCCCCCATCCAGATCCCGTGATCGGTGTGGTCCAGCAGGTCATGGCCGGTATCGGGATGCAAAAACACCACCAGGCCGTGGCGGTTCAATGCCAACCAGGGCAGCACTACGCCGATCAACTCGGGGCCGAAGGCCAACTGGCAACTCCAGTCCGGGTGCGGACCGACCGGGCGCTCGTGAACCCGGCCCATGGTGAGGCCGAACAGCTGCGCAGCCTCTTCACACAAGGCCCGCGCCTGCCCGATGGTCGTGGCGTCGAAATATACGTGGGCGTGGTAACCCTTGATGCGTTGCATGAAGATTCTCCTGCAGGAAATGGGTGGGCTATCGCTCGGCATTCTGCTCCGCCAGCATCCAGTCGACAAAAACCTGGGCCAGCCGGTTACGTCGTTTGCGCTGCGGCATTACCGCGTAATAACCGCTGGCCGATTGCGCCGATTCAGCGAAAGGCCGGCACAGAACCCCTTGCTCCAGCAAGTTATCCACAAGGTGCTTCCAGCCGATGGCCATGCCTTGACCGGCAATCGCGGCCTGGATCAGCAAGGTGTAGTTGTCGAAACGCAGCTGGCCGGGGGCAGGTGGCGGGCCAAGCTTGAGGGCGTCAAACAGCCTGTACCAGTCAAACCACTGGCGGGCATGTTCGCCGCGCAATTGCAGCAACGGGAAGTCCCCCAGGGCCCGGGCCGATAACGGCAGTGTCTGCCCGGCCAGCAAGTGCGGACTGCATACCGGGAACACTTCTTCATTGAATAGCCATCGGGATTCACCCTGGCTGAAGCGCCCCTGACCAAACAGCACCCCCACATCGATATCACCCTGCAGCGCATCATGGCTGCGCTCGCGTGTTACCAGACTGACGTCAATTTGCGGCCAGGCCGCATGAAAACGTGGCAGTCGGGGCATCAACCAATAGGCAGCAAAGGCAAAATCGGTAGCCACTTGCAGCACTTCACGGTCCGGTTGTTCGCTTAACGCCTGCAAACCCGCGTCTATTTGCTGCAAACCTGCCTGCACCTGCAAAAACAGGCCAAGCCCGGCCTCGGTCAGGGCGATGCCGCGGTAGATGCGGTCAAACAAGCGAATTCCCAGGCGCGACTCCAGGCGTTTGAGCTGCTGGCTGACGGCCGGCTGGGTAGTGCCCAGCTCCAGGGCTGCCGCGGTAAAGCTGCGGTGGCGGGCGGCCGCTTCAAAGGTGCGCAACAGGTCCAGAGAGAGATCGCCCAAGGCTTTATACATTAGCTGTGCTTATCCTAGTCATTGCGGTTCATGGGTTTTACCACGAGTTATCCGGCCATCATGCTGACAGTCAGCACTTTCGCATAAATATTCACCATGAAAGGCCGCCCCCATGTCAGGTAAAAATATTCTCTTCATCATGGCCGATCAAATGGCCGCCCCGTTGTTGCCGATCTACGGCCCGTCCCCGATAAAACTGCCGAACCTGAGCCGCCTGGCTGAGCAGGGCGTGGTGTTTGACGCCGCCTATTGCAACAGCCCGCTGTGTGCGCCCTCGCGTTTTACCCTGGTCAGCGGCCAGCTACCGAGCAAAATCGGCGCCTACGACAATGCTGCGGACTTGCCCGCAGATGTGCCGACTTACGCGCACTATCTGCGCCGTATGGGGTATCGCACCGCGCTGGCGGGCAAGATGCACTTTTGCGGGCCCGACCAGCTGCATGGTTTTGAAGAGCGCCTGACCAGTGATATTTACCCCGCCGACTATGGCTGGTCGGTCAACTGGGATGAGCCCGATGCTCGCCCCAGCTGGTATCACAACATGGCCTCGGTGCTGCAAGCCGGGCCGTGCGTGCGCACCAATCAACTGGATTTCGACGAAGAAGTGCTGTTCAAGGCCCAGCAATACTTGTTCGACCATATTCGCCAGGACGGCGACCGGCCGTTTTGTCTGACGGTCTCCATGACTCACCCGCACGACCCGTACACCATCCCCAAGCCGTATTGGGACATGTACTGCAACGAAGACATCCCGTTACCCGAAACCCCGCCCCAGGCCAGCCTCGACCCGCATTCGCAACGTCTGCTCAAGGCCTACGACCTGTGGGACAAACCGCTGCCTGTGGATAAAATTCGCGACGCCCGCCGTGCGTACTTCGGCGCCTGCAGCTACATCGACGACAATATCGGCAAGCTGCTGCAAACCCTTGAAGACACGGGGCTGGCCGATAACACTGTTATCGTGTTTTCCGGCGATCACGGCGACATGCTGGGCGAACGCGGGCTCTGGTACAAAATGCACTGGTTCGACATGGCCGCCCGGGTGCCGTTGCTGGTGTACGCACCAGGGCAGTTCGAACCGGCCCGGGTTGGCGCCGCGGTATCCACTGCCGATCTGTTACCGACCTTTGTCGAGCTGGCGGGCGGTACGTTAGAGGCCGGGCTGGACCTGGACGGACGCTCGCTGGTCTCGCACCTGCGAGGC
This sequence comes from Pseudomonas sp. TMW22089, assembly GCF_022496645.1. Classification (NCBI taxonomy): domain Bacteria; kingdom Pseudomonadati; phylum Pseudomonadota; class Gammaproteobacteria; order Pseudomonadales; family Pseudomonadaceae; genus Pseudomonas; species Pseudomonas sp. TMW22089. The sequence continues at coordinate 156,658 of NZ_SCFG01000010.1, forward strand.
GAAGGCGGGCATGACGAAGTATTTGGCGAGTACATGGCCGAAGGCACGATCAGCCCGCTGATGATGATCCGCCGTGGTGCCTACAAGTTCATCTATAGCGAAGACGATCCGTGCCTGCTGTTTGATTTGCACAACGACCCGGGTGAACGCGAAGAGCTGAGCCAGTGCCCCGGGCACCAGTCACTGTTCAACGACTTTTTGGCCGAGGCCCGGGCCAAATGGGATATTCCGGCGATTCACCAGCAAGTGCTCGCCAGCCAGCGCCGCCGTCGCCTGGTTAGCCAGTCGCTGGCCACAGGCAAGCTGACCAGCTGGGATCACCAGCCCTGGGTCGACGCCAGCCAGCAGTACATGCGCAACCATATCGACCTCGACGACCTTGAGCGCAAGGCGCGTTATCCACAGGTCGGCGGCTAAAACGACGGGCAATCCGCAGAAGCGAGCTTGCCTCGCGATAGCCTGAGGGACGCCTCGTTTATTCAGCAAACAATGCGTTATCGTTAACAACCATCGCGAGGCAAGCTCGCTCCTGCAGAGAATCTGTTTAACCCGACGAGAGCCCCATGGCCTGGCCCAAATACACCCACCTGCTGCCATTTTTAAGCTGGCTGCCCAAACAGACCCGCGTCAGCGTCAGCCGCGATGCACTGGTGGGCCTCAGCGGGGCGATTCTGGCGTTGCCGCAGTCCATCGCCTACGCGCTGATTGCAGGCTTGCCCCCCGAGTACGGGCTGTATGCGGCGATTGTGCCGGTGATCATCGCCTGCCTGTGGGGCTCATCGTGGCATTTGATCTGCGGCCCGACGGCGGCGATTTCCATCGTGCTGTATGCCAGCGTCAGCCCCCTGGCAGTGCCCGGCACGCAGGACTACATCAGCCTGATTCTATTGCTGACGTTTCTGGCCGGGATTTTTCAGTGGCTGCTGGGCATGTTGAAATTCGGCGCGCTGGCCAATTTCGTATCGCACTCGGTGGTGGTGGGCTTCACCCTGGGCGCCGCCATTGTGATTGCTCTGGGCCAATTGCCGAACGTGCTGGGCCTGCATTTATCGAGCAAGGCCACGGCCCTGGATAGCCTGTTGACCCTGATCGCCCATATTCGCCAATTTGATCCCGCCTCGCTGGGGCTGGGTCTGGGCACCCTGGTGCTGGGCATCGTGCTCAAACTGTGGGTGCCGCGCTGGCCCACCTTGCTGCTGACCCTGGGGCTTGCCAGCCTGGCGGTATGGCTGCTGCCCGGGGTATTTGGCCATGTCGAACTGGTGCAGTCGTTTGTCGGCCGCTTGCCGCCCTTCAGCCCCTTGCCCCTGGATCTCGAGACGGTCCTGCGTCTGCTGCCCAGCGCCGTGGCGGTGGGCATGCTGGGGCTGGTCACCAGCTTGTCGATCGCCCGCTCGCTGGCGACACGTTCCCAGCAAATGATCGACGCCAATCAGGAAAGCCGGGCACAGGGTTTGTCCAATGTGGTGGGTTCGCTGTTCTCGGGGTATCTGTCGTCGGGCTCGTTCACACGCTCGGGGCTGAGCTATGAAGGGGGCGCCAGCTCACCACTGGCCGGGGTGTTTTCCGCGCTGTGGGTCACGTTGTTTGCGGTGGCGGGTTCGAAACTGATCGCACACATTCCGATCCCGGCGATGGCGGGCAGCATTTTGCTGATCTGCTGGGGCCTGGTGGACACACGGGGCATTCGCGCGCTGTGGCGGGTCAGTCGTGCCGAGTTCGTGGTGATGGCGCTGACATGCGTCGCCACCCTATTGCTGGAGCTGCAAACAGCGATTTATGCCGGAGTGCTGGCCTCGCTGTTTTTCTATCTCAAACGCACTTCACGTCCACGCATTCAACAGTGGCGCGATGGCGACGAGGAGATTCTACGGGTAGGCGGCTCGATTTTTTTCGGCGCCAGCCATTACCTGCAAGTACGCCTGCAACGCACCCAGGGGTTGCGGGTGGTGATCGATGCGCAGCACATCAACTTTATTGATTACTCGGGGGTAGAAATGCTCCACCAGGAAGCACGACGCTTGCGCGGACTGGGCCGTAGTCTGACCTTGCGCCGGGCACGGCCGCAGGTGGTGGAGGAATTGAAAAAACTCGAGGGACCGGACAACTGCCCGATTTCTTTTGAGGGTTAAACCTGTACCCCTGTAGGAGCGAGCTTTTGAACCAGCAGCCAAGAGCTCGCGAGCAAGCTCGGTCCTACAGGATTGGGGTGGCGGTTACAGCGCCAGTAACCGGCGCAGTTCAGCCAGTGCCGGCGCCGTATCCGGGCGCACTCCGCGCCACAGGAAGAACGCTTCGCCCGCCTGCTCGGCCAGCATCCCCAGACCGTCCATGACCTGACCCGCGCCGTGCTCGACCGCCCACGCGCAAAACGGCGTCTGCTGCTTGCCGTACATCATGTCGTAGCACAGGGTTTTACCCGGCTCGATCAGGCTGCTGGCAATCGGCGGCAATTCTCCGGCCAGGCTGGCCGAGGTGGCATTGATGATCAGGTCGACCGGTTCGCGCAGCCAGTCATAGCCGCTGGCGGCCACTGGTCCCAGATCGCTGAACAGTTCGGCCAGTACTTCGGCTTTTTCTACCGTGCGATTGGCTATGGTGACCGACGCCGGCTTCTCGGCCAGTAACGGTTCGAGGGCACCCCTTACTGCACCCCCGGCGCCCAGCAGCAGAATGCGTTTGCCCTTGAGACTGAAGCCCGCATTCACCGTCAAATCACGCACCAGCCCCGCGCCGTCGGTGTTGTCACCCAGCAATGTGCCGTCAGCCAGTTTGCTCAGGGTGTTGACTGCGCCAGCCCTTTGCGCCCGCGGCGTAAGGCTGCTGGCCAGACGGTAGGCGTCTTCCTTGAAGGGCACCGTGACGTTGGCGCCGCGACCCTGGCGAAAAAACGCCGAAGCACAGCCAGCAAAATCATCCAGCGGCGCCAACAAGGTCTCGTACTGCATGGACTGGGCAGTCTGCTCGGCAAACAGTCGGTGCAGTACCGGGGATTTGCTGTGGGCAATCGGGTTGCCAAAAACCACGTAACTGTCCATCAGACAGGTTCCCCGGACAATGCCAGCCAGTCACGATCTTGCAGAAAATAGTCGGTAAGACGTGCTTCTTCGCTGCCAGGTTCGGCTTTCCAGTCGTAACTCCAGCGAACTTGCGGCGGCAGCGACATCAGGATCGACTCGGTACGGCCGCCTGATTGCAGGCCGAACAGGGTGCCACGGTCATAGACCAGGTTGAACTCGACGTAGCGGCCACGGCGAAACTCCTGGAACTCACGCTGCTTGACCGTGTATTCGTCGTTTTTGCGGCGTTGAACAATCGGCAGATAGGCGTCGATATAGGCGTCGCCAATGGTGCGAATAAAGGCAAAGCAGGTGTCGAAGTCCCACTGGTTCAGGTCATCAAAGAACAGGCCGCCGATACCGCGGGGCTCGTTGCGGTGCTTGATGTGAAAGTAGCTGTCGCACCAGGCCTTGTAGCGCGGGTACACGTCTGCGCCAAAGGGTGCGCAGGCCTGTTCGGCCACCCGGTGCCAGTGCACGCAGTCTTCTTCAACGGCGTAGTAGGGGGTGAGGTCAAAGCCGCCACCAAACCACCACACCGGCTCTTCGCCTTCTTTTTCGGCAATGAAAAAGCGTACGTTGGCGTGGGACGTCGGCACATGGGGGTTGTGCGGATGGATCACCAGTGACACACCCAGGGCTTCAAAACCACGTCCGGCCAGTTCCGGGCGATGGGCGCTGGCTGAAGGCGGCAAGCCGCTACCAAATACGTGGGAAAAGTTAACCCCGCCTTTTTCAATCAGGTTGCCGTTTTCCATCACACGGGTGCGACCCCCACCGCCTGCCGGGCGCTCCCAGGCGTCTTCGACGAACGGGGTGCCACCGTCTTCAGTCTGCAGAGCAGCGCAAATGCGGTCTTGAAGGTCGAGCAGGTAGGCTTTTACAGCCTCGGTGCGGGTAGTCATGACATCACCTTAAATCGGGCCAAGCGACGCGGCACATCATTCAGAGCGGGGCCGGCGGCAAAGGCCGCTAGCATAACACCGCACCCAGCTTCACCGCAGTTGACGAAGATCACGCTTAAGCGTTGGATAGTGGCCTCGTCAATTCAGCAAGGACAGTGCAGATGGCTAAGCGTATCCAGTTTCGGAACCACGGCGGACCGGAAGTACTTGAGTATGTCGACTACCAGCCCGCAGAGCCGGGCCCGCTGCAAGTGCGCGTACGCAACCAGGCCATCGGCCTCAACTTCATCGATACCTATTACAGAAACGGCTTGTACCCGCTACCCGAGCTGCCGTCCGGGCTGGGCAATGAAGGTGCAGGCATTGTCGATGCGGTAGGCAGTGAAGTGCACAACGTTAAAGTCGGCGATCGTGTGGCTTACGGCACCGGACCGCTGGGCGCGTACAGCGACTTGCATGTATTGCCTGCCGCCAATGTGGTGAAGCTGCCTGAGGACATTTCGTTTGAGCAAGCCGCTGGCGTAATGCTCAAAGGGCTGACCACCCAATACTTGCTGCGCCAGACCTACGAACTCAAAGGCGGTGAAACCATTCTGTTCCACGCCGCCGCGGGTGGCGTCGGGTCGATTGCCTGCCAATGGGCAAAAGCCCTGGGCGTGAAGTTGATCGGCACTGTCAGCTCGGCAGAAAAGGCCGCCCACGCCAAAGCACTGGGCGCATGGGAAACCATCGACTACAGCCATGAAGATGTAGCCCGCCGGGTGCTGGAACTGACCGACGGCAAAAAATGCCCGGTGGTGTACGACGGCGTTGGCAAAGACACCTGGCTTACCTCACTCGACTGCCTGGCACCACGGGGGCTGATGGTCAGTTTTGGCAATGCGTCGGGCGCGGTGACCGGGGTGAACCTGGGGATCTTGTCGCAGAAGGGCTCGCTGTACGTGACCCGCCCGACCCTGGCGAGCTACGCCAGCAGCCCTGAAAAGCTGCAAGCGATGGCCGATGAGCTGTTCGGGATGATCCGCAGTGGCAAAATCCAGATCGACATCAGCCAGCGTTTTGCGCTGAGTGACGCGGCCAAGGCGCAGACCGAATTGTCGGCACGTCGCACCACCGGGTCGACCATTCTGGTGCCTTGATCCCCCCACCCCCCTGTAGGAGCGTGCTCCCATCTGTAGGAGCGAGCTTGCCTCGCGAGCTTTTGGCGATTTCGAGGAAAAGCTCGCTCCTACAGAGTCTGGGGCGCTGCTACAGGTTTGTTAAGACGGGCGTACGACCTTGCCGGTAGCCAAATCACGGATCAGGCTCGGATTTTTCCGTCCGCCCAGATTACCGCCCAATACATGGTCGACCTGCCCACGAAAGTACTGCTCAACCTTCAACCGCGTGCGCGCAGCAGGCAATCCCGCAGGGTTGGCTGAAGTCGAAACGATCGGCCCCACCAGCGAACACAATTCGCGCACCTGGGGGTGATCGCTCACTCGCAAGGCCACGGTGTCGTGCACACCGGTGATCCATTGCGGCAACAAGCCCTGATGCGGCACCAGCCAGGTATTGGGCCCCGGCCAGGTACTGGCCATGCGGTCGAGCCATTTCTGCGGGAAATCCTCAAACAGAAAGTCGAACTGATGAATGTTGTCGGCCACCAGAATCAGGCCCTTATCCACAGGTCGCGACTTGATAGCCAGCAAACGCTCAACTGCTTCTTCGTCCCACGGGTCGCATCCCAAACCCCAAACAGCTTCGGTTGGATAGGCGATCACCGCGCCTGCGCGAATGGCTCTTGCCGCTTGTTGGACGCGCCAGGTGCTGATCATTGAATGTCTCCGGATATGTGCTGTGCGCAGTGTACTTAGCTGGGGCGAGCAAACCAACGCCCCCCCTCCAGCACCACATGCCCCTCCAGCTCCAGTTCGGTCAACGCGGCGAGCAATCGGGGCAAGTCCCAACCGCTGGCGCTGACCAGGGCTTCGCTGGTGTGAGGCGCTGCCTGCAACAATTGCACTAACGGATGACAGACTGACGCGAGCTGATCCGTAGTGGTAATCGGCATCGAGCGCCAGCCACGCAGCTGTTCCAGAATGTGCTCGACGGTTTCCACCAGGGTGGCGCCATCGCGAATCAGTTGATGACAGCCCCGTGCGCCCGGATGGTGGATAGAACCCGGCATCGCGTAAACCTCACGCCCCTGTTCGGCGGCCAGCCGGGCAGTGATCAGCGAACCGCTGGCGACACTGGCCTCGACCACCAGTACCCCCAGCGACAAGCCGCTGATGATTGGGCAAACCTATTTCCCGAGGTAAATTTCTATCTGTTTTAAGATGCGGATTGCCTGCTTCCGCGCCTTTGAGGGCCCACAGGCTGAAAGGGAAATGTGATGCGGGTGCTAGGCAATCTAGCCCGTCCGGGAGATAATCAAAATTAGTGTGCCATCAGCACAGGGAATTGTATGTATACGCTGTACTCTCTTGCAGCCTTCTTTTGCCTATTTTTGCTGAGCCTCACCCTTGCAGGCATTAGCCATCATGTGAAGGCAATAAGCCCAATATGGTACGTGGCTTACTTGCTTAACAAATTATCCGCAGTCGCAATTCCTATATGTATCGTGATTGACCTTATTTCTTAATATTTTGAGGATGGACATGCTATATAGTGCGAACGACTTGATACGAATCCAAAGAGCAACTGGAATTAGATTAGGCCAAGACCAAATAGATACAATACTTTCATTACAAAGCCCAGAGCAAAGTGCGCAATTTCTTGAAGACATTCAAAAAGTTGTGTTTATACACGAAGACTCACTTACTTCTGGCGGGAATATAAAAGACCATTACTCCGAAGAGTGGGGGGGCGCCAGTGAGAGGATAGGCATGTGGTCTTCATATCTATCGCTACTGGAACCTAAGAGACGCGGCTGGTTTGGAAAAAAAGAAATTCCTTTCCCGGCAAAGATGATGCTGTTGCAAGTATTATCGCCAAACGCGCCCATCAGGAAAACAGGTATTCTCGACATTTGAGAGTATTTCCTCGAAAGGGGCAGAATGGCATTTCAGTAGTCTTAAAAATCAAAAAATAAGCGGGCAGCAGATGACATTGTTAAAGATAGAAAATAAAAAAATTACTGGATATAGCCTATATTTGAAAGAAGCATCAAGACCGCCTAGCCGTGGAGGCAATACTTCTGCACTACATTCGCACGTACTGGATATTGATGGCGAAATATATAGTTTTTTAGCCCGAGGCTCTCAACAATGGGTTTATAAATCTGATACGGTTTCTTTTGAGTACGAGTTGAACGGTACATATAAAAACGTAAAGCAAGAGACAATCGTTACTTTGGATAGTAAGAAAAATACAGTTGTTCGTGGAAACAGGGGGTATAAAAAGCAGTTACGAACTGCAAAAACTCGTCTCCCGGCATCTAAGCGAGAGCAGAGGAGTTAGTGTGAATATTTTTTACACTTTAATCCAATCGACGCAAAAAACCGTTTTCGCTATTACCTATGACAAGACACACAGGGATAATAAATATATACGGTAGGCTTTTGATGTTGCCATTGAACCTAATCGAAAAGAGAGATAAAAATGTTTTTGTTTGTGCTGTTGATTTACGCTGTTGATGTTGATTTTAAAAACACAACACTGCAAAAATCAAAAGCATAGTATACAGGACAAAAAGTCCGCCGCTAAAAACAGGTCATTAAATAAGCCCGTTTTTCTTCATCTCATAATATTTTGTCCTGCCAATACCTAAGGAAGGTCTGAAGTAAGCAGCCGTTTTTAACGGTCTAGCTGTCTGAGGTTCAAAAAACACCGACTTAATCGAAAAACAGACCTTTCCTCCTGTCAGTTCACTATTTTTTGCGGAAGAGCACCTTTTC
>NZ_SCFG01000011.1:0-154990 GCF_022496645.1 Pseudomonas sp. TMW22089
ATGGTGAGTGAGTCGATATCGATCTACAACAGCGAGCGTCCGCACCAGTCTTTGAAATACAAAACGCCCGATGCAATGCATCGGGCGTTGGGGTGAAACAGGTGTAAACCTATTTCAGGACTAGACAAGTACCTTCATACGAGGCGATGGGGGCAGGGGCCAAGAAGTTGTTGGTTACCGGGTTGTTAGTTAGCTTGCTATATATACTTTGCCCCGGGCAATAAAAAACCACGCCCCTGAGGCAGGGGCGTGGTTTTTACTAAACACAGTACTTGTAACTAAGGCCCGAAGGCATCGATTACAGGATGTTCAGTGGGTACTCAGCGATCAGGCGAACGTCGTTGACGTCATTGCCGTAGTTGCTGGTGGTGCGGTAGATAGCGCTACGCAGACGGAAAGACAGGTCTTTGGCCGGGCCTTCCTGCAGCACGTACTTGGTTTCGAAGTCGAACTCGTGCTCTTTACCTTCACCGTCATTGGTGGAGATGTTGGTGCCTCGAACGTAGCGAGCCATGAAGCTCAGGCCTGGAACGCCGTAGCTGGCCATGTTCAGGTCATAACGACCCTGCCAGGACTGCTCGTCTTTGGCGTTAAAGTCGGAGTACTGCACGGAGTTGGCGAGGAAAATGGTGCCGCCGCCGTCTACGCCGTAGTAGTAACCGCTGTCACCGGTGGAGCGCTGGTGAGCAATGGTGAACTTGTGGGCGCCGAGGCTATAGGCAGCTGCCAAGCTCCAGATTTTGTTGTCTACGTTGCCAGCCAGTTCCTGGCCCTGGCTCGAAGTTCTGTAGCCGTTGAGGTCGAAGTTCAGGGCTTGAGAGTCTGCGATCGGCAGGGTGTAGTTCAGGTTGACGTACTGCTTCTTGAAGTAGTCATCAACATCGGATGCCGCCACACCACCGACAAGGTTGTCGGTGAACTGGTAGGTTGCGCCAGCAATGTTGGCAGAGGTCAGGCCAGGCTGGCCTGGGCCGTTGATGCTGTCACGAGCCATGCCAGTTTGCGAGCTCAGCGCTGTGAAGCGGCCGGCGCTCAGTTCCAGACCCTTGATTTCCTTGCTGGTGAGCAAGGTGCCGGTAGCTACTTCTGGCAGCAAACGGCTGTCATCGGTAGAGAAAACCGGGCTGGCAACAAACTGGTTGCCGTATTTCAGAACGGTATCGGAAAGACGGAATTTTACAGCACCGCCGATTTTCGATTGGGTATCTTCCGGAGAACCGTCGCCCTTGGTAGCGAACAGGCCGTTGCCCTGGCGACCAGCGCCGCCGTCCAGGCGTACTGTGCCCATGGCGAAAGCGTCAACACCGACACCGACGGTGCCCTGGGTGAAGCCGGACTGGTAGTTGAGCAGTTCGCTCAGGCCCCAGTCTTCGCGGTAGCCGCTTTTGAAGCCGCCACCTGGCTTGGCGATGTTGCCAGCGCCGTTACGGAAATCACGGTTCATGTACAGCATGCGAGTTTTGGAAGTCAGCGTGCTGTCTTCAATGAAACCTTTAGCATCGTCCTGCGATGAGGCCATTGCGAACTGGGTAGTACCGGCTGAAACAGCCAGGGCGATCATGCTCCACTTCATCACGCGCATCGTGATTTGCTCCTTTGGTTTTTAGGAAGAGTACTGCCGTCCCACCTGAATTATTATCTGGGGCGGCTCTTTCTTTTTGTGTCGGCGCAAACTTATATCACGCCGGCCATGTTGGCGATACTTGCTCTCATAAGCATTCAGTTTCTTTACAGCCGTGTCGCAAATTGCTACCCCGCATGTCGCAGACGCATAGCTGTATGCCGTTTTTCAGCATGTTTAAAGTGCTGTTTACAGCTGTGGCTACATGGAAACTACGTTGCGCCTACACATTTAAATCCCGGATTCTAGCGGCGCAGCTATTGTTATTTATCGCCCGGTGACCGCACTCCTGCAGACACTTGGACGACTGTGTCAGTGGCTTATGCAACAAGCATGCTCAAATTACCCAATAGCTCGAAAAATATTTTTTTGGGCATTTCCAGTCTGAAAATCCAGACGCTGCTTGGGTTAAACGGGAATATTGCAGGGCTGGCTGCCAGTTTTTCCGTTGTAAAGGCCAGGTTCTGGCGCAGGGAAACACCTCAAACGTTACCGGTAAACACCTGTTGGGGTGGTCGGTGACGTTTTGGTGCACTAAAAACATTCATATTGTGCGTTTTTGGTGCACAAGTGTTTGATGACTGTTGATTGAGCCCTTGTTGCTGCGCTGCTGGTGGAAATCAATGCTTGCTGCCGTGATGTATGGAGCAATCAAGGGTATCCTGCAGCTCTTTCGCCTGGCGGTTGATACGTGTCGTCAGGCGCCGGTTGAACTGAAACTGCCCGTTGAACAGGAGAACACCCAGTGTTCGTTTTGGATACACGCCTTCACGAGGATACCTGGCTGATAGGGGACTTCCCCTTGTGCCGTCTGTTGCTCTCCAATGATTCGAATTATCCCTGGTTTATTTTGGTGCCACGGCGCGAGGGTATAAGTGAATTGTTTCAATTGGATGAACATGATCAGCAGTTGATGTGGGCTGAGACAACAGCCCTGGCGCGGACGCTGAAGGATGCATTCGGCGCGGACAAAATGAATGTCGCGACGCTGGGTAATGTTGTCAGCCAGCTGCACATGCACGTCATTGTTCGGTACCAGGCCGATGTTGCATGGCCCGGTCCGGTCTGGGGCAAGCACCCGGCAAAGCCGTATACCCAGGCAGAGGTGGGCGCGATCCAGGACAAGTTGAAGTCGGTCCTTGGTGTCGAGTTCACTTTTTCAGAGGTGCAATGATGACCCTTGAGGCGCGGGTAATGGACCTTGAGAGCCGTCTGGCTTTTCAGGATGACACCATTCAGGCATTGAATGATGTACTGGTGATGCAGCAGAACGCCGTCGACCGTTTGCAAATGCAGATGGCTGCGCTGCTCAAGCGCCAGGAAGAAATGGGCGGACAGTTCGAATCATTCGAGGAAGAAGCTCCGCCGCCGCATTATTGATTTTTGAGCAGGCAATAAAAAACCGCGATCAGCCAGGGCTGGATCGCGGTTTTTTTTTTGCTGAAATTAGCGGCGTGGCAACGCTGCAATCACATCTTCAGCTTGTAGGCCTTTATCGCGGTTCATCACCGAGAACTCGACACGTTGTCCTTCCACCAGTACCCGGTGACCTTCGCCGCGAATGGCGCGAAAGTGGACAAAAATGTCATCCCCGGAGTCGCGGGAAATAAAGCCGAACCCCTTGGAGGTGTTGAACCACTTTACAGTGCCTGTATCGCGGTTGGTCATGTCATAGCTTTGCGAAGTCGACGAAGGTGATGATTTGTAGAAGCTGACTACAAGATGCAGCAACACGGCAATTACAGCAGGAACGAGACTGATCAAAATTGCTGGCTGATCGCCGATCGGCAACAACAGGCCGAACAGGGTCAGGGTTTGCAGGACAACAGCCAGCACCAATAGAGCGCTGACCAGATTTTGCAGTTGATGACGGGGGCCTTTATTCCAGAACGGAATGACTGGAGCCAGTGTCAGGTTAAGGAGACCAAAAAAAGCCAGATACAGAGCATCGTCGTGTTTCAGGTAAGGTAGAGCATCAGGTTGCAGGCTAGGAATGAAGGACAGCAGCAATGCAGCTGCGCCCGTTAGCAGGTGGACGATTTTCAACATTTCAATAAACTCACATTTAAGACGGATCGCAAGGAAGAGCTGATTGCGTACGGTTCGCTTCTGAAAATGATGGAGGCGCTAGACACGTACGGGCATCAGCCTATGCGCCGTCGCCAGAGGCTTGACGAAGGCGACACGCCGCCTATTTAACAGCAAAGCTTGGGCCTTCTCAAATTAAGCGTATTGATGGGATGTTGATGTGATTGCACAGCACATGATGATCCCCCGCGTTTTTTAGTGGTAGAGCCTTGTTCTAGAGGTGTGCAGCCCATTTCAGGCGGCATCTGCTGGCGTCGGGTGATTGTGGCTGGTTACAGCATCCTATGCCGATGTTGGTACAGGCATGACCGTTGGTCATATTTCCAGGGGGCAGAGCCCTGGAAGGAGTTGTATTTATAATCTGCTATGAATTGACAAAAATAATGGTTTGCTCAAGTACTGAAAGTGTCGTGCTGGCTCGTATTTAAACTATGAGTGATAGGGGGCTTGTAGTATGTGATTTAAAAGGCGGTGCTTGAGTGCCGAGCATGATCTGGATGAGTACGGTTTTGTGTTTTTTTGATCATGCATAAAGTGTCAGTTGTCGTTGCGGGCGGGTATTTTTTAACGCTGAAGTACCAGACGTTGAGTGGGGGTATTGTATTTCCCTTAACTGTTCTGGATGGGCGCGAGGGCTTTAGCCTGGTCGTTCCCGGTTAGTTTGCTCAGGGGTTCATGTTCTTTGGTCGGGCCCGGGCGCGCATGCCGCCTTGAGAGGCTTGCGGTCTGTGTTTCATAAGGGGTTGTTTCAAAAAAACCACCTTTGATTGTGCTGGATGTTGATTGATATTGGCGCAGAAGTGCAGGGCGCAGGGCGGGATGGATGTTTGTATTTTTTGATTTCGAAAAGAACTTGCCTTGGCCCCTTTCCAGTTTGGTCTGGCTGGAGGACTGTCGCCGGTTTGCCGATATATATCAGCAGGAGGGGTTTTATATTGAGGGTAAGAGCCGTTGTTTGATAAATGCCTGGCGTTCTTGCATTGATCGGGAAGTTGATAGTGGGGCATGGAGGGTGCAAGACGTTGACAGCCTCATTGGGTTGGCATGTACCCGGGCTCGGAAGCTTCTCCCGAAGCTGCTGAAAAATACCGGTTTGCCGGGCGATTCGGGGTGTGGGGCCGGAGCAGGTTGTTCGGTGGCTTGTAATCTTTTGCGAATCATGGTGCCTTTAAGGTCTTATGGCTGTTCATGCGGCTGCAATGGCTCGATTTACCAGATATAATCTCGCGCTTTGCTGCGTAACCCTCCTTATGGGTTGCCGCTAACGGATTGTCGAGACACGCCAATGCCCATGTACGATTACCAGTGCGCTTCCTGTGGTCATCAACTGGAAGCCATTCAAAAGATCAGTGACTCGCCACTGGTTGATTGTCCTGCCTGTCAGGCCCCTGAGCTGAAGAAAATGCTGTCCATGCCAGGCTTCCGCCTTAGTGGCACCGGCTGGTATGAAACAGACTTCAAGACAGGCTCGAAAAAGAATCTGGCAGGCGGCGACAAATCCGACTGAGGCTGAACCAAAGCAGTCTGAACACAAGCGGGCTCTTGCATTGTTACCAGCACTGACGGTGCGCAAGACCTCCACCGAATTTCGAATTACGAGAAGTGAAACCACTACCATGATGCGCAGCCATTATTGCGGCCAACTGAACGAAAGCCTGGAAGGCCAGGAAATTACCCTTTGCGGATGGGTCCATCGTCGCCGTGACCACGGTGGGGTGATTTTCCTCGATATCCGTGATCGTGATGGTCTGGCCCAGGTGGTGTTTGACCCGGATCGCGCCGAGACCTTCGCCGCCGCAGACCGTGTGCGCAGCGAGTACGTGGTCAAGGTCACCGGCAAGGTGCGCTTGCGTCCGGCCGGTGCCGGCAACGCCAACATGGCTTCGGGCATGATCGAAGTACTGGGCTACGAGCTGGAAGTCTTGAACGAAGCGGAAACCCCGCCGTTCCCGCTCAACGAATTCTCCGACGTCGGTGAAGAAACCCGTCTGCGCTATCGCTTTATCGATCTGCGTCGCCCGGAAATGCTCGAGAAGTTGCGTCTGCGCTCGCGCATGACCACCAGCATCCGTCGCTTCCTGGACGAGAACGGCTTCCTGGACGTCGAAACACCGATCCTGACCCGTGCCACACCGGAAGGCGCGCGTGACTATCTGGTGCCAAGCCGTACCCACGCCGGCTCCTTCTTTGCTCTGCCGCAATCGCCGCAGCTGTTCAAGCAGTTGTTGATGGTTGCCGGCTTTGACCGCTACTACCAGATCGCCAAGTGCTTCCGTGACGAAGACCTGCGTGCCGACCGTCAGCCTGAGTTCACTCAGATCGACATCGAAACCAGCTTCATGAACGAAGCCGAGATCATGGGTCTGACCGAAGAAATGATCCGCAACCTGTTCAAGGAAGTGCTGGGTCTGGAATTCGGTGAATTCCCGCACATGACCTGGGAAGAGGCCATGCGCCGCTTCGGCTCCGACAAGCCTGACCTGCGTAACCCGCTGGAACTGGTTGACGTTGCCGATCAGCTTAAAGATGTGGAATTCAAGGTGTTCAGCGGCCCGGCCAACGACCCTAAATGCCGTATTGCCGCCTTGCGCGTTCCTGGCGGCGCGAGCATGCCGCGTAAACAGATCGACGACTACACCAAGTTTGTCGGCATCTACGGTGCCCGTGGCCTGGCGTACATCAAGGTCAACGAGCGCGCCAAAGGTGTTGAAGGTCTGCAATCGCCGATCGTCAAGAACATCCCTGAGGCCAACCTCAATGTGATCCTCGATCGCGTCGGTGCGGTTGATGGTGACATCGTGTTCTTCGGTGCCGACAAGGCCAAGATCGTTAGCGAAGCGCTGGGTGCACTGCGTATCAAGGTCGGTAACGATCTGAACCTGCTGACCTGTGAGTGGGCTCCGATGTGGGTTGTCGATTTCCCGATGTTCGAAGAGAACACCGACGGCAGCTTCAGCGCCTTGCATCACCCGTTCACCGCACCCAAGTGCTCGCCTGAAGAGCTGGAGGCCAACCCGGCCACCGCGCTGTCCCGTGCCTACGACATGGTGCTCAACGGTACCGAATTGGGTGGCGGTTCGATCCGTATTCACCGCAAGGAAATGCAACAGGCGGTCTTCCGTCTGTTGGGTATCGGTGAAGCCGAGCAGGAAGAGAAATTTGGCTTCCTGCTGGACGCCCTGAAATACGGCGCGCCACCCCATGGTGGTCTGGCGTTCGGTCTGGATCGTCTGGTGATGCTGATGACCGGTGCCCAGTCGATTCGTGAAGTCATTGCCTTCCCGAAAACCCAGAGCGCTGCCTGCGTCATGACTCAGGCTCCTGGTGTAGTTGATGCCAAGGCACTGAGCGAGTTGCACATTCGTTTGCGCGAACAGCCTAAGGCTGAGTAAAGCTGACCTGCAAAGGCGCATCTCCGGATGCGCCTTTGCTATTCGGGTCGAGAATTTTTATTGCCGGTTCGTGGCACGTGTCAGGACCGGCAAGGTTTCATAAAGGATTCGGAGTGCGTTATGGCAGGTCATTCTAAGTGGGCGAACATCAAGCACCGCAAAGAGCGTCAGGATGCCAAAAAAGGCAAGATTTTCACCAAGTGGATTCGTGAACTGACCGTCGCTGCCCGTCAGGGCGGGGCTGATCCGGGTTCGAACCCGCGCCTGCGTCTGGCGCTGGACAAGGCCCTTGGTGCAAACATGAGCCGTGACATCATTGACCGTGCCGTCGCTCGCGGTGCCGGTGCCGCCGATACCGACGACATGGTCGAGTTGAGCTACGAGGGCTACGGTCCGGGTGGCGTTGCAGTGATGGTTGAGTGCATGACGGATAACCGTAATCGCACCGCAGCCGCCGTGCGTCATGCGTTCAGCAAGTGTGGCGGCAATCTTGGTACTGACGGCTCGGTGGCTTATCTGTTCGAGCGCAAAGGGCAGATATCCTATGCCGCGGGCATTGATGAAGATGCGTTGATGGAAGCTGCGATGGAGGCGGATGCCGACGACGTGGTGACCAACGAAGACGGCTCCATGGATGTATTCACTTCGTTCTCAAGCTTCTACGCGGTTCGCAACGCACTGGAAGCCGCGGGTTTCACCCCGGCAGACGCTGAGATTGTGATGTTGCCGACCACCAGCGCCGAGCTGGACCTGGACGGTGCGCAGAAGGTGCTCAAGCTGATCGATATGCTTGAAGACCTGGATGACGTACAGAACGTGTATTCCAATGCCGAAATTCCTGATGCGGTGCTGGAACAGCTAGCCTGATAACGTGCTACAAACCTGAGGCCGGAGGTGCAACGTTGCGATGATCGCTACGCTGTGCACCTCCGGCTTCTGCCTTTAAGCTGTTCGGGCATGTTCCCGTGGGCGTCACTTCATAAGCTGTAGGCGTTATGACTCTTATTCTTGGTATTGATCCTGGTTCGCGAATCACCGGTTATGGCGTGGTGCGAGACACCGGGCGTGGTTGCGTGTACGTGGCGTCGGGATGCATTCGTACGGGCAGTGGCGAGTTGCATGAGCGGTTGCAGATCGTCTATCGCGGAGTGCGCGAGGTGATTCAGACTTACGGGCCGGTAACCATGGGCATCGAAAAAGTGTTCATGGCCCGCAATGCCGACTCGGCGCTCAAGCTGGGCCAGGCAAGGGGCGCCGCCATTGTGGCGGGTGCTGAAGAAAGCCTGGAGATTGCCGAGTACTCGGCCACTCAGGTCAAGCAGGCCGTTGCGGGTACCGGGGGAGCCAACAAGGAGCAGGTGATGATGATGGTCATGCATTTGCTCAAGCTCACGACCAAGCCGCAAATCGATGCGTCGGATGCGCTGGCGATTGCCTTGTGCCATGCACATACTCGTTCCAGCCTGTTGCCCCACGGCCTGGGTGCGGCGCGTAGCCGGGGTGGGCGTTTGCGGCTCTGAAACACGTTTATTAATGTAATTAAGCTTGCTGGCAGGGCTCTATCTGCAATGATGCAGCCTGCTCGTTGCAGTTGTGAGCCATTGATCTGGCCAGAGAAAAGGATCTAAAACGTGATTGGACGCTTGCGCGGTACTCTGGCTGAAAAACAGCCGCCGCACCTGATTCTTGATGTAAATGGCCTGGGCTATGAGCTTGAAGTGCCGATGACCACGCTGTATCGGCTGCCATCCATAGGCGAGCCGCTGACCTTGCACACCCACCTGGTGGTTCGCGAAGACGCCCAGTTGCTCTATGGTTTTATCGGCAAGCGTGAGCGTGACTTCTTTCGTGAGCTGATCCGGCTCAACGGTGTCGGCCCCAAACTGGCTTTGGCGTTGATGTCGAGCCTGGAGGTAGACGAGTTGGTGCGCTGCGTGCAGGCGCAGGACACATCTGCCTTGACCAAGGTTCCGGGGGTGGGCAAGAAAACCGCCGAGCGACTATTGGTTGAGCTCAAGGATCGTTTCAAGGCCTGGGAGCAGGTGCCGAGCATGTTTGCGCTGGTGCCAAACCAGCCGGACGCGCCGTTGCAGGTGGCCAGTGCAGAAAGCGATGCGGTCAGCGCCTTGATTTCTCTGGGGTATAAACCTCAGGAAGCAAGCAAGGCGGTAGCCGCGATCAAGGATAAAACGTTGAGCAGTGAAGATATGATTCGTCGTGCCCTCAAGGGAATGATTTAAGTGATTGAAGCTGACCGTTTGATAACCGCCTCAGGCGGGCGGGACCGCGAAGAGGTTCAGGATCGGGCGATTCGTCCTTTGAGCCTGGCCGACTATATTGGTCAGCCGACGGTGCGCGAGCAGATGGAGCTGTTTATCCAGGCTGCCCGCGGGCGCTCGGAATCGCTGGATCACACCCTGATTTTCGGTCCGCCCGGGCTGGGTAAAACTACGCTGGCCAATATCATTGCCCAGGAAATGGGGGTGTCGATCAAAAGCACCTCGGGTCCGGTGCTGGAACGACCGGGTGATCTGGCCGCGTTGCTGACCAACCTTGAGCCGCACGATGTGCTGTTTATCGATGAGATCCATCGCTTGTCGCCCATCGTTGAGGAAGTGCTGTACCCGGCAATGGAGGATTTCCAGCTCGACATCATGATTGGTGAAGGGCCGGCCGCACGCTCGATCAAGCTCGACTTGCCACCGTTCACCCTGGTGGGAGCGACTACCCGCGCGGGGATGCTCACCAATCCGTTGCGTGACCGGTTCGGCATCGTGCAGCGGCTGGAGTTTTACAGCACGGATGACCTGGCAACGATTGTCAGCCGTTCGGCCAAAATCTTCGGTCTGCCCCTCGATCCGGAAGGCGCCTACGAAATTGCCCGGCGCGCACGTGGCACACCGCGCATCGCCAACCGTTTGTTGCGTCGTGTACGGGACTTTGCCGAGGTGCGGGCCAAGGGTCATATCACCAAGCCGGTGGCCGACCTGGCGTTGAATCTGCTGGATGTCGACGAGCATGGTTTCGATCATCAGGACCGGCGCCTGTTGTTGACCATGATCGAGAAGTTCGACGGCGGTCCGGTCGGAGTCGACAGTCTGGCCGCTGCAATCAGTGAAGAACGCCATACGATCGAAGATGTGCTGGAGCCGTATTTGATCCAGCAGGGCTATATCATGCGCACGCCCCGTGGTCGCGTTGTGACCCGGCACGCGTATTTGCACTTCGGACTGAACATTCCGTCGCGCCTGGGCGAAATGCCGGTCGTAGACGAGTTTTTGAATGCTTTAGATGATTAATAAGCGGTCGGCAGTCGATTTTTTCGGCGTTTTTGCTGTCTCAAGGGCTGGCGCTGAAAATCCCGGGTCTTAAAGTCCGGGAAGAATGAAAAAACAGTCGATTGGCGGATTGGCAACCTGAGGAGTAAGCACTAGAGTATGCGCGCGCAAAACAGGCTTGAGCCGTTCGCACATCGCTGTCGCGTTTATTACGAAGACACCGATGCGGGTGGCGTCGTGTATTACGTAAATTATCTAAAGTTTATGGAGCGGGCTCGAACCGAAAGGCTGCGGGAACTGGGTTTTTCCCAGTCCGAGCTGGTGGGGGAGAACCTGTTATTTGTCGTGCATTCCAGCGAGGCGCGTTACCACGCTCCGGCGCGACTGGACGATGAACTGTTGGTTAGTGCGCAAGTGACAGAGCTCAACCGTGCAAGCCTGCGTTTCAAGCAGCAGGTCTGGCGGGCGACAGATGCAACACTGCTCTGTGAGGGGCAGTTTTTGGTGGCCTGTGTGCGCGCCGATAGTTTTAAACCCCGGGCCATTCCCGAAGCTTTACGTACGGCCTTTGCCGACGTGAGCGGCGCGGGTAAACATTTAGAGCAGGAGATAAAGCGTGGAAGCTAACGTCGTCGACCATTCCTCCATGTGGAGCTTGGTCAGCAATGCCAGCATTGTTGTGCAGTTGGTAATGTTGATCCTGCTGGCCGCATCGGTTACCTCATGGGTCATGATTTTTCAGCGCAGCACCATGCTGCGCGCCGGTCGACGTGCCCTGGAAAGCTTTGAAGAGCGTTTCTGGTCCGGTATCGACTTGTCGAAGCTGTATCGTCAGGCGGGTAGCAACCCGGACCCGGACTCCGGAGTCGAGCAGATTTTCCGTGCCGGCTTCAAAGAGTTCTCTCGTCTGCGCCAGCAGTCGGGTGTTGATCCGGAAGCCGTTATGGAAGGTGTTGCACGTGCCATGCGTGTAGCCATCTCCCGTGAAGAAGAGAAGCTTGAGCAAAGCCTGCCGTTCCTGGCAACCGTGGGTTCTGTCAGCCCGTACATCGGTTTGTTCGGTACGGTCTGGGGCATCATGAACTCCTTCCGGGGTCTGGCCACTGCCCAGCAAGCGACTCTGGCGACTGTTGCCCCGGGCATTGCCGAAGCACTGGTTGCCACGGCGATTGGTCTGTTCGCTGCGATCCCGGCAGTTATTGCTTACAACCGTTTTGCTGCACGTAGCGAAACCTTGATTAGCCGCTACTACACCTTCGCCGATGAGTTCCAGGCGATCCTGCACCGCAAAGTGCACACCAGCGAAGAATAAGCAGGTAATTTCCAATGGCTTTAATCGCTCGAGCGCGCAAAAAGCGCAAGCCGGTTGCCGAGATGAACGTAGTGCCATACATCGACGTGATGCTGGTACTGCTGGTCATCTTCATGGTGACCGCACCGATGCTCAACCAGGGTGTGAAGGTTGATTTGCCCAAGGTCTCCAGCGAGGCTTTGCCGCAGGACAACAACACTCAGGTTCTGACCATTTCGATCAAGGCTGACAAGACCTATTTCTGGAACCTTGGCAGTGAAGTCGACACCGAAAAGCAGATGGACAAGGCCATGACCTTGCCGCAGATGACTGACGCAGTGACTAAAATCATCCGCGCGGGCAACGAAGGCGGCAAGCACACCCAAGTCTTTATCCGCGGTGACAAAACTGTGGATTACGGCGCGGTGATGGGCGCCATGGGTGGCCTGCAGAAGGCCGGGGTCGGTAACGTTGGCCTGATAACCGAGGCTCCCTGATGCGCGAACAGCGGGAGCCGTCCGCCTCTGAAAACTATTTTTGGCCTACAGTCTGGGCGGTAGGGCTGCACATCCTGATTTTTGGCATGCTGTTCGCCAGCTTTGCCATGACTCCGGAACTGCCGCCGTCCAAGCCGATTGTTCAGGCAACCTTGTATCAACTGAAGTCCAAAAGTCAGGCGACCACCCAGAGCAATCAAAAGATTGCGGGTGAGGCGAAGAAATCCGCCGCACGCCAGACCGAAGTCGAACAGATGGAACAAAAGAAGGTTGAGCAAGAGGCTGTAAAAGCCGCGGAACAAAAGAAAGAAGAGGCTGCCGAAAAAGCTGCTGATGCCAAGAAGGCTGATGAAGCCAAGGCGAGCGAAGCCAAAAAGGCAGACGAGGCGAAGAAGGCAGATGACGCCAAGAAAGCCGACGATGCCAAAAAGGCTACAGAAACCAAAAAAGCCGAAGAGAAGAAACTGGCTGATATAGCCAAGAAGAAATCTGAGGAAGAGGCCAAGAAGGCTGCGCAAGAAGAGGCCAAGAAACAGGCCGCTGAAGACGCGAAGAAAAAAGCGGCCGAAGATGCGAAGAAGAAAGCTGCTGAAGATGCCAAGAAAAAGGCCGTAGCAGACGAGGCGAAGAAGAAAACCGCCGAAGATGCGAAGAAAAAGGCGGCTGCCGATGCTGCCAAGAAAAAGGCCGTAGAAGCAGCGCGTAAATCGACCGAAGACAAAAAGGCGCAAGCACTGGCTGATTTGCTTTCCGATACGCCACAACGCCAGCAAGCCTTGGCTGATGAGCAGGGCGATGAGGTCGCCGGCAGTTTCGATGACTTGATTCGTGCTCGAGCAGCAGAAGGCTGGGCTCGTCCACCTTCGGCCCGCAAGAATATGACAGTGGTACTGCAAATTGGCATGTTGCCAGATGGCACGGTAACGTCGGTGACGGTTGCCAAGTCCAGTGGTGATGGCCCGTTTGATAGCTCGGCTGTGGCAGCGGTCAAGAATATTGGCCGTTTAACGGAAATGCAGGGCATGAAGCCCAGCGATTTTAATCCTTACCGATCATTCAAGATGACATTCACACCTGAGGATCTAGCCTTGTGATTAAATTTTTTCGAGGACTGCTAGTCATCGTCTGCTGCGTGGCAGGGATGGCGGTAGCAGATGAAAAGAACATTCTGGTTACCAGTGGTAGCGACCGGGCAACGCCAATTGCAGTTGTTCCTTTCGGCTGGCAGGGCGGTACCGTCCTGCCCGACGACATGGCTGAAATCATTGGCAATGACCTGCGCAATTCGGGTTATTACGCGCCGATTCCAAAGCAGAACATGATTGGCTTGCCGACCCAGGCCAGCGAAGTCATTTTCCGTGACTGGAAAGCCCTGGGCGCCCAGTACGTCATGGTTGGTAATATTGTCCCGGCGGGCGGTCGCCTGCAGGTTCAATATGCCTTGTTCAACGTGGCGACCGAGCAGCCAGTGTTGACCGGCAGCGTGTCGGGTACCACTGATCAGCTGCGGGACATGGCGCATTACATCTCTGACCAGTCATTTGAAAAACTGACCGGTATTAAAGGTGCATTCTCTACACGTCTGCTTTATGTAACGGCTGAACGTGCCAGTGCGACCAACACCCGCTACACCTTGCAGCGTTCGGACTACGATGGTGCCCGTGCCGTTACCCTGCTGCAGTCGCGCGAGCCTATTCTGTCGCCGCGTTTTGCTCCGGACGGCAAGCGTATCGCTTATGTATCGTTCGAGCAGAAGCGTCCGCGTATCTTCATGCAGAACATTGATACTGGCCGTCGTGAGCAGATCACCAACTTTGAAGGCCTGAACGGTGCGCCTGCCTGGTCGCCGGATGGTTCCAAGCTGGCGTTTGTATTGTCCAAAGACGGTAATGCCGAGATCTACGTGATGGAACTGGCTTCGCGTCAGCTGACTCGCGTGACGAACAATCCGGCAATTGATACCGAACCGTTCTGGGGTAAAGATGGCAATACCATCTATTTCACCTCTGACCGGGGCGGTAAACCGCAAATCTACAAGACCACAGTTGGTAGCGGTAATGCAGAGCGCGTAACTTTTATCGGGAACTACAACGCCAGTCCGAAGCTTTCGGCTGACGAAAAGACCCTGGTAATGATCCATCGTCAGGACGGTTTCACTAATTTCCGTGTTGCAGCGCAAGATTTGCAGCGTGGAACCGTGAAAATCCTCACAGATACCAACCTTGATGAGTCAGCTACTGTTGCACCCAACGGCACCATGGTAATCTACGCCACCCGCCAGCAGGGCCGGGGAGTCTTGATGCTCGTGTCCATTAACGGACGCGTAAGGCTCCCTCTTCCTACCGCTCAAGGCGAAGTCAGAGAACCTTCCTGGTCCCCTTACCTGAACTGACGTGGTGATAGCTTTACGTTGCATATAACACTTGGGGTTCATTAGGAGTTTTACGATGGAAATGCTGAAGTTTGGTAAATTCGCTGCGCTGGCACTGGCCATGGCTGTAGCTGTAGGTTGCTCGTCCAAAGGCGGCGACAATGCCGGTGAAGGCGCTGCTGTTGATCCAAACGCTGGTTACGGCGCAAACACAGGCGCTGTTGATGGCTCCCTGAGTGAAGAAGCTGCTCTGCGCGCGATCACTGTTTTCTACTTCGAATACGACAGTTCGGACCTGAAACCAGAAGCAATGCGCGCTCTGGACGTACACGCTAAAGACCTGAAAGCTAACGGCGCTCGCGTTGTTCTGGAAGGTAACACTGACGCCCGTGGTACTCGTGAGTACAACATGGCACTGGGCGAGCGTCGTGCGAAAGCCGTTCAACGCTACCTGGTACTGCAAGGTGTTTCTCCAGCACAGCTGGAGCTGGTGTCCTACGGTAAAGAGCGTCCAATCGCTACTGGCAACGACGAACAGTCGTGGGCTCAAAACCGTCGCGTCGAACTGCGTAAGTAATTCGTCATGCGAACGTGCCGCCGTGCTGTAACTATTCTGACTCTCAGCCTCATGCCGCTAGCGGCATGGGCTGCGGTTCCTGTGGTCGATGACAACTCTGGCTATAACAATAGCGGGGGGAGTAATCCGGCTACGGGTTACGGTGCGAGCGGCGCCTATGCCGGGGGAGGGGTTTCGACCCCTATCTCGGCACAGGGCGAGCTGTTCAACCAGTTGCAACAAATGCAGGAGCAGATTGCCCGCCAACAAGGTGTGATCGAAGTTCTGCAAAATGATGTTTCGCGGATGAAGCAAGAAAGCCTGGAGCGATACCAGGAACTTGATCGGCGAATAGGAACCGGCGTTGCTCCTGCTGCCGCTCCTGATAATTCTTCTGCCGGTGGTGCTAATGCCGCCGGTAACAGCGCAGCACCTGCTTCTCAGGCCGCTGCCAGTTCGGAACCTGGCGATCCGGCGAAAGAAAAGCTCTATTACGATGCTGCTTTCGACCTGATCAAAGCCAAGGACTTCGACAAGGCCAGTCTGGCGTTCACTGCCTTTCTGCGCAAATACCCGAACAGTCAGTACGCGGGCAATGCCCAGTACTGGTTGGGTGAAGTGAATCTGGCCAAAGGTGATTTGCAGGCCGCTGGCCAGGCATTTGCCAAGGTCAGTCAGCTGTATCCCAAGCATGCCAAAGTGCCGGATTCGCTTTACAAGCTCGCTGATGTAGAGCGCCGCCTCGGTCATACCGACAAGGTTAAAGGCATTCTGCAGCAAGTGATCGCCCAGTACCCTGGTACTTCGGCGGCACAGCTGGCGCAGCGAGATCTGCAGCGCATGTAAGCAACACAATGCTTTCATCGAGAAACCCGCGCCTGTCGCGGGTTTTTTCGTTAGAATCCACGCCCTTTTATGAAATACGCTCTTCTGAGTCCTGCGCAGGCAGATTCTTTGGAGTGCCTGACGGAGGCGGACAGCCTGTTTAGCTGTTACGCCCGTGGCGGATATGCAAGACACATTGAGAATTACCGAAGTTTTTTACTCTTTACAGGGTGAAACGCGAACGGCTGGCCTGCCCACCGTTTTTGTACGCCTGACCGGCTGTCCTTTGCGCTGTCAATATTGCGACAGTGCCTACGCGTTCAGTGGCGGCACCGTACGTCCCCTCGACAGTATCCTTGAGCAAGTGGCCGGGTTTCGTCCGCGTTATGTTTGTGTGACGGGAGGGGAGCCTCTGGCGCAGCCCAATGCCATCCCTCTGCTCAAGCAACTGTGTGATGCGGGTTATGAGGTCTCGATCGAGACCAGCGGAGCGCTGGATATCTCTGCGGTCGACCCGCGTGTCAGTCGGGTGCTCGACCTGAAGACGCCGGGCTCCAAGGAGTCCCATCGCAACCTCTATGAAAACATTGCGCTGCTGACACCCAATGACCAGGTCAAGTTTGTGATCTGCTCGCGGGAAGACTATGACTGGGCGGTCTCCAAGCTGATCGAGTACGGCCTGGAGCGACGGGCTGGCGAAGTCTTGTTCTCGCCAAGTCACCACGACCTGAAGGCCCGCGATCTGGCGGACTGGATCGTGGCGGATAACCTGCCAGTACGCTTGCAAATGCAGCTGCACAAATATCTTTGGAACGACGAGCCGGGGCGCTGAAATGACCGTACAAACTGTTGTCACCGAAAAAAGAGCCGTAATCCTGCTGTCTGGCGGTCTTGACTCCGCGACTGTGGTGGCCATGGCGCGCGCCGAAGGCTACAGCTGCTACACCATGAGCTTTGATTATGGTCAGCGTCACCGTTCCGAACTCGACGCCGCCGCGCGCGTAGCCCGTGACCTGGGCGCGATCGAGCACAAAGTCATCGGCCTGAACCTGGACGGCATTGGCGGCTCGGCTCTGACTGACAGTTCCATTGACGTGCCAGAGACCCTTGGCGAAGGCATCCCGGTCACCTACGTGCCTGCACGTAACACCGTGTTCCTGTCGTTGGCGCTGGGCTGGGCAGAAGTGCTGCAAGCGCGGGACATCTTCATCGGCGTCAATGCGGTGGACTATTCGGGCTACCCGGATTGCCGTCCTGAATTTGTTCAGGCATTCGAAGTCATGGCAAACCTTGCGACCAAGGCCGGCGTGGAGGGGAACGGGTTCCGCATCCAGGCTCCGCTGCAAAACCTGAGCAAGGCGCAAATCGTCCAGACCGGTGTAAAGCTCGGTGTTGACTACTCCCTGACGGTTTCCTGCTATCAGGCAGACGCTCAGGGCCGTGCGTGCGGTAAATGCGACAGCTGCCGACTGCGTGCTGAAGGCTTTGCAGCGGCCGGAATTACTGACCCAACCCGCTATTTTTGAATTATTTCGCATTTATTTTTAACTGGGTGTTGAATTCTCGTTAAAAATCAGTATTATACGTCCCACAACGAAGCGGGTCGTTAGCTCAGTTGGTAGAGCAGTTGGCTTTTAACCAATTGGTCGTAGGTTCGAATCCCACACGACCCACCATATGCAACACCAAAACAGCCGGTCTAATCCTCAGGATTAACCGGCTTTTTTGTGTCCGGGATTTGTGGGTGCAGGGTGGCACGCAGAGAAGAGCCACCATGGCGGGCCAAGGCCCGCACAGGTCGACAACGCAAGTTGGCGTCGTTTCCGGGGTGAGTGCCAGCCTCAGTTGCTTCGGCCCCCCTGTCGAGCCTCCACGAGCCTGTACGCGGCTAAATTCCTTTGAACACGTCTTTAAACAATCCCTTCAACTGTTCGTTGCCTGCGTCTACGAGATGGTTGTCATCGTAATACAGCGGAACCCCGTCCCTGGACCCCATGCATTTGCCGTCAGGGCATAGATATGGGGTTGGATCCACTACGGTTGCGTTGCAACGCTTTGCTGCAGTTTCGATCGCGGTAATGGCAATCCTGTTGCGCTTTTCATATTCATGCAGCGGGATCGAAATATCCGTGGTGTGCTGGAATATTCGCCTGTGCAGATTCAGGCCTTTATAGACACTGAAGGGCATTTCCGGAATCGGCTTTACGATATAAACCGGATGGTTTTGTGCGATCGAGCAGACGACGTCGATGTATTTCGCGGTGTAGGTTTCGACAAAAGATGAGCCATCCGGGTCTTTGGCCTCAGGGAAGAAAATTCGGTGCTTGTTGTTTCGGCTCTGGTCCCAGTACAGCGCTGCCCGACTGAACAGCACCACGGGGATTCCCTTATAGGAGTTCTTCAGGACTTCCAGTTTTTCCTGGTTGAACGCCTGGCATTGGCGCTGCAGTTCTTTGTCACGCATTTCAAAATTTTGCAGGGTCGGACAACCACCGCGCGCCCAGGATAAAGCGGCTTGCTTGTTCTCGAGCTGGACCGCTGCTGCCGTTGATTGAGCGTGACTGTCACCAAACAGAATGACCGACACTTCGCCCGTACCGAGTTTGCAATCGGAGGCGGCATAGTCGTTGGGGAAGCATTCCTGCGAGTACAGTGTGCCGGAATACGCAGGTTGGCCCAGGTCCACAAAGGCAAACCTGACGCCAGGGTAGTCTTTTACTACCGAGGACGTGACGGCTGACAAGGCGACTGCGCCAAGCGCATATGAGGCGTACTTGATGATGGTTTTCGTAGCGGAGGTAGCGCTGTTCGCCCGTGACTCCACCAGATAGAACGACAGGGCACCCAGCACGAACGAAAGAATAATTGCGCCGGTCACGTACGGCCAGCTCGTCAGCAGGCCACAGGTATAGAGCAATACCACCAGCGGCCAATGCCAAAGGTAAACCGAGTAAGAGATCTTGCCGGTGTATTGCAGGGCTCTGTTGGTACTGAAAGCCGACTGGGTATTTCCGTAAATCACCAGCGCTGTTCCGAGAACCGGCAGCAACGCTAAATAACCGGGCCACTGATCCTGCTCGGAAAAGCACATCACACTGGCCAGGATGGCCATAAGGCCCAGGCCTTCGCAAATCGAACTGCTGCGCTTGCCAAGTTGCAGCGGGTACAAAAATACCAGCCCGCCTGCGATCATCTCCCAGGCTCGGGTGGGCAGCATATAAAAGGCAAATACGGGACTGGTCCTGGTCAGAACGACAGAGGCCGCGAACGAGATCAAAGCCAGCAGTACCAAGGTACTTCTTGTGTTTTTGGCACCCATAAACTTGTAGAGCGCCATCAGCAGTAACGGATAAAGCATATAGAACTGCCACTCAACCGACAGTGACCAGGTATGCAGTAGCCAGTTTTCGTGCAGCGGAGCGTCGAAGTAACTGCCGCCTTTGGCGAATGTGAAGTTCGAGCTGAAAAGCAGACTGCTTTTGAGCGTCCTTATGGCATCCCGATAATCATCCAGGGGCAGAAATACGAAGCCGAATATCAACAGTGCAATGCACAGGGCCAAAAGGGCCGGGATGATGCGGCGCGCTCTTGATGCGTAAAACCCCAGGAGGGAGAAGCGCTGCGTTTGTAGACCGGTGAAAATGATTCCGGTCATCAGGAAGCCCGAGATGACAAAAAACACGTCGACCCCTGCAAATCCTCCACCAAACCCTTGAACCTTGAAGTGGAAAAGCACCACCGAAATAACGGCGAGTGCCCGTAACGCATTGATGTTATTTCGAAATTCCATCGTCCTGCCCAATATCACGTCCATTGTGGGGTGGCATTGTAGTGGCCATGATGGGCTGTATGAACGGAAATCGTTTTTCCATCGCTAAACTATTTCAGCCGGCATCGGCGGTCGATGCTGTGCAAGGTTTCGCGCAGGGAAATCACCTGCTCCGGAGCCAGCCAAAAGCACCTGCCCAGGGGTGGGTGGGCGATCTTGCCGGCTCGCTGTTGGCCGGATTGCACTTCAAGTGGCGTCAACACCAGCGGGGCTTCAGATAAGGTTTAAAATCTGCCCGGTCTCGACAATGGTCGCGTAGTCCATTGCCAGATTGCTGAGAGAGATTGCATGTATATCCTCTGCACTCCAGTGGCGGCCTGTCAGATCATTTTGATCGAACGTGTAAGCAGCGTCCGCAGGCACTATCACCTCAAAGCCCAGGTTGCCTCCCGAGCGCACCGTCGACTCCACCGAGTTATTGGTAACAACACCGCAGATCACCAGTTGCCGAATTGAACGGGTGGTCAGCCAGCGCTCAAGGCTGGTGGCGGTAAAGGCATCCGGGACGTTCTTTTCCACAACGTGTTCATGGGCCAGAGGCACAAACGCCTCCTGAAACTCGCAGCCGGGTTGTCCCGGGTGAAATACCGAGTCGGCTGATCGCGATATGTGCCGCACGTGAACCACCGGCCTTGCAGACCGTCGCCATGCACTCAGTAACGCCTCGATCCGCAACTCGGCCTGGGGGTTGTTGCGTCTGCCCAGCTTGGGATGATCAATGCCTTTCTGCATGTCGATGATCACCAGTGCTGCGTTGTCTTCGAGCCTTTGCATGTGATGTCCGATTGCCGGGGGGAAGGGGCGCAATGCTAGCGCGAAGTGCCGGGCGGGCGCCTGCTGTCCGGCAATGAACATCAGGCGACCGCCGTGCAGGGTTTATGGGCGCTGCTTCTCAAAGCGCACATCACCTTGCTCCAGGTTCTCCACCGCTTGCCAGCCGAGCTTGCGGTAGAAGCCACTGGCGCGGCTAGCCCCGGCGGTTTCGAGCCAGATCGTCGGGTGCTGCCGGAACAGGCAGGCTTCGGCTTTTTCCATCAGGCGTCGGCCGAAGCCGTGACCCTCGAATTCAGCCCGCACGAATGCCGCAAACACGCAGCCTTCTTCGAGATCAACCATGGAAAACCCCACCGGGGTGCCATCGGCCTCCGCGATCCAGAGGCACGGCGCCCGGGACATCGCCTGGCGTATGGCTTCGGGGGTAATGCCCATTTGCGTTAACTGATCACGGGACAGGTGGTTCTCTGTCACGCTGGTGCGGATGTCGAATATCACCTCGATATCCGTCTCATTGGCGATTCTTACCGTTCTTTGCATGATCTGTGTCCTCGGCTTCGGCGTTTTTTTGCTGGCAATTCAGTCAGCGCAGGGGTCCTGAAAGCTCCAGTCCTGTGCCTGGACAACACGGCAGAAAGGTCCGGCCAGGGTCGCATTGTGATGTGCCACTATCTGCCGGGCCTTGAGCAAGGGTGTGTCGGAGCAGGTATGACCGTCGGCAATCAGCACCGCATCAAAGCCCAGATCCCTGGCTGCCCGGCAGGTGCTGTCTACGCAATATTGAGTCTTCATTCCGGTGACGACTATGCCCGTGCATCCACGCACTTGCAGCTGTTGCTCCAGCTCAGTCATGCAAAATGCGCTTGGCCGGCTTTTGTTGAAGATAACTTCGTCACCCTGCAGCTCCAGTTCTTTAACGATTTGCGTCAGCGGGCTGCCTGGTTCGATGGGCGACCCCGACGGGCCAGTGTGTCGGGCCAGGAAGATCGGGGCGCGGGATTGCCGCGCATCGCTCATAAGCCTGTTCAATGTGTTTATCAGCGCTGGCACCTGCCAGGGCTGGTCGGGGCCCTGAACCAGACCGACCTGCATATCGAGAATCAGTAGTGCATACATGGTGCATTTCCTTGCGAGTGAGCCAGCGACCGCAAGGCACAAAAAAGGCCCTGCGCATTGCTGGCGGGCCTTTGAAGTTCGTTTTGGTTCAGCTCACGACACTTCTCACGGCCCGCCTTGTGCGGTCGTGGTAGTGGTGGTGGTCGAGGCGATACGGTACGTGCTCATGGACTGGAAAGTAGCCACCCCATTGCGGATTGGCAAGCGCCATTGTGAACGCGGTGTAGCGCAAGGTTGTCCCTCACCCGGGCGCACGCTAGTCTGCGCCACTTCGTATTGACACTGGTACAGGGAGGGGGCGCAGCATGATTTCAGTACGTCCGGTTGAGGCCGGTGAGTGGCGCAGTTACCGGGACCTTCGTCTGCAGTCGTTGCAAGACTCTCCCGATGCTTTCGCCAGCACCTATGAGTCAGAGGCGGGCAGGACCGATGAGGTCTGGGCTTCACGGCTTGCAGGTGCCGTATCCTCGGGGCAGGCGCGAATATTTGTTGCGCTCGATCACCAGCAAATGTGCGGGCTGGTCTGGTGCAAGTTGCCGGAAGCCGGCGTGGCCGAAATTTTTCAGATGTGGGTTGATCCTGCGCGCCGTGGCCTGGGCGCTGGCGGTGCACTGCTGCATGAAGCGCTGGAGTGGGCAAAGAGTGTTGGTGTACGCCGTGTTTGCCTGGGCGTAACGGCCGCAGACACGCCGGCAATGGGCCTGTACAAGGCATCTGGCTTTCGTCCGGTCGGCCCTCTGGAACCCCTGCGTGATGGCTGCGGCCTGATGTCCCAGGCAATGGAACTGCAACTCGGCGCTGACTGATCCGCCGGTTGTGGCACCTTCCGGAGAAATTGAAGTCCATAGCTGCTCCCGACACATGAAAATTCAAGGATCGAATGAAAACAACTCTGGTTTTTACCCTCGCAATAACCCTGGCCCTGTCAATTACCGGCTGCGCCAGCCGCCAGTCTGCCGTTCAATCCACGCCAGAGCCGCTGGTGACGATACCCGCGGATGAGCAGCATGCAAGCCTTGCGTTCCGCACTGTCGGCGGCGCAGGTGACCATCCCGTCAGCTACTCCACCGGGCCGAGTGACGCCGGTCGATTCGGCATGCAGTCTGCTGGCGAACAGGTGTATGACACGGCTTATTTCAAGCGCATACCCGGGTACCTGAAAAAAATGGCCGGTGGGACGTCGAGTATCGACACGCTGGTAGAGGCCAATAAACCGCTGAAGGTCAATGCGCTGGTCAAGCAACAGGTTGCGACCCTCAACGGCATTCCCATGCACTCGATGTTCGGTTACGCCATAGCGGCTCAGCCTGAGACTCAAGTCTTTACCCCAAAACCCAAGACCGCTTACCTCATCGAAACAGTCATAGCAGATAACTACGTCATGACGGTTTACGAGATTACGGGCACGGGGGAGCGCAAGCCGGTGAGCGTGGTTAAATCCCGGGAAGAATTCTATTAACCCTCCATCACCCAGGAAAACCCTTTATGCCGTTACCCGTCACGTCCTCCTATGCGCAGCGAATGCTCGAGCTGGAAGCCAGTAACCCGGATGTCGCGCAACTGGCCGGGCAAATTGCCGGGGCAATAAAGTCGGAGTATCTGAGCCAGTCGGCCGAGGTGCTGGTGCAGGATCTGTTTGCCCATCTGGACCCGGTCGCCCGACAGGAGCCCGGTTGCGTGACGCGCCTGGCAATGTGGCTGCAGAAGCTGGCGGATGCCCGGGCATTGTCCCATGCCCAGGTGGCGAAGTTTGTGACCGGCGCTGTCGGCCAGGGCGGTCCATCCGCTGTGGTGCCGCTGTAGGGGTCAGTGCCGGGGGGGGCCGTCTGACTGTGCGCTTGAGTCTCGCACCACCAGGGTCACCAGGGGCGCATCCATGCGCTGACGTTGCCCGGTATTGTTGATTTGCTCGAACAGTAACTCGATGGCCTGGGCCGCGATTTGTTCGAGATGCATGTTCACGGCCGTCAAGGGCGGGTTGCATTCCCGCGCCCGCAAGCCGTTATAGCGCGTCACCACTTTTACATCCTGCGGCACCTTCAAGCCTCTTGCCGTCAACGCCTGTACGGCCCCAGTGGCGAAGGCATCCACCGGGACGCACAAACTGTCCAGTTGCGGGTACTCCTCCAATAATTGCAGGCAGGCCTCAGCGCCGGCTGATTCGCCTCCGGCTTCATCCGCCCGCACGATGGCGACGGGCTGGTCAGTGGAGGCGCAGTAAGCGCGATAGGCATGCTCCATATCGACATAGGAGTGCCTGCTTTGAGCGCCGATTATCAGACCGGTCCGGCGGGCGCCCTGTGCGTGCAAGTGCTCCAGCAACAGGGCACCTGCAACGTCTGCATGCATATCAATGTACGGCACCGGATCGTCGGTCTCGGGCTGGCGTCCAATTGAAATCAGCTTCACTCCTCTCTTGCGCAAGCGGGCAATGTGCGGGTCGTTTGCCACCGGCTCGATGATGATTGCCCCGTCAATATCCAGGGTATCCAGCAAATCCTGCGCTCCCTCCATCGGTGGCACCAGAACCAGAGCCACGCCCTGACGTAATGCAGCCTCCATCGCGGTGGCAGCGATTTCCATCAAAAACCCCAGGCGTGAAGATCCGCCGGCAACGGCAAAGGGCATGGATGACAGCAGGGCTATTGAGTTGGCGCGCCCGGTGCGCAGGCGCTGCGCCCGCAGGTTCGGGCTATAGCCCAGGCGGGCGGCGACTTCCTTTACCAGGGTCCGGGTCTGGGGGTCGACCTGGCCGCGGTCATTGAGCGCATGGGAGACGGTGGTACGCGACACACCAGCGGCACTGGCTACATCAGCAATGGTGGGGCGACGAGAGCTGCTGCTGGGCATAGGTAGGGAAACTCAATAAACGATGGGCCGAGTTATACGCCTCCTGACCCGGATCAGCTACTCAAGCCGGGTTGCCCGGGGTCTGCCGTTGACAGGTTAATTGAACAGGACTACATTCCACCCAAATCGATTTGGGCGGCATGTGTAAATCGATTTTGGCGCGGATTTATCTGCATGTTCATCGTTAAGGCTGCGTCTGGAACAATCACTCAATGAGCCGTTGATGCTGGCTTAACGTAGAGGTGGGATATGTCGGATAACAATAAGAAACCCGTTTCCCCTGTTGATGAGTTTCTGCCATGGCGCCAACTGCTGCTGTTTGGCGGCCAGCATGTGCTGGTGATGGCGGCGTCACCCATAGCGTCGGTTTTTCTGATGGCGACCGCCCTTGGATTTTCCAGCGACTTAACCCTTCAGCTGTTGAGTGCCACCTTTCTGGTCTGCGGCCTGGGGACGCTCTTGCAGTCACTGGGCTTGCGCGGATGTGGCTCGCGCTTGCCTTTCATCATGCTCCCCGGCGGAGCCCCGATCATGCTGTTCATATTGATTGCCCAGCAAAACGGGGTCGCCACTGCTTCGGGCGCAGTGATCCTGACGGGTTTTTTCTACTTTCTGGTACTCCCGGTTTTTCGCCGGCTGCTGCGTTTTTTTCCCTCTGTGGTGGTCGGTACCATGTTGCTGCTGGTGTCGGTCAATCTGGTCAAACTCTCGGGCCAGCTCATTGTGGGGGAGCCGGGCACTGCCGGTTTCGCCGCGCCACAGCAACTCCTGCTGGCCTTCTCAACCATCTTTATCACGGTGCTGTGTTCACGCCTGCTGCGTGGAACCTTC
This sequence comes from Pseudomonas sp. TMW22089, assembly GCF_022496645.1. Taxonomy (NCBI): domain Bacteria; kingdom Pseudomonadati; phylum Pseudomonadota; class Gammaproteobacteria; order Pseudomonadales; family Pseudomonadaceae; genus Pseudomonas; species Pseudomonas sp. TMW22089. The sequence continues at coordinate 25,320 of NZ_SCFG01000011.1, forward strand.
GGTCAGCTGTCTATTTTGCTTGGCTTGATTGGTGGCAGCTTGCTGGCCGTGGCTCTGGGGGCATTCGACAGCTCGCGGTTGAGCCTGTTGCCCCTGCTGAACCTGCCCACGTTGATGCCGTTCGGGGTCCCGCAATTCGATCTGTTCGCCTCCATTCCGCTGATGCTGTTCTGTCTGGTGTCCATGGTCGAAGCAACGGGCCAGACCGTCGCCATCAGTGAAGCCGTCGACAAGCCCCTGGATATAAACCGCGATGTGGTGCGAACCATCCGCGGGGATGCGCTGGCCTCGATTCTGGGCGGGTTTATGGGCACCTCACTGATTATTACCAGCGGAGAAAACATAGGTGTCATTCGTGCCACCGGGGTCCGCTCCCGTTATGTCACTGCCGTTTCAGGGCTGCTGTTACTGCTTTTTGCACTGCTTGCGCCACTGGCGCGTTTGATCGAGGGCGTGCCCCAAGCCGTGGTCGGCGGCACCAGCCTTATCGTGTTTGCCATTGTCGGCACCATGGGCATCGACATGCTGCGCAAAGTGGACCTGCGCGACCACGGCAACATGTACGTGGTGTCTGTGGCCCTGGCCGTGGGGCTGCTGCCGATTCTGGTCCCGGGGGTCTACAGCCACTTCCCGGACGGCCTTGCCGGCCTGCTGGGCAACGGCGTCGCCATGGGGGCCTTGACTGCGGCACTGATGAACTTTGTATTCCATTGCGTTGGTCGCCAGCCAGCCTCAGTTGCCGCCAAGACCAAGCTGATTAACTGATTCAAACAAAAAGGCATCTCCATGGATTCCAGCTCTGCGACTCACTTACTGTCTTCACCGCAACAGCTTGTTGCCTCTGGTCAATTATTGGCTCCCCAATGGCTAATGCTCCCTGAGGGGCCGCGCCGCGAACATGCCGTGCTGATTGAAAATGGCTGCTTCGCCGATGTGGGGCCTTTGGCACTTTTGCAGGGCCGTTATCCCGATCATCAAGTGCTGCGCCTTGATGATCAATTATTGATGCCGGGGTTTATCGATACCCATCACCATCTGAGCCAGAGTTTCGGCAAGGGGCTGGTGTTCGGTGAGCCTTCAGAAATATTCAAACGTATCTGGATACCACTGGAAGGCTCCCTCGATACCGACCTGCTGTACCTGACCAGCAAGCTGGCGGCATTTGAATCCCTGCGGGGTGGTTTCACCACCGTATGTGATGCGGGTACCCGATCCAGAGAGGGGGTCGAGACAATTGCCCGGGCCGTCCATGAAGTGGGCATCCGCTGTGTATTGGCCAAGACCTGCAATGACCTTCAGGGCGGGCAGGTACTGGAGGCAGGTGCGATTCTCGCCAGGGCAGAGCAGCACCTGTCAGAGTGGGACAACGACACACTGGTCACGCCTTCATTGGCAATCCCCATTCCGGAAATAGCCACCGACTCGACCCTCAAGGCGGTCTACGGTCTGTGCCACGAGGCGGGACGCATATTCCAGAGCCATGTCAATGAACACCTGGTGGCCGTCGAACGTTCGCTGGAACTCTATGGCGTGCGCCCCCTGGAGCACCTGCACCGGGCCGGAGCGCTGGGCCCCGGGGCTCTGCTTGCACACGCCACATTGCTCACACCGAATGAAATTTGCCTGTTGCGCGATAGTGGCGCCGCCGTGAGCTACAACCCGGTTGCCAGTGCCTGGAAAGGCAATGCGGTGGCACAGGCGCATCTGATGCACTGCCTGGGTATTCCAGTGGGGCTGGGCACAGACGGTACCCGCGGTGACGGGTTCCGCCTTCTGGATTATGCCGAAGCCGCCCAGCGTTTCGCCCACGGCTTGCCAGTAGGGGACTCGGTGTGCGGCAGCGGCAAACTGTGGCTCGACATGGGCACCCGGGACGCAGCCCAGGTGCTGGGGTTAGGCAAGGTCACGGGGCAAATTGCCCCCGGTCTGGCGGCCGATTTTCTGCTGGTGGACCTGGCGGTACCGGAACTGCTGCCGTCCTGGAACCTGACCTGGGACCTGGTCCGGCTGGCCAACCGCGATCAGATCCAGGCCGTTGTGGTGCAGGGCAAGGTGCGGTTGTGGCAGGGCTGGCCCACCGACTGGGATGCCCGGGCCCTCATGCGTCAAGTGGATGCTCTGGCCCGGGATGTTGTGAGTCGGGCACCCATTCATAAAGTCCATCCGTTACCGTCTGTGCTTTTGCGCGGCGAGTAGATGAGTAAAACATGAGCTTACCTTTCGATCCGATTTACATCATCGCTATAGCCGTCGCATGTGGTGCCCTGATCCAGGGCACCACCGGAATGGGCTTCGCCCTTATCGTGGCGCCGGTCATGGGCTTGCTGGCTCCAGAGTCATTGCCCATCAGTTTATTGATCCTGATGTTGCCCCTGAATGCCGCCATCGCCTGGCGCGAACGGGCGGCAATCGATTTCAGAGGCAGTTCGTGGATCACTCTGGGGCGCTTTGCAGGAACCTTTGGCGGGGTCTGGATTCTGTTCTGGCTGCCGCTCTCGCAACTCAACATATTGATCGGCCTGTCTACGATTGCGGCCTGCATCGCCACCTGGGTGGCCCCCTCATTCGTCCCCGGCCGGCGGGCGCTTATTTCGACGGGAGTCATTACCGGCATCACCGAAACGGCCACCGGGGTGGGCGGTCCGCCTCTGGCTCTGGTGTACCAGCATTCTCCGGTTGCCACTTTGAGAGGCTCGGTTGCCCTGTGCTTTCTGGTGGGCGAATTGATCTCGCTGGCGGTACTGGCGGCAGGCGGTCATCTACGGGCCGGACAAGTCGAACCGGTGCTGATCCTGTGCTTGCCCCTGGCGCTCGGCGTGCTTGCCAGTTACCGGGCCCGGCACATGATCAACGAGAAACGCCTGCGCCGGTTCGTGCTGATCTTCGCTTTCGTTTCGGGATCACTGTTGCTGGTGCAGTAAGTCGTACAGCCAGCGGCGTCCCTACGGAAAACGACTGGCCTTCAGGGCTTTCACAAAGGTGTACGAGGCGTGGTTGAGCGAGTCCCTGGGCGGGGTGATGACACTGACCGAGCGCATGATCCGCTCGTCTTCCAGGGGTAGAAAGCGCAGGTCAGTGCTACTGGCCGAGCGTCTGAGCAATTCGGGAAGCAGCGTCACGCCCATGCCCTGGGCAACCAGAGCCAGCAATGAAGTGGTGTTTCTGACGCTGAGGGTCGACTGGTCTCTGATGTGACGAAACTCCGCGGCATTGATGTCTGCTCCCAGGCCGCTGTTGATGAAGTTATGACCTTCCAGATCGCTCCAGCGTACCGGGCGGGCGAGTGAGCACAGCGGGTTATTGGCCGCGCAGACCACGCAAAAGGCGTCCGAGAACAGAAAGTCCTGATTGATGTTCGGAATACTGGCCGGCACGGTGGCGATGCCAATATCCACTTCGCCGGCCAGAACCGCCTGGACGACTTTTTCGGAGTCCATGTCGCGGATATCAAGGTGGAATTGCGGGTATTGCTCATGGAAGTGCTTGAGCAGCGGTGGCAATAGCGTGATGGCGAATGACGGTACCGCTGCCACCCGCACCAGCCCGGTTTCGGCCTTGGCATAGGTCTTGATGGTGGTGATGGTGCGCTCGAAGTGGGTCAGCTCGCGTTGCGCCTCCTGCAAGACAAACCTGCCCAGGGGGCTGAGCAGGTTTTTGCGCTCGCCTTCAAATAGCGCGCCGCCCAACTCCTCTTCCAGTTGCTTGAGCGAGAGCGAGACGGCCGCCGGTGTGCGATGCACCCGTTGGGCGGCCTGGGTCAGGCTCTGACTGGTGGCGACAGCGACGAAAAACTGCAAATTGGTGATTTTGATGCTCATGGCGGTCAGTTCGCAGATCAAGGCTTTGTTTAAATAATACTTAACTGTCGTTAAAATTTACTAGATTTACTTAATAGTCTGGCCGCTCATAATCTCCTCCATAACAGTTACAGGCGATGCCGATTCATGGCATGCCAGTCAGGAGGAATTCATGACGTACAGCAATTTGAATTACATCGCCGGTGAGTGGCTCAAGGGCCAGGCTGAAGTCGAAAACCGCAACCCTTCCGATACCCGGGATCTGATTGGCCTCTACGCACAGGCTTCTTCGCAGCAACTGGAAACAGCCATCGAAGCCGCCACCCATGCGCAAAAACTCTGGGCCCGTTGCGGTATCGAACAGCGCTACAAAGTGTTGATGGCCATTGGTCAGGAGTTGATCAATCGCAGCGCCGAAATCGGTCAGATGCTGTCCCGTGAAGAGGGCAAGCCACTGGCTGAAGGTGCTGGCGAAGTGTATCGGGCCGGCCAGTTCTTCACCTATTACGCAGCCGAAACCCTGCGCCAGATGGGGGATAGCGCAGACTCGGTACGTGATGGCATTGAAATCGATGTGCGTCGCGAGGCGGTGGGTGTGGTGGCCATTATCTCGCCATGGAATTTCCCGATGGCCACGGCCTGCTGGAAGATTGCTCCGGCACTGGCCTTCGGCAATGCCGTGGTCTGGAAACCGGCCAATCTGACCCCGGCCTGTGCTGTCATCCTCAGCGAAATCATTTCCCGCCAGGACATTCCCAAAGGCCTGTTCAATCTGGTGATGGGCGCCGGGGCGCAAATTGGTCAGGCCCTCATCGAACATCCGGGCATCAGTGCCATCTCCTTTACCGGCTCGGTTGAAGTTGGCAAGGGGATTGCCGCCGCTGCCGTGGCCAATATGACCAGGGTGCAGCTGGAGATGGGCTCCAAGAACGCCCTCGCAGTCATGGATGATGCCGACCTGGACCTTGCCGTGACCTGCGCGGTTAACGGTGCGTTCGGCGGTAGCGGGCAAAAGTGCACTGCGTCCTCGCGGCTGATCGTGCACGAGCGCGTGCACGATGCCTTTGTCGAAAAGCTGGTCGCCGCTACCCGGGCGTTGAAAGTGGGGCACGCCCTGGAAGCGGGAACCCAGATCGGCCCCGTTGCCAGCGCTGCGCAATTGGCCAGCAACCTGGCCAGTGTCGAGCTGGGGCGCCAGGAAGGCGCTGAATTGATCACCGGAGGCAATCCTCTGGAACTGGCCACACCCGGTCACTTCATGGCCCCCGCGTTGTTCGTTGAAACCCGCAACAGCATGTTGATCAATCGCCAGGAACTGTTTGCGCCTATTGCCTGTGTAATCAAGATCGGCAGTTATGATGAAGCCCTGACGCTGGTCAATGACACGCGTTTTGGCCTGACTGCCGGGATCATGACCCGCTCGCTGGCCCGTGCCAGCCATTTCCGGCGCAATGCCCGGGCCGGCTGCGTCATGGTCAACCTGCCAACCGCCGGTACTGACTACCACGTGCCCTTCGGTGGGCGCGGTGATTCCAGTTATGGCCCGCGGGAACAAGGCCGGTCGGCCGTCGAGTTTTATACCCATGTAAAAACCGGCTACATCGCCGCAGGAGAGCCGCTATGAATCCGGCCCGACCATTCGCTGTGCGCGGGCCCCGGGTTGACTGCATGCAATACGGCAACTGGTCAGAGAAAATCTTCCGGCAGATGCGCGACGGCGGGGTTGATGCGGTGCACGTCACCATCGCCTATCACGAAAACTTTCGTGAAATGGTGGCCAATATCGAAGCCTGGAACCTGTTGTTCGAGCGCTTCAGCGATTTGATCCTGCACGGCAAATGGGCCGGCGACATCGCGTTGGCGCGCCAGACCGGGCGCACGGCGATCTTCTTCGGCTTTCAGAACCCGTCGCCGATCGAAGACGACATAGGCCTGGTGGAAGTGGTCCATGCCCTGGGTGCGCGCTTTATGCAGCTGACTTACAACAACCAGTCGCTGCTGGCCACCGGCTGTTATGAACAACATGACACCGGGCTGACCCGCATGGGCAAGCAGGTGGTGCGCGAGATGAACCGTGTGGGGCTGGTGGTGGACATGTCGCACTCGTCCGACCGCTCCACCCTGGAGGCTATTGAGCACTCGCAGCGACCGATTGCGATCACCCATGCCAACCCGGCGTTCTGGCATCCGGCCTTGCGCAACAAGTCCGACCAGGTGCTCAAGGCGCTGGGCCAAAGCGGCGGCATGTTCGGTTTTTCTCTGTACCCCCATCACCTGCACGGCAAGAGCGCCTGCACCTTGCAAAGTTTTTGCGAGATGGTCGCCCGCACGGCCGATCTGGTGGGGGTCGAACACCTCGGGCTGGGTTCCGACCTGTGCCAGGACCAGCCTTACAGCGTGGTTGAGTGGATGCGGGTGGGGCGCTGGACCAAGGAAGTCGACTACGGCGAAGGTTCTGCGGCAAATCCGGGGTTTCCAGACCAGCCCGAATGGTTCCGTGACAACCGCGACTTCGTAAACATTGAAGCAGGCCTCGCTGCCACAGGCTTCGGGCCTGCCGATATAGCGGCCCTGATGGGCGGCAACTGGCTGCGGTTTTTCGAAGCGGGCTTTGTACCCGAAGATGCCCGCAATAGCACCACGGCTCGCACCGTAGATATCGCGATTTAAAGTATTTCAGCCACCCGGATTCGCAACTGCAAGGCCGACAAGGACATCGCGCAATAACAACAAAAGTACTTCCAACAATAACAATACTGGCGATCGACAACTCTCTTCGGAGGGGAGGCTCAATGGAAATTCCAACTGAAGTTTTGGTGGGGAGTGAACCCTGCACGCTTCGTAAAAGTGCTATCGGCAAACTCGACTGGTCAACGTTCTGGATCAGTGGCGGCTTCTTCCTGCTGTTCCTGATCATTGCCCTGATTGATTTGAAAACCCTGTCCGGCCTGATCGGCGGAGCGTTTTCCTGGGGCACCCATTACTTTGGCCTGTACTGGCAAGTGCTGATGCTGCTGACATTTGCCTCCAGCCTGTATATCGGTTTCAGCCGGGTCGGCCGGGTCCGCCTTGGCGGGGTGAACAGCACACCGGGCATGAGCACCTTCAATTGGGTGTCGATGATCATGTGTGCACTGCTGGCCGGTGGCGGCGCTTTCTGGGCGGCTGCCGAACCCTTGTCGCACTTTATGAAACCTGCGCCTTACTTCGGCGTGGCGGCGCAGAGTGCGCCGGCCGCGGTGGCGGCACTCTCGCAGTCATTCCTGCACTGGGGGTTCATGGCCTGGGCCGTTCTCGGCAGCCTGTTGACCGTGGTGTACATGTACCTGCACTACGAGAAAAAACTGCCGCTGATGCCGCGAACCCTGCTTTATCCATTGCTGGGAGAGCGAGCGCTTAAAGGGCCCATCGCCGTGATTGCGGATGCCTCGGCGATTATTGCCGTGGTTGCCGGCACCATCGGGCCAGTGGGTTTTCTGGGGTTGCAAATCGCTTTTGTCCTGCACTCGGTGTGGGGCGTGCCCGATACCATTACTACCCAGGCCATGGTGATTCTGGCGGTCACGACCATCTACACCCTGTCGTGCGTGGTGGGCCTGGGCGGTCTGCGTCTGGTCAGCAAGGTCCATGTGTGGCTGATGCTGGGGCTGGCCGCGTTTCTGTTTATCTTTGGCCCGACTCTGTTTCTCAGTGAGACCTTCGTGCAAGGCCTGGCCTTGCATGTGACCAGTTTTTTCCAGACTGCCCTGTACCGTGACGACAGCCAGTGGCTCAACAGCTGGACGCTGTTCTACTGGGGCTGGTTTATCGGTTATGCACCGATGATGGGGATCTACGTCGCCAGGGTCTCCCGCGGCCGCAGCATCCGCGAAGTGGTGGGCTTGCTGTCGGTGGCGGCGCCCCTGATCACCATGGTCTGGTTCACCCTGGTGGGTGGTACCGGCATTGGCCTGGAACTGAGTTCGCCGGGCAGTGTGGTCAGCCACGGGGTGCAACCTGAAGCACTGTTGCTGGGGGTTGCCCAAGCGATGCCGATGCCTACTTTGATTTCAGCACTGTTTCTGTTCCTGAGTTTTTTCTCGGTGGTGACCAGTGCCGGGTCGATGTCCTACACCGTGGCCATGGCCATCAGTACCGATCATGGCGAGTCGCCAACCTGGCTGAGGGTGTTCTGGGCGGTCGGCATGGGAGTGGTCGGCGCCATTCTGATCACCCTGGGTGAAGGCGGAATCACAGCTTTGCAGTCGTTTATCGTGATCACGGCAGTACCTGTGTCGATCCTGATTTTGCCCTCTGTGTGGGATGCCGTGCGCATTGCCCGGCAGATGGCGCGTGACCAGGGAGTGATCTGATATGCAACTGCGACCACCTTCCCGTGTCATGAAGGCCGCGCGCCTGGGTGCCTTTCATCAGTCCCGGCTGTCGTTCATGCGCCAACTGCTGCGCCGCTTGAAGCGCGAGCAGTGGCAGTTCCAGCGCACGGTCTGGAGCATCGACGGGCAGGGCGTCGGCCGGGCCGTGTATGTGGCCCGGGGGCCGGAGCGCGCATATAGCCTGGTGGCCTTTGCCCATGATCTGGACCCTGCGCTGCGCTCTGACCGGGTGATTGCCACGGCCTGGGATGCCACTTTCGCTTTGTTCGACGGGGTTCCTGATGAAGTCGAGCTGCAGCGCCTGCAAGCCAATGTGCCGAAACAGGAAGCGGGCCGCGTGTCGTCCCGTGAGCTGTGCATGGCGCGAGCCAACCGCTCGGTGCGCCTGTTTGACCATGTGCTGCAGGAACTGGCCGCAGGCCGCCAGCCGGACTGCGCTTTTGTCGAGCAGGTGGGTTACCTGATGCGCACCACGGCGGTCTATGGCAGCGGCAAGTTTGGCGCGGCCGATCGTGAGTCGGTGGCCGCGCGCCCCGAGCTGTCGGCACCTTTTCAGGCGGAAATGCTCACGGTGTTCCTGATTCGGGCCTTTAGCGTCGATCTGGTGGAGCATCTGGCACAGGTTCAGGCCCCGGGCACGGCGGTAGTGCTGGAGCCCGGAATTCGCCGCCGTTTCGGCCTGGGCAACTCCACGGGCCTGGGCATGGCACCTTTTCTGTTGAATCACCCGATGCTTTTAAACAACTGGGTGCAAGCCCGGGAAACAGCGCTGCAGCGAGTGCGTGCAGTGCGCCGGCCAACGCCTGCGGAGCAGGGAATGTTTGTGGATTTTGTGCGCCGCGCACAAGCCGACGCCCGCAGCTGGCACTCGGACCACCCGTTGCAAGGGCAGCGCATCCTCGAGTTGCAACAGGACTTCAAGGCCCTGCAACTGTGTATGGGCGAAGGCATTCTGCAGCGCGAGTATCCATGGGATGCGCTTTATCGCTGGGCCGAAAACCGGCTGTCGCTGGAGGCACAAGAGCAGTTGGTGTCTTTGTTGCTCGAGCCCTACGGGCATTTGATCGACGATCTGGGGCAAACCATGCAGGCCGATGAACAGCTGGGTTTCGCGGTGGACGGCAGCATGGGGGTGGGTGCCCTTAAACAGATTCTTGCCACTGATTACGCCTGGGTCGCGGCCATCGATTTTTCCACCGAACAGAGTCACTCGCTGTTCTGGTATGTGTCCGAGGAAAAGCTCGAGCCGCGGATCGGGCAGCGCTTCAGCGAGCCGGGCGAAGCACTGGAGCAGCCTTTGGCAGTGGCGCGGGATATTTCCCGGCTGCAGCAGGCCCTCAATGGTTGCGACGACGGGCAGACGGTGGCCACCTTCCTGCTGGAGCATCCCGAGCACCGGCATGTGGTCAGGCGTGTGCAGCTGGCGCCGGGCTGCCCGTACGCCGATATACAGGACAACCTGATTGACCGGGCTCTGCTGCCGATCGACTTGCTGCGCTGCAAACTTTCGTTCTTCGGCGCCACCCGGTTCGACCCGCGTTCCGATCGTTGGGTGCGCATCAACATGTATCAGAACGCCCCCTTTCCCCATGAGTTGAGTCAGGTGTTGGTCGATGACTGGTCTTATCCCGGTCTTGGCAGTCAGGAGCAGCGCCATGCATGCATCGTTGAATGAGATCGAAAGTCTGTGCAAAAAGGCCGCCCGTGGTGCGGGCATGTCCTGGGGGCTGGCGGAGGAGGCCGGCAAGGCGGCGAAATGGTTGTCGGCCCATGGTCTCGATGGCCCGCAGGTGATTGCCGGGCAGTTGCGGCGTGACGACGGGGTTGTTTATAGCGAGCTGGCGCCAGTGATCGGCGCTGGCGCCTGGCACGGGGCCAGCGCTGCGCTGTGCCCCTTGATCACAGGCGCGGCCCTCAGTGACCACGCTTATCTGCTGGGTAGCCACGGACAGATTCTGTTGAACGATGTGGCCAGCCCGCAGTTACTGATCCCCTTTGTCAGCGCCATGGCCAGACGCCTCAAGGCGCCCGTCGAGCTCTCGTGGCCGGGTTGCAGCCTGGGCTTCGACAGTCTGGGCGGGGTTTTTCTGAATGACGCAGGGGGGCTCGGCCAGCAGCGCGCAGTCAGTGTGTGCTGCAAGCAAGGCACGGATGCTCTGGATCCGGCCAGTGCGCTTGCCGGCAGCGTTCGCCCGGTCGCCGAATCTGACCTTGCCTATCTGCAATCACTGGCCGCCCGTACCTACGTGCCCGCTACCGAAGCATCGCGGCTACTGGGCGCCGGTGCCGGACTGAGCGACAACAACTAAATACCCATCTTTTAACCCAAACGGATCTGCATCATGACCTCTGCTATTCAACGTCTCGGCACCACCCCGCGTTTCAGCCAAATCGTCATCCATCAGCACACCGCGTATCTGGCAGGTCAGGTCTCGCAATTGATTGAGGGTGATATCAGCGACCAGGCGCAGGACGTATTCGGTAAAATCGATGCCTTGCTGGCCACCGCAGGTTCAGACAAGAACCATCTACTGTCGGCGCAGATCTGGTTGGCTGACATGGCGGACTATGAGGCCATGAATCAGGCCTGGGATGCCTGGCTGACAGGCGTGGGGGCGCCGGTGCGGGTGTGTGTGCAATCGCCCATGGCGAAAAAGCATTATCGCATTGAAGTTCAGGTCATTGCCGCGCTGACCGCCTGAGGCCCGCGCGGTGTCTGAGGTGCTGTCTTACAACGTCCACTTCAGCGAGACCATCAGGTTGCGCGGGTCGCCGTAGGTCCCGCTGCCGCTGGCGGTGGGGATGCCCTGCCAGTATTTTTCGTCGAACAGGTTGTTCAGGTTGACCCGGGCGTCCCAGTGCTCGTCCAGGCGATAGCCTGCCATCAAGCCGACAACTGCATAGGCATCCTGTACCGCATGGCCATTACCGACCCGGCCGTAGGTTTCGCTTTGGGCCAGTACGTCGGCGCCGATGCGCAGTTTTTCCAGGTCGCCGCGCAAGTGATAGGTGGTGGCGGCCTTGAACAGGTGCTTGGGCTGGTTGGGTGCGAACAGGTTGCCTTTGTCAAAGGACTTGTCCTTGACGTACTGGCTCAGCACCAGGGTGTAGGCAGCCGAGGCTTGCCAGTACGGGGTGAGGGCACCGCTGATTTCAGCGTCCAGCCCGCGGCTGCGGACTTCGCCGGCGGCTTCATAGCAGGTGCGGTTGGTGGCCAGGCAACTGGCGGGCTGGGTGTCCAGCGCATAGGCACGGTTTTCCTGGGTCATGTCGAACAGCGCCAGGGAGGCATTCAGCTCGCCATCGAAGTACTCACCCTTGATCCCCACTTCATAACTTTCACCGGTCATCGGTTTGAGCACCGCGCCGCTGACGTCCTGCTGGGTTTGCGGTTTGAAAATTTCGGTGTAGCTGGCGTAAACCGAGTAGGTATCGTTGAGGTCGTAGATGACGCCTGCATAGGGCGTGACTTGCTGGGTGACTTTGTAATCGCCGGTGCCCGAGCGATTGTCGTAGTCGTACCAGCTCAGCCGGCTGCCGACTATTAGGTGCAAAGGGTCGATGGGGTTGAAGCGGGCGGCGGCGTAAACGCCTTCTTCGGTGGCCGTATTCTGGCTCTGGTACGGGGTGCGATCGGCAATGTCCGGCTTGGGAATGACCCCCGGATCGAAGTTGTAGATATCGATCGGAGTCGCCTTGGACCAGAAGCCGCCTTTTTGGTCGAACTTTTCCTGACGCCGGCTCGCGCCCAGGGTCAGTTCATGTTCACGGCCAAACAACCTGAACGGGCCCGAGAGCGAGCCATCCAGATTGGTCTGCACGTCGGTGGTGTCATATTGCCCTGACGACTGGTTGAATCCGCCGCCCTTGGCAGCACTCAGGTAGCTGGAGAAGGTGTTGGACTCGGCCCAGATTTTGGCGAATGCCAGTTTTGAGGTCCAGCCGTTGTCGAAGCGGGTGGTGAGGTCGGTGAACAACGAGACGTTGTCCCGATCCCAGTAGGCCCAGTCGTTGCTCAGGAAGGTCGAGCGTGGCAAGTGCAGGTTTTCACCATTGGGTCCGGCCGGCAGGCTGCCCCAGTCCGAGGTTGCATCGTCACGCTGTTTCGAGGCCCCGAGGGTCCAGGTGGTAGCGTCGCTCAGGTCGGCTTCCATAACCCCGTAGAAGGTCTGGCGCTGATTGTCGCGTACGTCGATATAGCTCTTGTTGTCTTCATAAGCGGCCACTACCCGCCCGCGAACGGTCCCCGTTTCATTGAGCCTGTTCGAGGCGTCGACCTCGGTGCGGTAGCGATCCCAGCTGCCGGCGCTGGTGGTGATGCTCACTTGCGGCGTAGCAGTGGGGCGCTTGCGCACCAGGTTCAGGGTGGCCGAGGGGCTGCCGGCACCGGTCATCAGGCCGGTGGCGCCGCGTACCACTTCCACCCGGTCATACATCGCCAGGTCAGCCCCGGCGATGGTGTCCAGGGTGAAAGTACTGAGGCTGGTGGGCAGCCCGTCGTACATCAGGTTATCGATGGTAAAGCCGCGGGCCAGAAACTGTTGGCGGTCACCGCCGAACTTGCGCAGGGTGATGCCCGGTGCGTACTTGACCACATCGTTGAGGTCTTTGATGCCCTGATCATCCATGCGCTGGCGGGTCATGACGCTCACCGACTGCGGTGTTTCGCGGATCGACAACGGCAGGCCGACGGCAGTGCTCATGGCCCCGGTGGTGTACGAGCCGCTGCCTTCGGTGGTGGCGGTGCCTGAAATACCGGCTTCGGCATTCACATTGACGCTGTCGAGGGCAACGGGCCTGCGGCTGGTGCTTGCCGGTCGGCGGATTCGTCAGCCGCCAGGGCCGCCGCCGAAAAAGCCAACAGCAAAGAACCGGTCATCACGGGCATAAAGGGACGAAGCATCTCAGAGATCCTGTAGAGGGGAGGGAGACGTGTCGCCTTTGCGGACACCTTGCAGCGGGGCGCCAGACGTATGGCAAAGACTACGCAGGGCGGAATGGTAGAGATTTATTCGCATATGTAAATAGTAATTATTACCATATGCAGTGAATTTGTATTCGCTCCTGTCTTTATGGCCTGTTCTGGTCCCTGGCTCAAAAGCGGGCACTTCGGTCAAAGCACTGCGGGCCTGTTGAGGGACCAACGGGGCGGCAGCGGCTGAACGGTTGCCTGATCAGCATGGTCTACCCTGCAGCACCTATGGGTTGTCTCTCTCAGCAGGAGGTTAACGATGAGCAAGAAAATTCTGGTGGTACTGACCAGTGTCGAAAAATACCCCGACCTCGATCGCGCCACAGGGTTGTGGCTGGGCGAGGCAGTGCATTTTGTGCACAAGGTCGAGGCCGCGGGGTATGCCGTTGACTATGTCAGTCCGCAGGGCGGTTACACGCCGATCGATCCCCACAGTCTGGCCAAGGACATGGCGTCGCAGATTGACTGGGAGTGGTATCACGACAAGGGCTTCATGAATCGCCTCGGGGCAACGCTCAAGCCGGACCAGGTCAACCCGGATGATTACGTCGCCATTTATTACACCGGCGGCCACGGGGTGATCTGGGACTATCCGGACAACCCGCAGTTGCAGGCGTTGAGTCGCCATATCTATGAGCGGGGCGGGGTGGTTTCGTCGGTTTGTCACGGTGCAGTGGGGCTGCTCAATATCCGACTGTCTGACGGCGAGTTGCTGATCAAGGGCAAAAAGCTCACCGGTTTTTCCAATGAAGAAGAGAAACTGGCAGGCCTGGCTGACGTTGTGCCGTATCTGACCGAGAGTGAGTTGATGAAGCGTGGCGCTCAGTATCTGAAGGCCGGCACGCCCTGGGCACCCTTTGCCATTGCCGACGGGCGGCTGATTACCGGGCAAAATCCTGCGTCCGGCGGTCCGGTGGCAGATCTGGTGCTGGCCGCCATCAAGTAACCCCGGCCGCTGCCAAACCTTGCGGTTGAGATAGCAGCCGTTTCAGACCGATGCCGGGCCGTCCGTCCGGCATCGCTTATCCGCCGCTCATGGCAACAATAAACTTTTGAATCCCAAGGATATTCTGTAGCCTTGTCGCGCTTCATTGCTTGTCCGTGCCTGATGACACACACATTCTCCCAGCGGGACTCGAAGGGTCCAGAGCTGGTGGTACACTCGACTTTCGCGCACTAGCGCTTGCAGGTCTTGCGAACATGACGCAAATTTCTGAACGACTTCTGGTTCAAGCCCACCTCGATGCCAGGCAGCCCAAGCCTTTGACCGAGGCTCAAGCACAGGGCCTGCGGGCACAGATCGCGGCTGAGCTTAAAGCCCGCGACGCGGTGTTGGTGGCGCATTTTTATTGTGATCCGGTCATTCAGGCCCTGGCCGAAGAAACCGGTGGTTGTGTGTCCGACTCCCTTGAGATGGCCCGTTTTGGTGCTGCCCATCCTGCCAAAACCATTCTGGTGGCCGGCGTGCGCTTTATGGGCGAGACAGCCAAAATCCTAACCCCGGAAAAACGCGTGCTGATGCCCACGCTGGAGGCGACCTGTTCGCTGGATCTGGGGTGCCCGGTTGAAGAGTTTTCGGCCTTTTGCGACAAGCATCCCGAGCGCACCGTGGTGGTTTATGCCAACACGTCGGCGGCAGTCAAGGCCCGGGCTGACTGGGTGGTGACCTCCAGCTGCGCACTGGAAATCGTCGAAAGCCTGATGGACAACGGCGAGACGATCATTTGGGGGCCGGACAAGCATCTCGGGCGTTACATTCAGCGCCAGACCGGAGCCGACATGTTGCTGTGGGACGGCGCTTGTATCGTCCACGAAGAGTTCAAGTCCAAGCAGCTGGAAGACATGAAGGCGCTGTATCCCGATGCGGCCATTCTGGTGCATCCGGAGTCACCGGAGTCGGTGATTGATCTGGCTGACGCGGTAGGTTCTACCAGCCAACTGATCGCGGCGGCGCAAAACCTGCCGAACAAAACCTTTATCGTGGCCACCGATCGCGGCATTTTTTACAAAATGCAGCAGCTGTGCCCGGACAAGGTGTTTATTGAAGCCCCTACCGCAGGTAACGGTGCCGCGTGCCGCAGTTGCGCTCACTGCCCGTGGATGGCGATGAACACCCTGGAGCGCACCCTTGAGTGCCTGCAGCAGGGGAGCAATGAGATCTTTGTCGATCCGGCGCTGGTGCCTCAGGCCATTCGTCCGCTTAAACGCATGCTGGATTTCACCCAGGCCGCGCGTTTGAAACTGGCGGGCAATGCCTGATAACGACTAAACAAACCGTAGGAGCGAGCTTGCTCGCGAGCTTTTCCCTATGTACCAACGAGGTGCTCGCGAGAATAGAGCTCGCGAGCAAGCTCGCTCCTACAGGGGTGGGGCGGGTTAGTTCATCATGTCCTTGAGCGCACGTTCCTGATCCATCAGCTCGCGCTTGCGGGCATCCAGGCGCGATGACAGCTGGAAGTTGTTGGTGAGCTTTTGTGCGAAATCCAGCTGTTGTATGGCCTGGCGGAAATCACCGACCAGAGCGAAATACTCGGCGCGGGCCTGATGCAGGCCAATGATGTTGCCCGATAACCCCCGGGTTTCGGCGACCGAGTACCACACATCCGGGTCATCCGGACGGCTCTTGAGCAATGCTTCCAGCGCCTTGTCGGCATCGGCCGGGCGGTTTTGCTTGAGCAACAGATCGACCCTGGCCTGATTGAGCGGGTAGTTGCCCGGATACAGGGTGCGCATTCGATCGACCCGTTGCTGGGCTTCCGCCAGGCGGTTGCTGTCGGTGTCCAGCTCAATCTGCGCCAGGTTGTATGTGATGTCGTTTGGTGCCTTGTCCAGCAGCGGCTTGAGGTTTTCTCGCGCTTCGTTGAACTGGCTGCCCTTGATCTGGGCTATTGCCAGGCCATAACGCGCCACATCGTTTTTCGGGTTTTCATCCAGTTGCTGGCGAAAGCGCTTGGCGGCAATACCCGGTGTTTCTTCGTAGTTGAGCTGCACGCGGGCGCGAATCAGCTGGTAGCGCAAACTGTCTTCGGTGCCACCGGCCCTTGCCTGTTCGGCGCGGTTACGGGTGTCGGCGATACGCGACTCGGTCACCGGGTGAGTCAGCAGGAATTCCGGCGGTTTGGCGTCAAAGCGGTACTGGCGCATCAGGCGTTCAAACATGGTCGGCATCGAGCGCGGGTCGTAGCCGGCTTTTTCCAGATTGAGGATGCCGATGCGGTCGGCCTCTTGTTCATTTTGTCGCGAGAAGCGGCGCTGTTCCTGTAACGCGGCAGCCTGGCTCCCGGCAATGGCGGCGATCCCGGCATCGCCTGCACCAGAGGCCGCGACGATGATCCCTGCGAGCAAGGCCGCCATCATCGGCAGCTGCATGCGCTGCTGGGCTTCTACGCCCCGGGCGAAGTGGCGTTGCGACAAGTGAGCCAGTTCGTGAGCCATCACCGAGGCATATTCACCTTCGGTTTGCGCGTTGAGGAACAGGCCGCCATTGACGCCGATGATCCCCCCGGGCGCGGCAAAGGCGTTGAGCTGCGGGCTGTCGATCAGAATGAATTCCAGACGCCGGTCTTGTACCTGGCTGGTTTCGACCAGTTTGTAGACGCTGGTTTCGACGTAGTCCTTGAGCTGCGGATCGTTGAGTTGCGCCACCTGGCCGCGCAGCATGCTCAGCCAGGCGCGACCCAGTTGGTATTCTTGTTGGGGGGAGACGATGGACGAACTGGCGTCACCCAGAGACGGTAAATCGTCGGCAAAACTCGGTGATGCGAGCAGGCAAGCGAGCGTCAATAGGGTCGGGCGCAGAAAAGTCATGCACAAAGCTCTGGTCGGTAAAGCGCTTACTGTAGCCGCACACGTGTCTGGCGACCAGTAGCGGGTCCGCTTGGGGTATTCTAACCGGCCGCAAAATGCCGACTCTGAAGGAGCACGTAATGACTGATGCGTTGGCGCATGATGCGCTGGTGGATGCCAGTGGCCTGAACTGCCCGTTGCCTCTGCTCAAGGCCAAGCTGGAGCTTAATCGCCTGGTCAGTGGTCAGACCCTCAAAGTGATCGCCACGGACGCCGGTTCGCAGCGAGATTTTCGGACCTTTGCACGTTTGGCAGGCCATGAACTGCTGCGTGAAGAGAATGATGCCGGCACCTATTGCTACTGGTTACGCAAGGCCTGAGATGCGGGCCTTCTTCTAAGGAATATCGATGTTCAAAGTGTTGCGTGATTGGGTTCAGCGCTATTTCTCTGATGAAGAGGCGGTGGTGCTGGCGGTGTTGCTGGTGCTGGCCTTTACCGCCGTGCTGACCTTGGGCGGCATGCTGGCGCCGGTACTGGCAGGCATGGTGCTGGCGTACCTGATGCAGGGGCTGGTGGTGGCTCTGGAGCGGCTGCGGGTGCCGGCTGCCGCAGCGGTCGGCCTGGTATTTGCGCTGTTCATGGGGTTACTGCTGGTGTTTATCGTAGTAGTGCTGCCGTTGCTCTGGCATCAGTTGATCACGCTGTTCAACGAGCTGCCGGGCATGCTGGCCAAGTGGCAGTCACTGTTGTTGCTGTTGCCGGAGCGCTATCCCCATCTGGTGTCGGATGAGCAAGTGCTGCAGGCCATTGAAGTCGCCCGCGGTGAAATCGGCAAATTCGGGCAGCTGGCACTGACCTTTTCCCTGTCCAGTTTGCCGTTGTTGGTCAACATCATGATCTATCTGGTGCTGGTGCCGATTCTGGTGTTCTTCTTCCTTAAAGACCGGGCGCTGATCGGCCGTTGGGTGCGTGGTTATTTGCCTCGTGAGCGGGCGTTGATTACCCGTGTCGCACAAGAAATGAACCGCCAGATTGCCAATTACATTCGCGGCAAAGTCATCGAGATCATTATTTGCGGCGGTGTGACCTACATCGCATTTGTCACCATGGGCCTGAACTACGCGGCGCTGCTGGCGCTGTTGGTGGGCGTCTCGGTGGTGGTGCCGTATGTGGGGGCAGTGGTTGTGACGGTTCCGGTGCTGCTGATTGCGTTGTTTCAGTGGGGCTGGAGTGACCAGTTCATCTATCTGATGGCGGTCTACGGCATCATTCAGACCCTGGATGGCAATGTGCTGGTGCCCTTGCTGTTCTCCGAGGCAGTGAGCTTGCACCCGGTGGCAATCATTTGCGCGGTGCTGTTGTTTGGCGGGTTGTGGGGGTTCTGGGGGGTGTTCTTCGCTATACCGCTGGCGACCCTGTTCAAGGCCGTACTGGATGCCTGGCCGCGGGAGCAGCAAATCGTCGCGCCACTGCTTTAGAGCTTTTATCCCGCACATAAAAAAGCCCCGGCTCACAAGAGCCGGGGCTTTTTCGTTACTGCATCAGCTTACGCTTGAATAACCGGGATATTGGCAGTGGCTGCCGCTTCACGGAATTCGGCGATCTGATCAAAGCTCAGGTAGCGGTACACGTCCGCCGCCATGGTGTTGATCTCTGCCGCGTAGACCATGTATTCCTCTACGGTAGGCAGGCGACCCAGGATCGAGGCTACCGACGCCAACTCGGCCGAGGCCAGGTAAACGTTCGCGCCGTCGCCCAGACGGTTCGGGAAGTTACGGGTCGAAGTCGATACCACGGTGGAGTTCGGTTCAACCCGTGCCTGGTTACCCATGCACAGCGAGCAACCTGGCATTTCCATGCGCGCGCCGGCTTTGCCGAAGATGCCGTAGTAGCCTTCTTCGGTCAGCTGGTGAGCGTCCATCTTGGTCGGCGGCGACAGCCACAGACGGGTTGGCAGCTGACCTTTGACCTTGTCCAGCAACTTGCCCGCAGCGCGGAAGTGGCCGATGTTGGTCATGCACGAACCGATGAACACTTCGTCGATTTTCTCGCCGGCAACGCTGGACAACAGGCGTGCATCATCCGGGTCGTTTGGCGCGCAGAGCACAGGCTCCTTGATATCAGCCAGATCGATTTCGATGACTTCAGCGTATTCGGCGTCAGCATCGGCTTCCATCAGCTCAGGGTTGGCAACCCAGGCTTCCATCGCTTGAGCACGACGCTCAAGGGTACGGGCGTCGCCGTAACCTTCACCGATCATCCAGCGCAGCAGGGTGATGTTGGAGTTCAGGTATTCGGTGATGGATTCTTTGGACAGCTTGATGGTGCAGCCAGCAGCCGAACGTTCTGCCGAGGCGTCGGACAGTTCGAACGCTTGCTCGATGCTCAGGTTGTCCAGGCCTTCGATTTCCAGGATGCGACCGGAGAATTCGTTGACCTTGCCTTTTTTCTCTACCGTCAGCAGACCCTTCTGGATAGCGACGTAAGGAATGGCATGAACCAGGTCACGCAGGGTGATGCCTGGCTGCATTTCGCCTTTGAAGCGAACCAGAATCGATTCCGGCATATCCAGTGGCATTACGCCAGTGGCTGCGGCAAAGGCCACCAGGCCGGAACCGGCCGGGAACGAAATGCCCATCGGGAAACGGGTGTGGGAGTCGCCGCCAGTGCCGACGGTATCCGGCAGCAGCATACGGTTCAGCCAGCTGTGGATGATGCCGTCGCCCGGACGCAGGGAAACACCGCCGCGGGTCATCATGAAGTCTGGCAGGGTGTGGTGCGTGGTCACGTCGATCGGCTTTGGATAGGCCGCGGTGTGGCAGAACGACTGCATGACCAGATCGGCCGAGAAGCCCAGGCACGCCAGGTCTTTCAGTTCGTCACGGGTCATTGGACCGGTGGTGTCCTGAGAACCTACGGTGGTCATCTTCGGTTCGCAGTAAGTGCCCGGGCGAACGCCGGTCACGCCGCAAGCCTTGCCGACCATTTTTTGCGCCAGGGTGAAACCCTTGGTGCTTTCAACAGGCGCTTCCGGCTTTTTGAACAGGTCGGATGGACCCAGACCCAGTTCGGCGCGGGCCTTCTCGGTCAGGCCACGGCCGATGATCAACGGGATACGGCCGCCAGCGCGAACTTCGTCCAGCAGAACCGGGGTCTTCATTTCGAAGGTGGTGATGACTTCGTCGGTACCGTGTTTGCAAACCTTGCCGGCGTGCGGGTACAGGTCGATCACGTCGCCCATGTTGATGTTGCTGACATCGAATTCGATTGGCAGTGCGCCAGCATCTTCCATGGTGTTGTAGAAGATCGGAGCGATTTTGCTGCCGAAGCAGAAACCACCGGCACGCTTGTTCGGCACGTAAGGAACGTCGTCGCCGAAGAACCAGAGTACGGAGTTGGTTGCCGATTTACGCGAAGAACCGGTACCGACTACGTCGCCGACGTAAGCGATAGGGAAGCCGGCGTTACGCATTTCTTCAATTTGCTTCATCGGACCGATGGAGCCCTGCACGTCCGGCACGATGCCGTCGCGAGCCATTTTCAGCATGGCCAGGGCGTGCAGCGGGATATCTGGGCGTGACCAGGCGTCCGGTGCCGGCGACAGGTCGTCGGTGTTGGTTTCGCCGGTAACCTTGAATACGCGCAGGCTGATTTTGTCAGCCAGGGTAGGGCGGTTCTTGAACCACTCGCCGTCAGCCCAGGACTGCACCACGGCTTTGGCGTGGACATTGCCGTTTTTGGCTTTTTCAGCGACGTCGTGGAAGGCGTCAAACATCAGCAGGGTGTGCTTGAGTTGCTCGGCGGCAACCGGTGCCAGCTCTGCATCGTCCAGCATCTCGACCAGAGTCACGATGTTGTAGCCGCCTTGCATGGTGCCGAGCAGTTCAACAGCGCGTTTTTTGTCGATCAGCGGGGAAGTCGCTTCACCTTTGGCGATGGCGGACAGGAAGCCGGCCTTCACGTAGGCGGCTTCGTCAACACCAGGTGGAATACGGTTGGTGATCAGGTCGACGAGGAATGCTTCTTCGCCTGCAGGCGGGTTTTTCAGCAGCTCGACCAGGCCTGCGGTTTGTTCGGCGTTAAGCGGCTGGGGAACGATACCCAGGGCTGCACGCTCTTCGATATGTTTGCGGTAGGCTTCAAGCACAGTTATTACCCTCATCATTGGTCCCAAATGGGTGTCCGGGACGCTCATCCAGGAATGCCGAGCACCCATGCGCTGCGGGGCTTTTTGAGCCGCTTAGCCAGAGTTCAAGGATTCCCAACAGAAGCTGTTTTCAAAGTTTTACGCCTTCCGAACGGGGAGGGTGATGAATGTTGATGCGGGCATTTGCAGTGCAAACACCCCACACCAACACCGTTCTTCGGGATCAACTGTGCTCGTGACGCTTTGAAAACAGCTTCTAACGGACATTGGCGCCTTAAAAGGCAGGCCGATTCTACGGTAAAAAATTGTTAAAGGTAAGTTAGCCCCTGAAGGTTGAGGGGTGATCTGCGTTAGACAAAGGGCTAACATGTGCACCTGTTTCGCTCTGCAGTGCTCTATTTCGCCATGTCCAATCAAACCATCAAGACTCCCTGCATCGGCCTCTGCTCTACGGTTTACGGCGACCTTGTGTGCCGCGGTTGCAAGCGTTTCCATCACGAAGTGATCAACTGGAACGGCTATGACGAACAGGCCAAACGTGCGGTCTGGCTACGCCTTGAGCAACTGTTGGTGCAGGTGATGACGGGTAAGGTGGAGGTTTTCGACCCGGCTGCGTTGCGCGCTCAGCTGGTGGCCCGCAAGATCCGTTTTGTGCCGCATCAGTCGGAATATTGCTGGGCCTACCAGTTGATTGCCCGGGGGGCGCGGGTGATCAATCAGCTGGAGATGTACGGCATGGTGCTGTTGCCGGAGTTTCGCGACTGGGGTCTGCCCGAGTTGCGCGACGCCATTGATCGGGAATTCTTCCTGCTTTCCGAAGCGCACTACGAGCGCTATATCGCGCCCGGCTTTCTCAAGGATGCGATCTTGTAGGTGCTGGCCTGCCAGCGATGCAGCCATCGCCGGCAGGCTCCTGCAGTGGTGAGGTTGTAGCCATGAGGATCAGGCCTTGGCCGCTTTTTGCTCCAGGTGCTGGATGATGTCATCGGGCTTGAGCACCAGAATGTCGCATTCAAGCTTGTCGATCACCACTTCTGCGGTATTGCCGATCAGCGCCCCGGACAGTCCGGTACGGGCTACGGTGCCGATGACTGTTACCACTGCATCGAGCTTTTTGGCGACCTGTTGAATGATGATGTCCGCCGGCCCTTCATTGATGTGCAGGCGACTGTCGTCGATTTCGTACTGGTTCTGGAACTCTTTGCAGGCCGCTCTGTAGCTGGCTTCGTACTGGGTGTCCACGGGGTAGACCGCATCGACTGCTGCCAGCATGGGTGCTGGATGGGCGCTGACCACGTGCAGCTGGCCGTGGGCGAGGCTGGCGACACGAAAACCCTGGTCGATAATGGTTTTGTGCAAAACCATGTGTTCGTCATCGCTGCAGCCCACATCCACTGCCGCCAGCACCACGCCGCCGCTCCAGCTTCTGGCGTGTTTGACCATCAATACCGGGCACGGGCAATCGCGCAGCAATTTCCAGTCTTCCGGCGTGAGCAGCAGTTTTTTCAGCATGGAATCGGGAGCGTGCTGCTTGATCACCAGCGCACAGCCCCTGGCTTGCTGCTCCTTGATGATGGTGGTGTGCTGGTTTTCGTACCAGGTCTGGTTGCTCGTTACGCTGTAAGCCTCGCTCGCCAGGCTGCTTTGCAACACGCTGAGCAAGGCTGAATGGTCATTTTCCTTATCGCAAATCAACAGGTGCAAGTGCGCCTTGGTGCTGTTGGCGATTTCCTTGGCACGCTTGAGGGAGAGGCTTTCCATCAATTGGGGTTCGATGACGACCAAAAGGCTGCGTATGGTTTGCATGACCGGTAGCTCCAAATGTTTTCAGGCGATTTGAAGTCACTATAGTTGCTCGTCAGTTGTAGCCGTGTTGATACATATCAAGTCGTGCGGCTGGTGCTGCGACGCGGGGCCCGTATAATCAGCGGCCCTCGCCTCAATCCAGTCTTTGTGAGCCACATGTCAGCGATTTTTCAAAACACTGCCGGTCTGCTGTGCACCCCCCCATGTTCGGGAGCGCGCCCGTGATTCTTCCAGAAATTCATGAGTTTTTGGGCTGTCGTACCCCTGACGGCTGGATTGCGGCTGCCCTGGCGGATCAGGAAACCTTGCTGATCGACCACAAGAATTGCGAGTTCAAGGCAGCCAGCACCGCGTTGAGCCTGATCGCCAAGTACCATTCCCACGTCGATCTGATCAACATGATGTCGCGTCTGGCCCGTGAAGAACTGGTTCACCACGAGCAAGTCATGCGCCTGATGAAAAAGCGCAAGATCGAACTGCGTCAGCTGTCGGCCGGGCGCTATGCCTCAGGGCTGCGCAAGGTAGTGCGCAATCACGAACCGGTGAAGCTGGTGGATACCCTGGTGGTGGGGGCCTTTATCGAAGCGCGCAGCTGTGAGCGATTCGAAGCCCTGGTGCCGCATCTGGATGAAGAACTCGGCAAGTTCTACTTCGGTCTGCTCAAAAGCGAAGCGCGACACTTCCAGGGCTACTTGAAGCTCGCCTATCAATACGGCGATGCCAAGGATATTGCCCAGGTCATCGAACGGGTGCGGGCGGCCGAGCAGGAACTGATCGAGTCGCCGGATGTTGAGTTCCGTTTCCATAGCGGCGTGCCAGCCCAGGCATAAGCCTCCTCCCTGCGTCAGCGGCTACGCACATTCAGACAGGCAAATAGATAGCCGGCTAATAGTCGGCTTGACATTAGCTGCCTAGGCAGTAACATTTAGAAACATTACTGCCTGGGCAGCTTCCTGATGAAGCATTTCCATCCCGATACTTTTCAAAATTGCACCCTGGGTTTGCTCCTGGGGCGTACTGCCATGCTCAAAGACCGCATCATTGACCGCCACATGGAGCCTTTCGGCATCACCGCGGCGCAGTTCAAAGTGCTGATCATCATGGCCCAGTTCGACGTCGATACACCGGCCGAACTCTGCCGCCACCTGTCACTGGACAGCGGCTCGATGACTCGCATGCTTGATCGGCTGGAGCAAAAAAACCTGCTTATACGCCAGCGCTCCGAGGCTGACCGACGTCAGGTGCGACTGGTACTCACCGATGACGGGCAAGCACTGGCGGCCTTGCTACCGCAGGTTGGCGCCGATGCCATGAACCAGTTGGCGGCTGCTATCAGCCCGCAAGAGTTGCAGAGCCTGGAACAGATCCTCAAAAAAATACTGCTGGCGGCCGGTGATCCGATCACTGTCATGCGCTTGGGTGAAAAATGAGCAACAAAACGCTACGTACAGGCCTGAGCCTGGTATTTGTCTGCATGGCGTTGGCCGGTTGCGCCAGCTATAGCGGCCTGGGCACCGAGGGTGCCAGCCTTGAAGCCAAAAGCCTCAAGGCAGCGCAGACGCTCAAGGGTGTCAGCGTCACGCCTGCCGCCTGGCCGCAAAAGGACTGGTGGAAACGCCTGGGCGACGGGCAGCTCGACGGCCTGATTCAGGAAGCATTGCGCGACAGCCCTGATATGCAGATTGCCAGTGCCCGGGCTCACCAGGCGAGCGCAGCGGCCGGTGCAGCCAATGCCGCACGCATGCCGACCCTGGATGCCGGGGCGGACGTTACGCGTTCGCGCCTGGCGCGCTCCCAGGATCCGAGCGGTCGCGGCGGTGTTTATGACACGGTGCGCGACGTCAATCTGACGTTCAATTACACCTTCGATCTGTGGGGCGGTCAGCGTGATGCCTGGGAGGCCGCTCTGGGCGAAGCCCGTGCCGCCGAGGTCGACGGCCAGGCCGCGAGCCTGACTCTGGCTGCTGATGTGGCGCGGGCTTACAGCAGCCTGGGGCATGCCTACAGCGTGCGTGATCTGGCCAATGACGATCTGGCGCGTACTCGCCAAATGCTCGACTTGAGCAAGCGGCGCCTGCAAGCCGGGATTGACAGTCACTATCAGTACCAGCAAACCGAAAGCCTTGAAGCCAGCTCCCAGGAGCAGGTAATCAATGCCGAAAAACAACTCAAAAGCGCCCGTATTGCGTTGGCGGTGTTGTTGGGCAAGGGGCCTGACCGGGGCATCGAGATTGCCCGGCCGAAGATTCTGGCACCCGGTGCCGTGGCGTTGCCAAGCACTTTGCCCGCCGAGCTGCTGGGTCGTCGTCCCGATCTGGTCGCTGCCCGCTGGCGGGTAGAGGCTGCCAGCAAGAACATTGCCGCCGCCAAAACGCGTTTTTATCCCAACCTCAATTTGACTGCGGCGGCGGGTACCCAGTCGTTGCTGGGGGATGCGCTGTTCGGCTCGGCCAGCCGCTTCTTCAATATTGCACCTGCGGTTTCGCTGCCGATCTTTGATGGCGGGCGCCTGCGTGCCGGTCTGGATGCTGAAGACGCCAACTACGATCTGGCCGTGGCGCAGTACAACAAGACCCTGGTGGCGGCACTCGGTGATGTCAGCGATACCCTGGAGCAGCTAAAAGCCATGGGGCTGCAAATCGGCGCGCAGCAGCGTGCGGCGGATATTGCTCAAGAGTCCTACAACACCGGGTTGCAGCGCTATGAATCGGGCGTGGGCAATTACCTTGATGTCCTCAGCATTGAGCAACAACTGCTTCAGGCCCAGCGCCAGCTGGCGGACCTGAATGCTGAGCAGATCGATCTTTCGATTCAACTGATGCAAGCCCTGGGCGGTGGCTTTGAGCCCGGCAACACGGCTGCGGTCGTTCCCACTCAAGCCTCGCTGGCAGAATAAATTTAGGTACTCGTCATGGCCACTGTGCAAACACCGAATGAAACGCAACAAAACCAGGACGCTGGCAATCAGCGCAAACGCAAGCTCTGGCTCGGCGGGCTGGCGATTCTGGTGATCCTGGTCGCGTTGGGCGTC
This sequence comes from Pseudomonas sp. TMW22089, assembly GCF_022496645.1. Taxonomy (NCBI): domain Bacteria; kingdom Pseudomonadati; phylum Pseudomonadota; class Gammaproteobacteria; order Pseudomonadales; family Pseudomonadaceae; genus Pseudomonas; species Pseudomonas sp. TMW22089. The sequence continues at coordinate 51,233 of NZ_SCFG01000011.1, forward strand.
TGGGCCTGGCATGAGCTCTATGGTCGCTGGAGTGAGAGCACGGACGACGCCTATGTAAACGGCAATGTGGTGGAGATCACCCCGCTGGTCACCGGAACGGTGGTGAGTATTGGCGCCGATGATGGCGATCTGGTTCATGAGGGGCAGGTGCTGCTCAACTTCGACCCAAGCGATGCACTGGTTGGCCTGCAGAGTGCCGAAGCCAATCTGGCCCGCACCGTGCGTCAGGTCCGCGGCCTGTTCAGTGATGTGAACGGCATGAAGGCCCAGGTCTCGGCGCAAAAAGTCGAGGTGCAAAAAGCCCAGGACAATTACAACCGTCGTAAAAGTCTGGCCGCAGGCGGGGCGATTTCCCAGGAAGAACTATCCCACGCCCGGGATGATCTGGCCTCTGCCCAAAGTGCCTTGCGCAATGCCGAGCAGAAGCTCGATACCACCAGTGCACTGGTGGATAACACCACGATTGCCGATCATCCCGATGTGAAGGCTGCAGCAGCGCAGTTGCGTCAGGCCTACCTGGCGAATGCCCGCTCCACGTTGATTGCTCCTGTGACCGGTTATGTGGCCAAACGTACGGTTCAGCTGGGGCAGCGGGTTCAGCCGGGTACTGCCTTGATGGCCGTCATTCCGCTGAATCAGTTGTGGATCGATGCCAACTTCAAGGAAACCCAGTTGCACAAGATGCGCATCGGGCAGCCGGTGGACATCGAGTCGGACATCTATGGCAGTGACGTCAAGTACAGCGGCAGCATCGACAGTATCGGTGCCGGTACCGGCAGCGCATTCGCCCTCTTGCCGGCGCAAAACGCCACCGGCAACTGGATCAAGATCGTGCAGCGGGTGCCGGTGCGTATTCATATCAATGCCCAGGAGCTGGAAAAGCATCCACTGCGGGTCGGCTTGTCGACCACGGTCGATGTGAACCTGCGTGACCAGAGTGGCCCGGTGCTGGCCCAGCAGCCGCCGCAAAAAGCGTCGTTCACCACCAATGTATACGAGCAGCAGCTGGCGGACGCCGAAGCCATGATTACGCGCTTGATTGACAGCAACAGCGCCTTGACGGGCAACACTGCGGCTCAACGCTGATTCGCCAATCCATAAGCTCTGCCGCACGGGCAGGGCTGCAGCCCGAGTTTTAAAGGATTTGCGATGAGTACAAACGCGTCTTTTTCCCCGCCCAGCTTGGTGCTTGCCACCATTGGCCTGTCGCTGGCGACCTTTATGCAGGTGCTCGATACCACCATCGCCAACGTGGCGTTGCCCACTATCTCCGGCAACCTGGGGGTGAGTTCGGAGCAGGGTACGTGGGTAATTACTTCATTTGCCGTAAGTAACGCTATTGCCTTGCCGTTGACTGGCTGGCTGAGCCGGCGCTTTGGTGAGGTGAAGCTGTTTCTGTGGGCCACGGTTCTGTTCGTGCTGGCTTCGTTCCTGTGCGGTATTTCAACCTCGATGCCTGAACTGGTGGGCTTTCGGGTGTTGCAAGGCCTGGTCGCCGGCCCCTTGTATCCCATGACCCAGACCCTGCTGATTGCGGTGTATCCGCCTGCGAAACGGGGGATGGCATTGGCATTGCTGGCGATGGTCACGGTGGTTGCGCCCATTGCGGGCCCCATATTGGGTGGCTGGATCACGGACAGTTACAGTTGGCCGTGGATCTTCTTCATTAATATCCCGATCGGCTTCTTTGCCGTGATGGTGGTTCGCCAGCAACTCAAGGCGCGTCCGGTGGTGATTACCCGTCAGCCGATGGACTATGTGGGTCTTATAACTCTGATCATTGGCGTTGGTGCGCTGCAGATAGTGCTCGACAAGGGCAATGATCTGGACTGGTTCGAATCCAATTTCATCCTTATGGGCACTGCATTGTCAGTGGTGGCGCTGGCGGCTTTTATCATTTGGGAAATGACCGACAAGCACCCCATCGTAAATTTGCGTTTATTTGCCTATCGCAACTTTCGTATCGGTACCATCGTGCTGGTATTGGGCTATGCAGGCTTCTTCGGCATCAACCTGATTTTGCCGCAATGGCTGCAGACGCAGATGGGCTATACCGCGACCTGGGCCGGTCTGGCCGTGGCGCCGATCGGTATCTTGCCGGTACTGATGTCGCCGTTTGTGGGCAAGTACGCGCATAAATTCGATTTGCGCCTGTTGGCGGGGCTGGCCTTTTTGGCCATTGGCCTGAGCTGCTTTATGCGGGCCGATTTCACCAGCCAGGTGGACTTCCAGCATGTGGCACTGGTGCAGCTGTTTATGGGGATAGGTGTGGCGCTGTTCTTTATGCCGACCTTGAGCATTTTGATGTCGGATTTACCGCCACATCAGATCGCCGATGGCGCCGGGCTGGCGACGTTCCTGCGAACGCTGGGGGGGAGTTTTGCGGCATCCCTGACCACCTGGATCTGGATTCGTCGTGCTGATCAGCACCATGCCTACATGAGTGAAAGCATGAGTACCTATGACCCCATCACCCGGCACGCGCTGGAGAATCTCGGCGGGGCGAGCACCAAGGCTTACGCCCAGCTGGATCAAGTCCTGACCAGTCAGGCCTATATGCTCTCGACTGTGGACTACTTCACGTTGATGGGCTGGATGTTCATGGGGCTGATCTTGCTGGTGTGGCTGGCCAAACCGCCGTTTGCCGCGAAGGCGGGGCCGGAGGCGAGCGGACATTAATGCGGTAAAAGCCGCAAGGCTGTGGGAGCCGGCTTGCCGGCGATAATATCGCCGGGGTCTGGCTGATGCCGGGTGATGCCATCGCTGGCAAGCCGGCTCCCACCATCCTACTGTTGGCTGTGTTGCAGTAAAGGCGGGGTGGCGAAATCAAACGGCGCCAGTTGCATGCCTTGCTCATCCACCTGCAGTGCCCAGCCCTGTTTGTCCCAGTCGCCGAGCACAATGCGTTTGGCGGCATGTTCGCCGATCTGCAGCTTGTGAATGGCCGGGCGGTGAGTGTGGCCATGAATCAGCGTGCGTACGCCATGCCGGGCCATGATCAGCGGTACTTCTTCGGGGGTCACATCAACGATGTCGTTGGCTTTCATGCGGGTCTGGGCGCGGCTTTCGCTGCGTAACTTGCGCGCCAGTTTTTGCCGGGTGCCCAGTGGCAGGTGGCGTAAAATCCACATGATTACGGGGTTGCGCAGGTAGCGCCGCAGGCGCATGTAGGATTCGTCGCGGGTGCACAGGCTGTCGCCGTGCATCAGCAAGACCGGTTCGCCGTAGAAATCTACAACGCTGGGGTCTTTGATCAGGGTGCAGCCAGCCGCTTTACAAAAGGCCTGGCCAAGCAAAAAGTCGCGATTGCCGTGCATCAGAAAAATCTGCGTGCCGCTATCGCTCAGTGTTCGCAGCGCTTCACAGATAGAGCGCTGGTAGGGCGTCATTGCATCGTCGCCTATCCAGGCTTCGAAAAAATCACCCAGGATGTACAGCGCCTGAGCCGAGCGCGCACGCCCGGTCAGGAAATCCAGAAACGCCCGGGTTATGTCCGGGCGCTCCTCTTCCAGATGCAAATCTGAAATCAGCAGTATCACTCAATGATCTCTGCTTTCTCGACAATCACGTCTTCAGCCGGCACGTCTTGATGGCCCGCTTTGGAAGTGGTTTTGACACCTTTGATCTTGTCGACCACGTCCTGACCTTCAACCACTTTACCGAACACTGCATAGCCCCAGCCTTGAGCGGTCGGTGCGGTGTGGTTGAGGAAGCTGTTGTCAGCCACGTTGATGAAGAACTGGGCGGAAGCCGAATGCGGCTCCATGGTGCGAGCCATGGCCACGGTGTACTTCTCGTTCGGCAGACCGTTGTCCGCTTCGTTCTTGATGCTTGGACGCTTGTCTTTCTTTTCTTTCATGCCAGGTTCGAAACCGCCGCCCTGAACCATGAAGTTACCGATTACACGGTGAAACACAGTGTTTTCGTAGTGACCGGCTTTTACGTACTCGATGAAGTTGGCGACGGTGATCGGCGCCTTTTCAGCGTTCAGCTCAATCACGATGTCGCCGTGGTTGGTAGTCAGTTTTACTTTGGACATGATTGCTATCGCTCTATCAGATGAATTCGGTGAGCTTTTTGGTCCGGCCAATTGGCTCGGAGACTAAAAGCTGGCTGGGTAGATACAGCCGCGCGGCGCAGTTTAGCGTGCCCGCACGGCATTTCGATGCTGTTTTTGCGATATGGGGGCTAAAAGGCGCTATTTCAAATGCGTTGATTGAGCGCCTGCTCTGTCAGGGACTTGACAGCATCGGCTATGATAGGCGCTTTGATTTAGTCGGCCGACCCAGGCCGCGCACCTGTTACGTTCAAGGATCCTATGAGCAAGCCCACTGTCGACCCTACTTTGAATCCTAAGGCTGGCCCTGCTGTACCGGCTAATTTCCTGCGTCCCATCGTGCAGGCGGACCTTGACTCGGGTAAATGCAAACAGATCGTGACCCGCTTCCCGCCTGAGCCCAACGGCTACCTGCACATCGGTCACGCCAAGTCCATTTGCGTGAACTTTGGGCTGGCTCAGGAATTTGGCGGCGTCACCCATTTGCGTTTTGACGACACCAACCCGGCCAAAGAAGACCAGGAATACATTGATGCGATCGAAAGTGACGTCAAGTGGCTGGGCTTTGAGTGGTCGGGTGAAGTGCGCTTTGCCTCGCAATATTTCGATCAGTTGCATGAGTGGGCGGTTTACCTGATCAAGGAAGGTAAGGCCTATGTCTGCGACCTGACACCTGAACAGGCCAAGGAATACCGTGGCAGCTTGACCGAGCCTGGCAAAAACAGCCCGTTTCGTGAGCGTAGCGTCGAAGAAAACATCGACCTGTTCGCCCGCATGAAGGCTGGCGAGTTCGAAGACGGCAAGCGTGTGTTGCGGGCCAAGATCGACATGGCTTCACCGAACATGAACCTGCGCGATCCGATCCTGTATCGCATTCGTCATGCCCATCACCATCAGACCGGTGACAAGTGGTGCATTTATCCGAACTATGACTTCACCCATGGTCAGTCGGATGCGATCGAAGGCATTACCCATTCGATCTGCACCCTGGAGTTCGAAGGTCATCGCCCTCTGTACGAATGGTTCCTCGACAACCTGCCGGTGCCGAGCAAGCCGCGTCAGTACGAGTTCTCGCGCCTGAACCTGAACTACACCATCACCAGCAAGCGCAAGCTCAAGCAATTGGTTGATGAAAAGCACGTACATGGCTGGGATGACCCGCGCATGTCGACCCTCTCGGGTTTCCGTCGTCGTGGTTACACGCCCAAATCAATCCGCAACTTCTGCGACATGGTTGGCACCAACCGCTCCGATGGCGTGGTTGACTTCGGCATGCTGGAGTTCAGCATTCGTGACGATCTGGACCACAGCGCTCCGCGCGCGATGTGTGTGCTGCGTCCATTGAAAGTCATCATCACCAACTACCCGCAAGGCCAGGTCGAAAACCTGGAGCTGCCTCGCCATCCTAAAGAAGACATGGGTGTACGAGTGCTGCCATTCGCCCGTGAGATTTACATCGATCGTGACGACTTTATGGAAGAGCCGCCAAAAGGTTACAAGCGCCTTGAGCCTGCCGGTGAAGTGCGCCTGCGCGGCAGCTATGTGATTCGTGCTGACGAAGCGATTAAAGACGCCGATGGCAACATCGTTGAACTGCATTGCTCGTACGATCCCGAAACGCTGGGCAAGAACCCTGAAGGCCGCAAGGTCAAGGGTGTTGTGCATTGGGTGCCGGCTGCTGCAAGCGTCGAATGCGAAGTGCGTCTGTACGATCGTCTGTTCCGCTCGCCGAACCCTGAAAAGGCTGAGGATGGTGCGGGCTTCCTGGAAAACATCAACCCGGATTCGCTGCAGGTTCTTACGGGTTGTCGTGCTGAGCCGTCGCTGGGCAACGCACAGCCGGAAGACCGTTTCCAGTTCGAGCGCGAAGGTTACTTCTGCGCAGATATCAAGGACTCGAAACCTGGCCAGCCGGTATTCAACCGTACTGTGACCTTGCGTGATTCCTGGGGTCAGTGATCAAGTTTTGAGGGAGCCATCGTGCTAACGATTTACAACACGCTCACCAAGAGCAAAGAAGTTTTCAAGCCGCTGGACGGCAACAATGTGCGCATGTACGTGTGCGGCATGACCGTGTACGACTATTGCCATCTGGGTCACGGCCGCAGCATGGTGGCTTTTGACCTGGTAACACGCTGGTTGCGTTTTAGCGGTTACGATTTGACCTATGTGCGCAACATCACCGACATCGAAGACAAGATCATCAACCGTGCCCGTGAAAACGGCGAAGCGTTTGAGGTGCTCACCGCGCGCATGATCGCTGCAATGCATGAAGACGAAGCGCGACTCAATATCCGCAAGCCGGACATGGAGCCGCGTGCCACGGATTATATCCCCGGCATGCACGCGATGATCCAGACCCTGATCGACAAGGGTTATGCCTACGCCCCGGGCAACGGCGACGTGTATTACCGTGTCGCCAAGTTCATGGGCTACGGCAAGCTGTCGCGCAAGAAGATCGAAGATCTGCGTATCGGTGCACGTATTGAAGTCGACGAAGCCAAGGACGATCCGCTGGACTTCGTGCTGTGGAAGGGCGTCAAGCCGGGCGAGCCGAGCTGGGAGTCGCCGTGGGGTGCAGGTCGTCCGGGCTGGCACATCGAGTGCTCGGTGATGTCGACCTGCTGCCTGGGCGAGACCTTTGATATTCATGGTGGCGGCAGCGACCTTGAGTTTCCGCACCATGAGAACGAAATCGCCCAAAGTGAGGCGGCGACGGGTAAAACCTACGCCAATGCCTGGATGCATTGCGGGATGATTCGCATCAATGGCGAGAAGATGTCCAAATCCTTGAACAACTTCTTCACCATTCGCGACGTTCTGGAGAAATATCACCCGGAAGTGGTGCGTTACTTGTTGGTGTCCAGCCACTACCGCAGCTCGATCAATTACTCCGAAGATAACCTCAAGGACGCGAAAGCGGCTCTTGAGCGCTTTTATCACGCCCTCAAGGGGCTGCCAAAAGTGGCGCCGGCCGGTGGTGAAGCGTTCGTTGAGCGTTTTACCCAGGTGATGAACGATGACTTCGGTACTCCGGAAGCCTGCGCGGTGCTGTTCGAGATGGTTCGCGAGATCAACCGCTTGCGCGATACCGATTTGCAGGCCGCGGCTGGCCTGGCTGCGCGCTTGAAAGAATTGGCTGATGTGCTGGGTGTATTGCAGCTTGAGGCGGATGATTTCTTGCAGGCTGGCGCAGAAGGTCGGGTGGATGCGGTCCAGGTTGATGCCTTGATCGCGGCTCGTCTGGCGGCTCGTGCCGGTAAGGACTGGGCTGAATCGGACCGGATTCGTGATCAGCTCACCGCCATGGGTGTTGTGCTTGAAGATGGTAAAGGCGGTACGACCTGGCGCCTGGCTGACTAGGTTTATCGCTGTTTGAACGAAAGCCCGCCAAGTGCGGGCTTTTGTTTGTCCGGGTTTTGGCTGCACCAATAACAACGGCACCCGAAGGTGCCGTTGCTGGTATCGATGCCGGGGCTTATGCGTGCAGCGTTTCGGCGGCGTACAAAGTATTTTCCAGCAAGCAGGCGCGAGTCATCGGGCCAACGCCGCCAGGAACCGGTGTAATCCAGCCGGCGCGGGGCAGGGCGGTTTCGTAAATCACATCGCCTACCAGCTTGCCATCAGCCTGACGGTTGATGCCGACGTCGATCACGATCGCGCCTTCCTTGATCCATTCGCCTTTGACCAGGCCCGGCTTGCCGGCAGCCACGACCACCAGATCTGCACGGCCTACGTGGCCGGCCAGGTCCTTGGTGAAACGATGGGTAACCGTTACGGTGCAGCCGGCCAGCAACAGTTCCATGGCCATCGGGCGACCAACGATGTTGGAGGCACCAACGATTACTGCGTCCATTCCGTAAAGGTCCTGGCCGGTGCTTTCCAGCAGGGTCATGATGCCTTTAGGGGTGCAGGGGCGCAGTAGCGGGATGCGCTGGGCCAGACGGCCGACGTTGTAGGGGTGGAAGCCGTCTACGTCCTTGTCCGGACGAATGCGCTCCAGCAACTTGGAGGCGTCCAGATGCTCGGGCAGTGGCAGCTGAAGCAGAATGCCGTCGATATCCGTGTCTTCATTAAGACGGTCAATCAGGTCGGTCAGTGCTTGCTGGCTGGTGTCCGAAGGCAGGTCATAGGCTTGTGAAAGAAAGCCTACCTCTTCGCAGTCTTTACGCTTGTGCGAAACATAAACCTGGGAGGCAGGATCGCTGCCGACCAGAATCACTGCCAGGCCGGGAGTGCGCAGGCCTTGCTCGTGACGCTCGGCGACACGTTTTGCAATCTGCTTGCGCAGGCTGGCGGCGATCGCTTTGCCGTCGATTAGTTGTGCAGTCATTACGCGTGATTAACCATCGTAAAGGGTGGAAAAAGGACGTGCATTCTCGCATGCCGTGACGTAAGGGCAAAGGCGCTTGGTCTGCTTATTCCCCTAACTCCTTTATATTTCTAAACTTTTTTCAAAAAAGAGTTGACGGCTTTCGGGGTCGCCTATAATATTCGTCGCACTTGTCGGGCACAGCCTAGCACTGGTTAAGAAGGTAGAGCGAAGTTGATGTCTGGCTTGGTGATACTGAAAGCACTTAGTTTGTAGTCGTCACAGAATACAGATTAACAAGGCGCCCGTAGCTCAGCTGGATAGAGCATCCGCCTTCTAAGCGGATGGTCGCAGGTTCGAGTCCTGCCGGGTGCGCCATTAGGCAGCTTTGGCACAAGTAGGGTTACAAAGGCAATATGGTGGGCGTAGCTCAGTTGGTAGAGCACGGGATTGTGACTCCCGTTGTCGAGGGTTCGATCCCCTTCGTCCACCCCATATTTAGAAAGGCGCCAGATTAATAGTCTGGCGTCTTTGCTTCAAAAGTTTGAATGCGGATGTGGTGGAATTGGTAGACACACTGGATTTAGGTTCCAGCGCCGCAAGGTGTGAGAGTTCGAGTCTCTCCGTCCGCACCAAATAAGGTTTGGCGATGCCTGAATCGGGTTCGCCAGGCTGATGAATAAAGCCGCCTAGAGCGGCTTTATTCTTTTACGAAGCTGCGCTTTGATGCGCATTCGTAGCGATGCAAATAGAGCTGTAAATGCAATATGGTGGGCGTAGCTCAGTTGGTAGAGCACGGGATTGTGACTCCCGTTGTCGAGGGTTCGATCCCCTTCGTCCACCCCATATTTAGAAAACGCCAGATTAATAATCTGGCGTTTTTTTTCGTTCCGGCTTTTTTGAAGGGGGCAGGCGGGCGGCATTGTGTTGCTGAATGATGCCTGTCTTGCGTCCGTGTGTCGGTGCGGGTGTTGTCATGCTCTTGCTTGATGCCTTCTTCTATATATAAGGAAGGAGGCTCTGAGTTGGGGCTATGTAAGCATTTTTGTGTATTCGGGTGTTTAAGCAGATCACTGCTTGCGCTTAATAATGTGCCTGCTGTTTCTGTGCGCGATTGCGGTAGGGTGACTTCTTGAGTTTGACCCACTAGAATGCATGCCCTTGATTATGGGGTCGGAAACGGCCGGCTAATGTCTGTGCAACGAGGAATATCCATGCAAGTTTCTGTTGAAAATACTTCCGCTCTTGAGCGTCGCATGACCATTGGCGTGCCATCTGAGCGTATTGAGGCTGAAGTCAACAAGCGTCTGCAGCAGACCGCCCAAAAGGCCAAAATCCCGGGCTTCCGTCCAGGCAAGGTGCCAATGAGCGTGATTCGTCAGCGTTACGAAGCTGATGCGCGTCAAGAAGCACTGGGCAACGTGATCCAGGCTTCGTTCTATGAAGCAGTGGTTGAGCAAAAGCTGAACCCGGCTGGCGCACCTTCGGTAGAGCCTAAAGTCTTCGAAAAAGGCAAGGATCTGGAATACGTTGCGACCTTCGAAGTATTCCCTGAATTCGAAGTTACCGGTCTGGACACCATCGCTATCGAGCGCCTGAGCGCCGAAGTGGCTGATGCCGACCTGGACAAAATGCTGGACGTGCTGCGCAAGCAGAACACCCGTTTTGAGCTGACTGAGCGTGCTGCTCAGAACGAAGATCAGTTGAACATTGATTTCGTTGGCAAGGTAGATGGTGAAGAGTTCGCTGGCGGTTCCGCCAAGGGTACTCAGCTGGTTCTGGGTTCGGGCCGTATGATTCCTGGCTTCGAAGAAGGCCTGGTAGGCGCTAAAGCTGGTGAAGAGCGCGTTCTGAACCTGACTTTCCCTGCTGACTATCAGAACCTGGACCTGGCTGGCAAAGCCGCCGAGTTCACCGTTACTGTCAACACTGTTTCCGAGCCTAAGCTGCCAGAGCTGAACGAAGAGTTCTTCGCCCAGTTCGGTATCAAGGAAACAGGTCTGGAAGGTTTCCGCGCCGAAGTTCGCAAGAACATGGAGCGTGAGCTGCGTCAGGCGATCAAATCCAAGGTCAAGAATCAGGTAATGGACGGTCTGTTGGCTGCCAACCCGATCGAAGTGCCAAAATCGCTGCTGTCCAACGAAGTTGATCGTCTGCGCGTTCAGGCTGTTCAGCAATTCGGTGGCAACATCAAGCCTGACCAACTGCCGGCCGAGCTGTTCGAAGAACAAGCCAATCGCCGTGTGGTTCTGGGTCTGATCGTGGCTGAAGTGGTCAAGCAATTCGACCTCAAGCCTGACGAAGATCGTGTTCGCGAAATGATTCAGGAAATGGCTTCCGCTTACCAGGAGCCTGAGCAGGTTGTTGCTTGGTACTACAAAAATGACGCGCAATTGAACGAGGTTCGTTCGGTTGTGCTGGAAGAGCAAGTTGTGGATACTGTTCTGCAGAAGGCTAAGGTGACCGATAAAGCGGTCTCTTACGAAGAAGCAGTTAAGCCGGTGGAAGCTCCACAAGCCGACTGAATTCTGACTCGTTAGAAAACACAACCATAAGCCAGCCTCGAGCTGGCTTATGCGTATTCCAGACAAGACTATTTGGGAGTGACTGCCGGACATGTCCCGCAATTCTTATATTCAGCAGAACTCTGACATTCAGGCCGCTGGCGGCCTGGTCCCGATGGTTGTTGAGCAGTCTGCCCGTGGCGAGCGCTCCTACGACATCTATTCGCGCCTCCTCAAGGAGCGGATCATCTTCCTGGTAGGCCCTGTCGAAGACTACATGGCGAACCTGGTTGCTGCGCAGCTGCTTTTCCTTGAAGCCGAAAACCCGGACAAGGACATTCATCTCTACATCAACTCCCCGGGCGGCTCGGTAACAGCAGGGATGTCGATCTACGACACCATGCAGTTCATCAAGCCAGACGTGTCGACCATCTGTATCGGTCAGGCGTGCAGCATGGGTGCTTTCCTGTTGGCCGGCGGTGCTCCGGGCAAGCGTCATTGCCTGCCTAACTCGCGGATGATGATTCACCAGCCGTTGGGCGGTTTCCAGGGGCAGGCGTCGGATATCGACATCCATGCCAAGGAAATCCTCAACATTCGTCATCGTTTGAACTCGCTGTTGGCCCACCATACCGGTCAGTCGCTCGAAACCATCGAGCGTGACACCGAACGTGACAACTTCATGAGCGCTGAGCGTGCAACCGAATACGGTTTGATCGACTCTGTGTTCAGCAAGCGTCAAATGCCCGCTTAAGTAGTACAAATGAAGGCGGTTGGATTAACTGACCTCCTGCGGGCTTGAAAAAGCCCGCAGTTGCCTTCATCTTGTGTTGCAAGCCTATCGGATTTGGATCGATCGAATGACTGACACCCGCAACGGCGAGGACAACGGCAAATTGCTCTATTGCTCCTTCTGTGGCAAAAGCCAGCATGAAGTGCGCAAATTGATTGCCGGCCCCTCGGTCTTTATCTGCGACGAATGCGTCGACCTGTGCAATGACATCATCCGCGAGGAGGTGCAGGAAGCCCAGGCCGAGAGCAGTGCGCATAAATTACCTTCGCCAAAAGAAATCAGCGGCATCCTTGATCAATACGTCATTGGTCAGGAACGTGCCAAAAAGGTTTTGGCCGTAGCGGTATACAACCACTACAAGCGCCTTAACCAGCGTGACAAGAAAAATGACGACGTCGAACTCGGCAAGAGCAACATTCTGCTGATCGGACCTACTGGCTCGGGTAAAACCTTGCTGGCCGAAACCCTGGCTCGTCTGCTGAATGTACCTTTCACTATTGCTGATGCAACCACGCTGACTGAGGCGGGTTACGTAGGCGAAGATGTGGAAAACATCATTCAGAAGCTGCTGCAGAAGTGCGACTACGACGTAGAAAAAGCCCAGATGGGTATCGTCTATATCGATGAAATCGACAAGATTTCGCGCAAATCTGACAACCCGTCCATCACCCGTGATGTTTCCGGTGAAGGCGTGCAGCAGGCTTTGCTCAAACTGATCGAAGGCACTGTGGCTTCCGTACCGCCTCAGGGCGGTCGCAAGCATCCGCAGCAGGAATTCTTGCAGGTTGATACCCGTAACATCCTGTTTATCTGTGGCGGTGCGTTCTCGGGCCTGGAGAAGGTTGTTCAGGCACGCTCTACTCGCGGCGGCATCGGCTTCAGTGCCGAAGTACGCAGCAAGGAAGAGGGCAAGAAGGTTGGCGAGTCCCTGCGTGAAGTAGAACCTGATGATTTGGTCAAGTTCGGTCTGATCCCGGAGTTTGTTGGCCGTCTACCTGTTCTGGCGACACTGGATGAGCTGGATGAAGCTGCATTGATGCAGATTCTGACCGAGCCGAAGAATGCGCTGACCAAGCAGTATGGAAAGTTGTTCGAGATGGAGGGTGTTGATCTCGAATTCCGTGCTGATGCCTTGAAAGCCGTGGCCAAGCGTGCGCTTGAGCGCAAGACTGGTGCGCGTGGTTTGCGTTCGATTCTGGAGAGCGTTCTGCTCGACACCATGTTTGAAATCCCCTCGCAGTCCGAGGTGAGTAAAGTGGTGATCGACGAAAGCGTTATAGAAGGTAAGTCCAAGCCGTTGTTGATTTATGAAAACAACGAAGCGACTGCCAAGGTTGCACCTGACGCGTAAGTGTATTGCTGCGTATTACACATTGCGTGTTAAAGAAGGGGCCTTCGGGCCCCTTTTTTTTTCCTGTCGTCCAACGCTTGTTTTTTTTCGGAACTGCCCCCATCTTGGCTTCAAGCTTACTTCCATCTGATTACGGCCTTATGGCCGCCGTAGAGGCGAAATCATGAAGACAACCATTGAATTGCCTCTCCTGCCATTGCGCGATGTTGTGGTCTATCCGCACATGGTGATCCCACTGTTCGTGGGACGCGAGAAATCAATCGAGGCCCTCGAGGCTGCGATGACGGGCGACAAGCAGATCTTGCTGTTGGCCCAAAAAAATCCTGCTGACGATGATCCGGGCGAAGACGCGCTCTATCGTGTAGGTACCATTGGGACCGTTCTGCAGTTGCTCAAGCTGCCGGATGGCACCGTCAAGGTTTTGGTCGAAGGCGAGCAGCGTGGCGCTGTCGAGCGCTTTGGCCAGGCTGAAGGCTATCTGAGTGCCGAAGTCTCCCTGATTGATGAGGTGGCTGCCCCGGAGCGTGAATCCGAGGTCTTTGTCCGCAGCCTGATCTCGCAGTTCGAGCAATATGTACAGCTGGGCAAAAAGGTCCCGGCTGAGGTTCTGTCCTCGCTTAACAGCATCGACGAACCAAGCCGTCTGGTCGATACCATGGCTGCCCATATGGCACTCAAGATCGAGCAGAAGCAGGAGATTCTTGAAATTATCGACCTGCAAACCCGGGTTGAGCACGTATTGGCATTGCTTGATGCCGAGATTGACCTGCTGCAAGTTGAAAAGCGTATCCGTGGCCGTGTCAAAAAGCAGATGGAGCGCAGCCAGCGCGAGTACTACCTGAATGAGCAGATGAAGGCCATTCAGAAGGAGCTCGGCGATGGTGATGATGGGCATAACGAAATCGAAGAGCTGAAAAAGCGCATCGAGTCCGCTGGTTTGCCCAAGGATGCAATGGCCAAGGCTCAGGCTGAGCTGAACAAGCTCAAGCAAATGTCCCCCATGTCCGCTGAAGCCACTGTCGTGCGCTCCTACATTGACTGGCTGGTTCAGGTGCCATGGAAAGCACAGAGCAAGGTCCGCCTGGATCTCAAGCGCGCTGAAGACATTCTGGATGCAGACCACTACGGTCTGGATGAAGTCAAAGAGCGGATTCTCGAATACCTCGCCGTGCAAAAACGGGTGAAGAAAATCCGTGGTCCGGTTTTGTGCCTGGTAGGACCTCCTGGTGTAGGTAAAACCTCCCTTGCAGAGTCCATAGCCCATGCAACAAACCGCAAATTCGTACGTATGGCCTTGGGTGGCGTGCGTGACGAAGCGGAAATTCGCGGTCATCGTCGTACCTACATTGGCTCGATGCCAGGTCGATTGATTCAGAAGATGACAAAAGTGGGGGTGCGCAACCCTCTGTTCCTGCTCGATGAAATCGACAAGATGGGCAGCGACATGCGCGGTGACCCGGCCTCTGCATTGCTTGAGGTGCTCGATCCCGAGCAAAACCACAATTTCAATGACCATTACCTCGAGGTCGACTACGACCTGTCTGACGTAATGTTCCTGTGTACCTCCAACTCGATGAATATTCCTCCAGCGTTGCTGGACCGGATGGAAGTCATTCGTCTGCCGGGTTACACCGAAGACGAAAAAATCAACATTGCCGTCAAATACCTCGCCCCCAAGCAAATTGAAGCCAATGGCTTGAAAAAAGGCGAGATAGCGTTCGACAACGAAGCCATCCGCGACATCATTCGCTATTACACCCGCGAAGCCGGTGTGCGGGGCCTTGAGCGCCAAATTGCGAAAATTTGCCGCAAGGCGGTCAAAGAACACGCGATGGAAAAACGTTTTGCAGTGACTGTGACGCCCGAGCTTCTCGAGCACTTTTTGGGTGTGCGAAAATACAGCTACGGACTGGCCGAGGTGCAGGACCAGATTGGTCAGGTGACCGGTCTGGCCTGGACTCAGGTCGGTGGCGAATTGCTGACAATTGAAGCTGCGGTAGTGCCGGGCAAGGGCCAGTTGATCAAGACCGGTTCTCTCGGTGACGTGATGGTGGAGTCGATTACTGCTGCGTTGACAGTGGTTCGCAGTCGCGCCAAGAGCCTGGGTATCCCGTTGGATTTCCACGAGAAACGTGACGTTCACATTCACATGCCGGAAGGGGCTACGCCCAAAGATGGTCCTAGTGCTGGTGTAGGAATGTGTACAGCTCTGGTTTCTGCGCTGACTTTGATTCCAGTACGTGCGGATGTTGCGATGACCGGCGAAATTACCCTGCGTGGCCAGGTGCTGGCGATTGGGGGCTTGAAGGAAAAGTTACTGGCTGCTCACCGAGGTGGGATCAAGACTGTAATTATTCCTGAAGAGAATGTCCGCGATCTGAAGGAAATTCCTGACAACATCAAACAGGATCTTCAGATTAAACCGGTTAAATGGATTGACGAGGTCCTGCAAATTGCGCTGCAATACGCGCCGGAGCCCTTGCCGGATGTGGCTCCCGAGATCGTTGCCAAGGATGACAAGCGAGAGTCTGACTCTAAGGAAAGAATTAGCACGCATTAATACGGATTTGCCTGACGGGCTTTCTTGACGCTTTTTAGAGCCCTTGTTATAAAGCGGCTCTATAAGTGTCCGTAAGTGCTTCAGCAATCGTTTGCTTTTACCAAAAAACTTTAGAAACATACTCAGATAGATATAAGGGGACTTAGAGTGAACAAGTCGGAACTGATTGATGCTATCGCTGCATCTGCTGATATCCCGAAAGCTGCAGCTGGCCGTGCGCTGGACGCAGTAATCGAATCCGTCACTGGCGCTCTTAAGGCTGGCGACTCTGTGGTACTGGTTGGTTTTGGTACTTTCTCTGTGACTGATCGTCCTGCTCGCACTGGTCGTAACCCACAGACTGGTCAAGCACTGGAAATTGCTGCTGCTAAAAAACCAGGCTTCAAAGCCGGTAAAGCACTGAAAGAAGCGGTTAACTAAGTTTTTGTAACACTTGTTACCCAACCGGGTCAGGCGCACGCCAGGCTTGGCAGCGGAGCGGTAGTGCAGTCGATGGTTATATCGACGTGGTACGCCGGGGGTCGCGGGTTCGAGCCCGGTCCGCTCCGCCAGTTACGAGAAGGCGCATCCTCGGATGCGCCTTTCTTCTATCCGGACTCTACCCACGCTCCACGGTTGCTCATTATGCAAGACCGTTTCTGGGGGAAGCATGCTGCAAAATATCAGGGACAATTCACAAGGCTGGATTGCCAAGACCATCATCGGTGTCATCGTCGCGTTAATGGCGTTGACCGGTTTCGATGCTATTTTTCAAGCCACCTCGACCAGCCAGGATGCGGCCAAGGTCAACGGTGACGAAATCACTCAAGTTGAGCTCAGCCAGGCTGTCGACATGCAACGTCGTCAGCTGATGCAACAGCTGGGCAAAGATTTCGACGCTTCTTTGCTGGACGAGAAAATGCTGCGTGAAGCAGCCCTTAAAGGGTTGATCGATCGTAAGTTGCTGCTGCAGGGTGCTAATCAGGCGAAGTTCTCCTTCTCTGAAGCGGCCCTGGATCAGGTCATTCTGCAGACACCTGAGTTTCAGGATAACGGCCAGTTCAGCGCTGAACGTTTCGACCAGGTGATTCGTCAGCTGGGTTACGGTCGCCTGCAGTTCCGCGACATGCTGGGCCAGGAAATGCTGATTGGTCAGCTGCGCGCCGGTTTGGCGGGCAGTGGTTTCGTGACCGATGAGCAAGTGAACGCTTTTGCCCGTCTCGAAAAACAGACCCGTGATTTCTCTTCTCTGAACATCAAGGCCGACCCGGCTGCGGTGAAAGTCAGCGACGACGAAATCAAGGCCTACTACGACGAGCACGCCAAAGAATTCATGACGCCCGATCAGGTCGTGATCGACTACATCGAGTTGAAGAAGTCTTCGTTCTTTGATCAGGTGGCTGTGAAGGATGAAGAGCTGCAAGCCCTTTATCAGAAAGAAACCGCCAACCTTGCTGAGCAGCGCCGTGCTGCACACATCCTGATTGAAGTGAACGACAAGGTCAGCGACGAGCAGGCCAAAGCCAAGATTGCTGATATTGAGCAGCGTCTGGCCAAGGGTGAAAGCTTCGAGGCTTTGGCCAAAGAGTTCTCTCAGGATCCAGGCTCGGCTGCCAATGGCGGTGATCTGGGTTTCGCAGGTCCGGGTGTTTACGATCCTGTGTTTGAAACAGCGCTTTACGCTCTGAAAAAAGATCAGGTTTCTGAGCCGGTTCGCACCAGCTTTGGCTACCACCTGATCAAGTTGATGGGCGTCGAGGCACCTGAAGTGCCGAGCTTTGCCAGCCTGAAAGACAAGCTGACCCGTGACCTGAAAACCCAACAGGTTGAGCGTCGCTTTGTTGATGCAACCAAGCAGCTGGAAGACTCCGCATTTGAGGCGTCCGATCTGGTTCAACCTGCTCAGGAACTGAAGCTGACCGTGCATACCTCTGCACCGTTCGGTCGTCAGGGCGGGGAGGGGATTGCTGCCAACCGTGACGTGATCCAGGCAGCATTCAGCACTGAAGTGATGGATGAGGGGGCAAACAGTACTGCCATCGAACTCGATCCCGAGACGGTAGTGGTGTTGCGCGTCAAGGAACACCTCAAGCCTGAGCAGTTGCCTCTGGAAGCCGTTGCCGCAAGCATTCGTGGGCAATTGGTTAAAGAGCACGCCAGTGCAGCGGCTAAAACCAAAGCTGAAGAAATCATCAAAGGTCTACGCGATGGCAAGTTGCCGTTGGATAAGCCGGTTGATGGCCTGTCGTGGAAGGCTCACGAGGCAGTTGCCCGCGGTCAGGAAGGTATTGACCCTGCCGTGCTGCAAGCTGTGTTCCGCCTGGCCAAGCCAGTATCCAAGGACAAACCGACCTTTGGTAGCGTCACCCTGGCCGATGGCACCGTTGTTGTACTGCGTCTGGATGGCGTGAACGATGCTGCGAAGCCGACTGAAGAAGAGAAGGCGTCGTACCGTCGCTTCCTCGCTTCGCGTGTGGGCCAGCAAGACTTCGAAGCCTACCGCAAGCAGTTGCAAAATGAGGCGAAGGTCGAGCGCTACTAAGCGCTGGATCATCCGCACGACGAAAAAGGCCGCTCATTGAGCGGCCTTTTTTATGGGGCGGATTCAAGCAAGCCTGCGCTCACGAGTGATCTTTACGGCTGTCAGCCGGCGCCTCGGATCGCTCAGTGAGGGAGTAGTCGCGCAAAACATGGGCGATGCGCAAACGATAGTCCTCGAAGACTTGAGTGCGTCCTGCGGCCTGGGCCATGCGGTGTTGTTCCAGTTGGCGCCAGCGCTGGATGGAGTCTTCGTCGCGCCAGAATGACAACGACAGCAGCTTCCCGGGTTCACTGAGGCTCTGGAAGCGCTCGATGGAAATGAAGCCCTCAAGGTCAGCGAGCAATGGCCTGAGTTCGGCTGCAAGGTCCAGGTAACGCTGGTATTGGTCGGTGCGTGGCCACGCCTCGAAAATAACGGCAATCATTGCGCAATCTCCGGCTGCTGGCGGAATCGTGGAATTCGGCCATTGAGTGATGGGACATAGCTCCAGTGGCAGGTCCGGATAAAGGATGTGCCATGGCGT
The DNA here is from genome assembly GCF_022496645.1 of Pseudomonas sp. TMW22089. Classification (NCBI taxonomy): domain Bacteria; kingdom Pseudomonadati; phylum Pseudomonadota; class Gammaproteobacteria; order Pseudomonadales; family Pseudomonadaceae; genus Pseudomonas; species Pseudomonas sp. TMW22089. Next base: position 69,854 of record NZ_SCFG01000011.1, read on the forward strand.
TGTAGTAGTACTGCGATGGTTTGTGCGGCGATCGCCAGTGCTATTTGTTGACCCGGACATTGATGCCGGCCATGGCCGAAGCTGAAATTTTGACGCAGGGGCCGGTTGAGCAGAAAACAGTCCGGGTCATGATTGATGGCCGGATCTCTGTTTGCAGATGCCAGCAACACCAGAACCGTATCTGCGGCTTGCAGAGTGCAATTGCCGATGACGCAGCGTTTCGCGACAAAGCGCCGGGTGTTCTGTACCGATGGGTCGTGACGTGCTGCCTCGGCAACCAGCTCGGGGACAAGCGCCGGGCTTCGGCTGACCGCTTCAAGCAGCTCAGGCTGTTGCTGCAGGGCCACCAGTGCATTGCCGATCAGGCCGGCAGTGGCTTCGCAGGTCTGAGATAGCAGACCGATCAAATTGGCGATAAGCGCGGGGCGATCGGCCTGGGTGCCAGATCGGTAAGCTGGACAAATAGCGTTGAGAAAAGCGCTGTGTCCAGCTTCGTCGTTCAACAGAACCTCAAATATCTGGCTCAGCCGGGTTGCTGCAATGTCAGCGCTGCGCAGTTGTAACTCGCTGGCCAAAGGAGAAAGGCAGGCCACGAAATTACCGGTCAAAGCGCTCAGGGTATCAAGCTGGTGGTCATCGAAGCCCAGCAAGCGGCATAGCACTGAAACCGGCAATTTGAACATGAGTGAGTTCAGGCTATCGGCAGAGCTGTCTGTGATGGGGAAGAGGTGTGCAACCAGTGTTGCGATGTCTGCTGCCGACACTGACGCCAGTGCCGGTTCTATCCCGTGCCGGGGGCACTGATGGCGCGGCCCTTCATTCATGCGCATCAAGTTGCCGAACACCTGGCCTGAAGGCCTTTGTGCTATGGCCGGTGGAACGGGCTCATGTGGGGGGCGTACCAGCAAATCAGGATGTTGCACAATGGCCTGTATGACCCTTGCACCGCTTGCGACCCAACATCCCAGTCGGGAGTCAAAGTACAGGTCGGCCCTGTGTCTCAGTTGCGCATAAAAGGTATAGGGGTCGGGGTGGGTTGCAGCCTCGAAGGGTGTCATTCAGAGCGTCCTTTTCATGAAGAACCGTGACTTTCTCCCATCCCTTTGGCCGATAATTCGCTCAGGAGCGAAGTATGGATGTTGCTTCCCGCACCCGCGGGGGGGCAAGTGTGGCTGCCCACGGGCAATGAGTTTATAAAAGCCCGCAACGCAAAACGCCCGATGCAGTCAATGCACCGGGCGTTTCGGGTACAGGCTGCAAGCAAAGATTTACTCTTCGAGGCTGCCCATTGCGGTGGTGTTGAAGCCGCCGTCTACGTACATGATTTCACCGCTGATGCCGGATGCCAGATCCGAGCACAGGAACGCGCCGGCATTGCCGACTTCGTCGATGGTGACGTTACGACGCAGAGGGGTCTGCGCTTCGTTGGCCGCCAGCATTTTACGGAAGTTCTTGATCCCCGATGCTGCCAGGGTGCGGATCGGGCCAGCCGATACGCAGTTAACGCGCGTACCTTCCGGGCCCAGGCTGCCTGCCAGGTAACGTACACCCGCTTCCAGGCTGGCCTTGGCCATGCCCATCACGTTGTAGTTAGGCATGGTGCGCTCGGCGCCCAGGTAGGACAGGGTCAGCAGGCTGCCATTGCGGCCTTTCATCATCGGACGGCCGGCTTTGGCCAGGGCTACGAAGCTGTAGGCGCTGATGTCGTGAGCGATACGGAAGCCTTCACGGGTAGTTGCGTCCGTGAAGTCGCCGTCCAGTTGATCGCCAGGTGCGAAGCCAACGGAGTGCACGATGCAGTCCAGGCCGTCCCATTTCTTGCTCAGGTCTTCGAAGACCTTGGCGATTTCTTCATCGCTGGCTACGTCGCAAGGGAAGCACAGTTCAGGGTTGGAACCCCAGCCTGCAGCGAACTCTTCAACGCGGCCTTTAAGCTTTTCGTTCTGATAAGTGAAAGCAAGTTCAGCGCCTTCACGGTGCATGGCGGCAGCAATGCCAGAAGCGATGGACAATTTGCTAGCGACACCGACGATCAGGACGCGCTTACCGGCGAGAAAACCCATGTGTTGTTCCTCTATCAGGTTAATCGACAGCCACTGGCGCCAAAAAGGCGGCTTCCAGCAGCTGCTGTGTATATGGATGTTGCGGTGAGGCAAAGATATTTTGCGCATCACCCTGTTCGACCACTTGGCCATGCTTGACCACCATCAGTTGGTGGCTAAGCGCTTTGACGACAGCCAGGTCATGGCTGATAAACAAATACGTCAGGTTGTACTTGGCTTGCAGCGAGCGCAACAGCTCAACCACCTGGCGTTGTACGGTCCGGTCCAACGCGGAGGTTGGCTCGTCCAGCAGAATCAACGCCGGTTTTAAAACCAATGCCCGGGCAATGGCGATTCGTTGCCGCTGCCCGCCTGAAAACTCGTGAGGGTAGCGGTGCCGGGTTTCCGGATCCAGACCTACTTCGCGCAAGGCTTCAATAATTGCCACTTCCTGTTCTTCAGCGGTGCCCATGCGGTGAATACGCAAACCTTCACCGACAATCTCGCTGACGCTCATGCGTGGGCTGAGACTGCCAAACGGATCCTGGAACACCACCTGCATTTCCCGCCTCAGCGGTCTGACCTCCTGGCGGGAAAGACAGTCTAGCCGTTTGTTTTCGAAACGGATCAAACCCTTGCTGGCAATCAAACGCAAAATCGCCAGGCCCAGGGTCGACTTGCCCGATCCGCTTTCTCCCACAATGCCCAGGGTCTGTCCCTGTGGCAGGCTGAAGTTTATGCCGTCGACCGCTTTGACGTAATCCACGGTCTTGCGCAGGAGTCCCTTTTTGATCGGGAACCAGACTTTCAGGTCCTCGATTTCCAGCAATGGCGGCCCCGCAACCGTATCGGCCGGGCCTCCGCTGGGCTCTGCGCTAAGCAGTTCCCGGGTGTACGGATGCTGTGGCGAACGGAACAACTGTTCGCACGATGCCTGTTCGACGATTAAACCGCGCTGCATGACACATACCCGATGCGCAATTCGTCGAACCAGGTTCAAATCGTGACTGATCAGTAACAGCGCCATCCCCAGGCGGGCCTGCAATTGCTTCAGCAATTCCAGAATTTTCAACTGCACTGTAACGTCCAGTGCCGTGGTGGGTTCGTCTGCGATCAGGAGTTCGGGTTCGTTCGCCAGGGCCATGGCGATCATCACGCGCTGGCGCTGGCCGCCTGAGAGCTCGTGTGGCAGCGCTTTGAGGCGTTTGTGGGGCTCAGGTATGCCAACCAGCTCCAGCAGCTCCAGGGTGCGCAGGGTGGCTGCCTTGCCGGTTAATCCCTTGTGAATGCCCAGCACTTCATTGATTTGTTTTTCAATGCAATGCAACGGGTTCAGCGAGGTCATGGGCTCCTGGAAAATCATGGCAATGCGATTGCCACGAATATGCCTGAGCTTTTTCTCCGGCAGCGTCAGCAGATCCTCGCCGGCATAGACGATGCTGCCCGTGGGGTGGCGGGCCAGGGGGTATGGCAACAGGCGCAGAATCGAATGCGCGGTCACCGATTTGCCCGAGCCGCTTTCGCCAACCAGCGCCAGGGTTTCGCCGCGCCTGATATCGAAACTGATGCCTTGCACTACACGATGGGGTTGTTCAGCGCTGACAAACTCGACGGAGAGATCACGCACTTCGATCAGATTTTCCTGCGTCATCTCATTTCCTCGGGTCGAAAGCATCGCGAGCGGACTCGCCGATAAACACCAGCAGGCTGAGCATGATGGCCAGCACGGCGAAAGCACTGATGCCCAGCCATGGCGCTTGCAGGTTGGACTTGCCTTGCGCCACCAGTTCGCCCAGCGACGGCGCGCCGGGGGGCAGGCCGAAGCCCAGAAAGTCCAGCGCGGTGAGGGTACCGATGGCGCCGGTCAAAATAAACGGCATGAAAGTCATGGTCGAAACCATCGCATTGGGCAGGATATGTCGGTACATGATCGCAATGTCCTGCATGCCCAGGGCCCGTGCGGCGCGCACATATTCCAGATTGCGTCCGCGCAGGAATTCGGCGCGTACCACATCTACCAGGCTCATCCATGAGAACAGCAGCATGATCCCCAGCAGCCACCAGAAGTTCGGCTGGACGAAACTGGCGAGAATGATCAGCAGATACAGCACCGGCAAACCTGACCAGATCTCAAGAAAGCGCTGACCGGCGAGGTCGATCCAGCCACCATAAAAACCCTGCAGGGCTCCCGCGATCACGCCAATGATCGAACTCAAAATGGTCAGTGTCAGGGCGAACAGCACCGAGATCCGGAAACCATAAATCACCCGCGCCAATACATCGCGGCCCTGGTCATCGGTGCCCAGCCAGTTCTCGGCGGAAGGCGGGGCCGGTGCCGGGACTTTCAGGTCGTAGTTAATACTCTGATAGCTGTACGGGATGGGCGGCCACAAGACCCAGGCGTCTTTCTTGGCTAGCAGTTCACGGATATAGGGGCTCTTGTAGTTGGCTTCGAGGGGGAACTCGCCGCCAAAGTCCGTCTCCGGGTAACGCTTGAGTGCCGGGAAATACCATTCACCGTCGTAATTGATTACCAGCGGTTTATCGTTGGCGATCAGCTCAGCACCCAGGCTGAGTCCGAATAGAAGCACAAAGATCCACAGCGACCACCAACCACGCTTGTTGGCCTTGAAACGTTCAAAACGTCGCCGGTTAAGAGGGGACAGTTTCATCTCAATGCTCCCTGCTTTCGAAGTCGATGCGCGGATCAACCAGGGTGTAAGAGAGGTCTCCGATCAGTTTCACCAGCAGTCCGACCAGGGTGAAGATGAACAGGGTGCCGAAGACCACCGGGTAATCGCGATTGATCGCCGCTTCGAAACTCATGAGTCCCAGTCCGTCCAGCGAGAAAATCACTTCGACCAGCAATGAACCGGTAAAGAAAATCCCGATAAAGGCCGACGGGAAGCCGGCAATTACCAGCAACATGGCATTGCGAAACACGTGGCCGTAGAGCACCCGGTGGTTGGTCAGGCCTTTTGCCTTGGCGGTGACTACGTACTGTTTGTTGATTTCATCCAGAAAGCTGTTTTTGGTCAGCAGGGTCATGGTGGCGAAGTTGCCGATCACCAGGGCTGTGACGGGCAAGGCCAGGTGCCAGAAATAATCGAGAATCTTGCCCCCCAGACTCAGCTCGTCGAAGTTGTTGGAGGTCAGGCCCCGTAACGGAAACCAGTCCAGATAGCTGCCGCCGGCAAACACCACGATCAGCAGGATGGCAAACAGAAAGGCCGGAATGGCGTAGCCCACAATGATGGCCGAACTGGTCCAGACGTCGAACTGGCTGCCGTGTCGCGTGGCCTTGGCAATGCCCAGCGGGATAGACACCAGGTACATGATCAGCGTGCTCCATAGACCCAGCGAGATGGAGACAGGCATCTTTTCCTTGATCAGGTCGATGACCTTGGCATCCCGGAAAAAGCTCTCGCCGAAGTCCAGTCGGGCGTAGTTCTTGATCATGATCCACAAGCGCTCGGGGGCGGGCTTGTCAAAGCCGTACATCTTTTCGATTTCCTGGATCAGGGCCGGGTCCAGCCCCTGGGCGCCGCGATAGTTGGAGCCCGCCACCGAGACTTCGGAGCCACCGCCCGCAATGCGGCTGGTTGCGCCATCGAAGCCTTCAAGTTTGGCGATCATCTGTTCAACCGGCCCCCCGGGTGCGGCCTGGATGATGATGAAGTTAATCAGCAAAATACCGAGCAATGTCGGAATGATCAGCAGCAGTCGCCTGAATATATACGCCAGCATTTAAGGCTCCAGGTTTGCACTTTTGGTTTCGGTTGGAGTCGCGGGTTTGGTGTCAGGCTTTGCCCACCACGTAGTGGTTCCAATGTCGTACAAGGGGGTGACCGCGGGATGGCCGATATGATTTGAATAGGCCACGCGCCAGGTTTTGATGTGCCAGTTGGGAATCACGTAGAAGCCCCACTGCAAGACGCGGTCCAGAGCGCGGGCGTGATTGATCAGGCTTTGACGCGATTCAGCGTTGATCAGCCCCTCGGTCAGCTGGTCAATGGCCGGATCTTTGAGACCTATGAAATTGCGGCTGCCGGGTTTATCGGCGCTCTGCGATTCCCAGTACTCGCGCTGCTCGCTGCCAGGGGAGCTGGACTGCGGGAACCCGCCGACGATCATGTCGAAATCCCTGGAGCGCAGGCGGTTGAGGTACTGGGAGGTGTCAACCCGACGAATTTGCAAATCGATGCCCAGGTCGCTGAGGTTACGTTTGTAAGGCAGCAGAATTCGTTCGAACTCGGTTTGCGCCAGCAAAAATTCGATTTTTACCGGCTTGCCCTGGGCGTCGACCATCTTGTCGTCGACAATCCGCCATCCGGCGTCCTGCAGCAATTGATAGGCACGGCGCTGCTGGTCGCGAATCATGCCGCTGCCATCGGTGACCCCAGGGTTGAACACGTCGGTAAACACCTGGTCGGGGATCTGGCCGCGCAAGGGCTCCAGAATGGCCAGTTCTTCGGCCGTGGGCAGTGCTTTTGCGGCCATGTCCGAGTTTTCAAAAAAACTGTTGGTCCGTGCGTAAGCGCCACTGAACAACTGTTTGTTGGCCCATTCAAAGTCGAACAGCAGGCTCAGCGCCTCGCGTACCCGAACGTCCTGAAACATGGGCTTGCGCAGGTTGAAGATAAAACCTTGCATGCCTGTGGGGTTGTGGTTGCGTATTTCTTCTTTTTTCAAGCGTCCCTGAGTGAACGCCGGGGCGTTGTAGGCGCTGGCCCAGTTCTTGGCGCTGATCTCGAACCAGTAATCGAACTGCCCGGCCTTGAGTGCTTCAAAGGCCACGCTGTTGTCACGGAAGTAATCGACGGTAATCGTGTCGAAGTTGTACAGCCCTTTGTTGATCGGCAGATCCTTGCCCCAGTAGTTTTTGTTCCTTTCGTAACGAATTGAGCGCCCCGGCTTGATCTCGCTGATGGTGTAGGGGCCGCTGCCTACCGGGATTTCAAGATTACCCTTGCCGAAGTCCCGGTTTTCCCACCAGTGTTTGGGAAGGACGGGAAGTTGACCAAGGATCAGTGGCAACTCGCGGTTCTTGTTGTGCTTGAACGTGAACTTCACCTGCAGCGGGTTTTCCGCGATGGCCTGGTCAACATCGCTGTAGTAGCCCTTGTACAGCGGCGAGCCATTTTTCATCAGGGTATCGAAGCTGAACACCACGTCTTCGGCGCGAATCGGATGACCGTCGTTGAATTTGGCTTCGGGGCGCAGGTAAAAGCGCACCCAGCTGTTGTCCGGCGCTTTCTCGATCTTTTCGGCGATCACGCCATAGGCGGTGAAAGGTTCGTCCAGGCTTTGCCGGGCCAGCGTGTCAAAGGTCAGATCAATGTCATCGGCCGGCACGCCTTTGTTGATAAAGGGGTTAAGGCTGTCAAAAGTACCCAGCGCCGATTTTCGGAAGATGCCGCCCTTGGGGGCATCCGGATTGACGTAATCCACATGCTTGAAGTTGGCCGGATATTTCGGTGGCTCATCGTAGAGCGTCAAAGCATGCTGCGGGGCCGCCAGTGCCGCGCAGGCAAGACTCGCCAGCAGCATGGCGCAGAGAGGTTTGAGCAACGTACGCAAAGGCATCATCGGGTTTTCTCCGTAGGCTTGAGCCACCACGCGCTAAGGCCCAGGGCGTAGGGCGGCGTAGTCACGAAGGCGAACCGGTTGCGGTACGCCAGGCGGTGATAATTCAAATACCAGTTAGGAATGCTGTAGTGCTGCCAGAGCAGGACGCGATCCAGCGCCCGGCCTGCGGCCAGTTGTTCTTCGCGGGTCTGGGCTGCCAGCAGGCGTTCGAGCAATTGATCCACCACCGGGTTCGCCACGCCTGCATAGTTCTTGCTGCCTTTGACATTGGCCTGGCTGGAATGGAAGTACTGCCACTGCTCAAGTCCGGGGCTCAAGGTCTGATCCAGGGTCATCAGGATCATGTCGAAGTCGAATTGATCCAGGCGCTGTTTGTATTGAGCGCGGTCCACGGTGCGCAGCCGGGCATCGACCCCGATACTGGCCAGGTTCTCCACGTAGGGTTGCAGGATGCGCTCAAGGTTGGGGTTTACCAGCAGTATTTCGAAGCGCAGCGGTTTGCCATCTATATCGAGCAGGCGCTGTCCGGAAAGTTTCCAGCCACCTTCGGCCAGTAAACCCAGTGCCTGGCGCATGGTGTCCCGGGGAATGCCCCGGCCTCCGGTCTGCGGCAGGCCAAAGGCCTGGCTGAACAGTTCTGGCGGCAGCTGACTGCGCCAGGGTGAGAGCATCAGCCACTCATGCCCTTGTGGAATGCCGCTGGCCGAGAACTCGCTGTTGGGGTAGTAACTGGCGGCGCGCTTGTAGGCACCGTTGAACAGCGTGCGGTTGGTCCATTCAAAGTCGAACATGAGGCCCAGGGCCTCACGGACTTTTGCCTGGGCAAAGGCAGGACGCCGGCTGTTCATGAACAAGCCCTGGGTTTGCGTCGGGATCTGGTGGGGGATTTCGGCTTTGATCACCTCGCCGCGACGGACGGCCGGGAAGTTATAGCCATTGGCCCAGTTCTTGGCCTGGTGTTCGATATAAATGTCGAACTCGCCCGCCTTGAATGCTTCGAAGGCCACATCGCTGTCGCGGTAGAACTCCACTTCAACCCGGTCGAAATTGTATTTTCCGCGATTGACCGGCAGGTTGGCCCCCCACCAGTTTTTGACGTGCTCAAACACCAGTTGCCGGCCGGGTGTGACCTTGGTGATGCGATAGGGGCCACTGCCCAGCGGCGGTTCGAAGGTGGTGGCTTTAAAGTTGCGGTTTACCCAGTAGTGCTGTGGCAGGACGGGTAATTCACCAAGGCGCAGAATCAGCAAGGGGTTGCCCGCGCGCTTGAACACGAAGCGAATGCGCTTGGGCCCCAGGATATCTACGCGCTGGACTTCCTGAAGGTTGGTCCGGTACTGCGGATGGCCTTCTTTGAGCAGCAGGTTGTAGGAAAACGCTACGTCGTAGGCGGTGATGGGCGTTCCATCGTGAAAGCGCGCTTCCGGGCGCAGGTTAAACACTACCCAGCTGCGGCCTTCGTTGTACTCCACCGATTGCGCGATCAGCCCGTAGCTGGAAGTGGGCTCATCGCCGGAGGGGGCGTATTGGCCAGTCCCGGCCATCAGGGTTTCGTTGAGCTCGTTGACCCCGTACTGCAGGAAATTTGCGGTCGATACCGGGCTGGTGCCCTTGAAGGTGTAGGGGTTGAGCGTGTCGAAGGTTCCAAACGCCATGACCTTCAGCGTCCCGCCTTTAGGCGCGTCAGGGTTGACCCAGTCGAAATGGGTAAACGTGGCCGGGTACCTGAGGGTGCCGAACTGCGCATAACCGTGGCTTTCACTCAGGGTTGCGCTTGCGGGGAAGCTCAAGGCCAGGCCGATTAATAACGGGAGGAGGGGTCGCATCAAGGCAAGAGATCCGATCCAGGCGTTGGGCTTAGGGTTTCCGTACAGTAACAGCTTGTATCTGTGGGAAAAAGGCCACTCTGGAAAGCACTGCGGGCAAGCTGCTTCTTACATATCTGTAGGAAACAGCTTGCCCGCAATATTGCCAGTCAGGAGCTTAGCGAGGTTTGGAAACCGTCAGCATTTGCCCTGGTTTCAGGGCTTTGGCGCTGCTCGGGTTCCAGCGCTTGAGGTGCTGCATTTCAACGTTGAAACGCTTGGCAACGATGTACAGCGAGTCGCCTTTTTTAACCTTGTATTGCGTCGGTTTTTTGCCTGCCGGTTTGCGTGTGTCTTGCATGACCAGAATCTGGCCGACCTTGAGGTTGTTGCCGCTCAATTTGTTCCAGTGCTGCAGGTCTTTGGCATTGACCTTGTTGGCCTTGGCAATCAGCGTCAGGTTGTCGCCACTCTTGACCCGGTACTTACGGTTAAGCCGGGTTGGTGAAACGCTTGCAACGTTGTCAAATACCGGCTTTTTAGGGCGCAGGCTGATCAGCTCTTCAGGGTTGAGGTTGGACAGGCTGGCGGTCAGCAGTTGCGCTTTGGAAGTGGGGACCAACAAGTGCTGCGGGCCGTCGATGGTGGCGCGCTGTTTATAGGCCGGGTTCAGCTGGAACATCTCGTCTTCGTCGATCTCGGCCAGCGCTGCCACGCGTGACAAGTCCATGGACTGTTTGATTTCGACCATTTCGAAGTAGGGTTCGTTGGCGATGGGGTTCAGGTTGATGCCATAGGCCTCAGGAGCCATGACCACCTGAGACAGTGCCAGTAATTTGGGCACATAGTCTTTGGTTTCCTGCGGCAGGGGCAGGTTCCAGTAGTCAGTAGGCAACCCCAGTTTCTGGTTGCGCTCGATGGCCCGGCTTACGGTGCCTTCACCGGAGTTGTAAGCGGCCAGTGCCAGCAGCCAGTCACCGTTGAACATGTCGTGAAGGCGGTTAAGGTAGTCCAGCGCTGCGATGGTGGAGGCCGTAATGTCGCGGCGACCGTCGTAGGCACGGGTTTGACGCAAATTGAAGTAACGGCCTGTCGAAGGAATGAACTGCCAGAGCCCGACTGCATTGGCGTGGGAATACGCCATCGGGTTGTAGGCGCTTTCGATGGCTGGAAGCAGCGCCAGCTCCAGCGGCATGTTGCGCTCTTCTAGGCGTTCAACGATGTAGTGGATATAGAGGCTGCCGCGCTCTCCGGCGTTTTCGAGAAAGGACGGGTTGCTGGCAAACCACAAACGCTGCTGTTCAATGCGCGGGTTAACGTTCTGACCGTCTTGCAACTTGAAGCCCTGGCGCATCCGTTCCCATACATCTTGCGGGGCCACGGGGCTAGGTTTTTCACTGAGCCAGAGAGGCTCCTGAGGAATACGTTTGGTGATTTTCAGGCTGGCGCGTTCGGTTGGCTGAGCCGAATGGTCCATGGATTGGCAGCCCGCGAGAATGGCAGAGACAGCCACCGCGATAGCTTTGACCAAGCGCGTCAATGCGTCTGAATTGATGGAGTTACCTATAGATGACGACATTGGCTAGAAGATAGTTCAGGCAAAAATGTCGGGGGATTCTAGAAAGCAGGGGAGACGCGGTCAACTGTTCAGAATTTTTGTGCCAACCGCGACCCTGTTTAGAACTTATCTTTCCAGCTGCGCAAGCTGGCAAAGACCGCACTGGGCGAGTCATTGTCACGGGAATTCCACTCGTCAGCTTTTTCTTTAACGGATGTTTCATTGACCCGCAGAAACGGATTGGTGAGCAATTCGAGGGCAATAGTTGATGGCAGACTGATGTGACCTGTTGCCCGCCATTCGGTGACTTGAGCGATTCGCGCGGCAATATCCGGGTTGCCAGGCTCTACCGCCTGGGCGAAGCGCAGATTGCTCAAAGTATATTCGTGGGTGCAGTACACCGCCGTGTTGGCGGGCAGTGCGGCCAGCCGGCTCAGGGACTGGTGCATCTGTTCGGGGGTGCCCTCGAACAGCCGGCCGCAACCGGCGGCGAACAGGGTATCGCCACACAGTAATATCGGCGCCGCCTGGTCAGCGTGATAATAGGCAATGTGTCCCAGGGTATGGCCGGGCACGAGCAGAACCTTGAACGTCAGGCCCAGGATTTCGATTTGATCGCTGTCGTTGAGTGCCACTTGTCGGGACGGGATGGTCTCGAGTGCAGGTCCCCAGACCTTCGCGTTAGTGTGCTCGTGAAGCTGGGCAACACCCCCCACATGGTCGAAGTGGTGATGGGTCACCAGAATGTCGCTTAGCACCCAGTCCGGGTGTCGGGCCAGCCAGGCCAGAACAGGCGCGGCGTCACCCGGATCGACCACGGCGCAACATTTGCGGGTCATGTCCTGTAACAACCAGATGTAGTTGTCGCTGAAGGCGGGCAGGGCGTCGATCTGTAACATGGTGCAATTCCCAAGTGCGAAACAATGGCGCATCTTAGGGGTTGTTGCCGGTTCATGGCGAGCCACGATGTACAGCAGCCCCGGGTTTGGTAATAGGCATATGGCGAGTTGGAGGAGCAATGACCGATAAAGCATTGGCTCAGGCAGATCCTGAGTGGCTGGAGCTGATCAGTTCAGCCCGAGAGTGGTTGTCCAGCCCCCTTGGACAAGTGCTGCTCAACGATGAGCAGCGGGTTCTCGAGGAGGAGCTCGGGCGCTATTTCGGCGGTTATCTGGTGCATTACGGCCCTGGCGCCGACAGCCCGCCCAAGGCGCCGCAAGTGCAACGCAATGTACGCCTGGGGGCCCCCCTGCCCGGTGTCGAAATCATTTGTGAAGAACAGGCCTGGCCTTTATGTGAGCACGCCGCCGATGTCGTGGTGTTGCAGCATGGCCTGGATTTCTGTCTGTCGCCCCACGGCCTGTTGCGTGAAGCGGCCAGTAGCGTGCGTCCCGGCGGCCATTTGTTGATTGTCGGTATCAACCCCTGGAGCGGTTGGGGATTGCGCCATGTATTCGCCAAGGATGCCCTTAGCAAGGCTCGTTGCATCTCACCTTCGCGAGTGGCCGACTGGCTGAACCTGCTGGGCTTTGCGCTGGAGAAACGCCGCTTTGGGTGCTATCGTCCGCCGCTCGCATCGAAAGCGTGGCAAAGCCGATTTTCAGGCTGGGAGCGCAAGGCCGGTAGCTGGCAATTGGCCGGTGGCGGCTTCTATGTATTGGTCGCGCGTAAAATGGTGGTGGGCTTGCGTCCCGTCAATCCGATGCGCAGAGAGCCGATGGGCAAGCTGATCCCCTTGCAGATGGCCAAGGTCAATCGGCGTCACACTGAACCTTAATTAATGTCAGGTCGGGTTTGCCCGGCCTCAGGTGCTGCTGATCCTCGATTGGCAGGCCAAGGCAGCCTTTTCTGGATAGTTTGTAATGAGCGATAGCGTTGAGATGTTCACCGATGGTGCCTGCAAGGGCAATCCTGGCCCGGGCGGCTGGGGTGCTTTACTGGTCTGCCAGGGGGTCGAAAAAGAACTCTGGGGTGGCGAACCCGCTACCACCAACAACCGCATGGAGCTGATGGCGGCCATTCGTGGCCTTGAAGAGCTCAAGCGCCCCTGTGAAGTGTTGCTGGTGACCGACTCGCAGTACGTGATGAAAGGCATTACCGAGTGGATGGTCAACTGGAAAAAACGCGGCTGGAAAACTGCGGCCAAAGAACCGGTTAAAAATGCCGACCTGTGGAAGTTGCTCGATGAGCAAGTCAATCGTCACACCGTGAAGTGGCAATGGGTACGCGGGCATATCGGCCATTATGGCAACGAGCGCGCCGACCAGCTGGCCAATCGCGGGGTGGACGAAATGAGGGGCATCAAGCATGCGTAGTGTTGTTCTCGATACTGAAACCACCGGTATGCCGGTTACCGATGGCCACCGGGTGATCGAGATCGGTTGCGTCGAGTTGATGGGCCGCCGTCTGACCGGCCGGCATTTTCACGTGTATCTGCAACCCGATCGTGAAAGTGACGAGGGCGCAATTGGCGTTCACGGCATTACTAACGAATTTCTGGTGGGCAAGCCCCGTTTCGCAGAAGTCGCCGACGAGTTTTTTGACTTCATCAAAGGCGCGCAACTGATCATTCATAACGCCGCGTTCGACGTGGGCTTTCTGAATAACGAATTTGCCCTGATCGGGCAGACCGACCGCGCCGACATCACCCGCCATTGCACTATTCTCGACACCCTGGCGATGGCGCGAGCGCGTCATCCGGGTCAGCGCAACAGCCTGGATGCCTTGTGCAAACGCTATGGCGTCGACAACTCGGGGCGTGAACTGCACGGCGCACTGCTCGACTCCGAGATTCTGGCGGACGTTTACCTGACCATGACCGGTGGCCAGACCAGCCTGTCGCTGGCCGGTAACGCATCTGACGGCAATGGTTCCGGCGAAGGTTCAGGCAACCAGGCCAGCGAAATCATCCGCTTGTCAGCCGATCGCCAGCCTGGCCGGATTATCCGTGCAAGTGAAAGCGACCTGGCCGAGCACGCGGCTCGTCTTGAGGCTATTGCCAAGTCTGCGGGTGGGCCATCGCTGTGGGCCCAGCTTCTCGAAGCCAAAGAACAGACACTGCAATAACCCCGTTTGACGCCGGGGCTATTGCGCACGAAGAAGGATTTTTCATGTACCTGGTTATGAATCCAAAGGACCCGGAAGTCTCTGTGCGTTTGGCCGATGAAGGCTTTGCTCCCTACGTGTGGGGCAATGATTTCAGTTTTGACGTCTGTGCCTATGCCCGTGTCGACCAACATAAAAAGGTCGAGCACTGGCCATTGGATACGATCACGCCTTACCGCAAATGCTACGGGATTGACCCTGACGAATTCGCCAGCTACCGCGGGGCGCCAGACAGTGCGATCTTCATGGCGTATCTGGACAACCAGCCGGTCGGCCATGTTGTGGTCAGCACCAACTGGAACGGTTTTGCCCATGTCGATGAACTGGCTGTCGCCGCCTGTGCCCGGCGCCATGGTGTGGCCAAGTCATTACTGGACGTGGTCAGGTTCTGGAGCCTGAAGAAAAAACTGCCAGGCATCATGCTTGAAACCCAGAACAACAACATTGGCGCCTGTCGGCTGTATGAGCGCTGCGGGTATCAGGTGGGGGGTATCGATCATCTGCGTTATCGAGGCATTGACCCGCTGACCCGCGAGGTCGCGATTTTTTGGTATCTGTTGTTCGAAAACCACTGCTGACGTTGCAGGAACTGATTTGCCGGCGACGGGATCGCCAGCAAGATGCACGATTGGATTACAGCGCCATCAACCCCTGATCAGCCAGCAAGGCTTCGGCCTTCTGCCGCACGATATCGAACAATGCCTGCAACGCCGGGGCTGGCTCCGAGCCCTTGGGAGTCAGTGCATACAGGGTCACCGGGATCGCAGGCGAGAGCGGGCACACGTCCAGCCCGCCGGCTTTGGCACCCGCAGCGGTAAACGGGTCGACCAGGGCCAACCCTTCGCCAGCCTCCACCATGCTGCGCAACATCTGATAATTCTGAACCTGAATCTGCACCACGGGTGCCGGGCGCAAGGCTTGCAGCTTGCTGTCCAGCACGCGGCTCAGCGGGTCTTGGTGTTGCAGGCCAATCATTGCCTGGCCTGCCAGATCTTGCAGACCTATGTATTTTTGCTTGGGGGATAACCAGCCGTGGGGGGCCAGCAACTGCACCTTGCCCTGGGTCAGCTTGAGGCAATCAATGCCCGGTTGTTCAGCCGGGTGCAGGCTGAAGCCCACATCGCATTCGTCCATCAACAAGCGGCGCGCGATTTCGCCGCAGGGCGCGCTGCTCAAGGTGCTGGGCGTATCGGCAATGCGCCGTCGCAGCAGTGCAATGCTGTAGGGCAGCAGGGTCTGGGCCAGTGTTTCGCTACAGGTCACGCGCAATACGGGCTCCTGATGCTGGCGCAAGGCGTCGGCAAGCCGGCGTAGTGGCTCGAAGTCCAGGTACAGCTGATTGGCGAGGGGTTGCAGCAGAAGGGTTTCGCGGCTGGCCTGCAGCCGTCCGCGTACGCTGGCAAACAACATGAAGCCGAGCTGTTGCTCGGCCTCATGCAGCGTGGCACTGAGGGTGGCCACTGGCATTTGCAGCAGCTCGCCAGCATGGTCGAGGCTACCGGTCTGCAAGATGGCCTGAATCACTTCGATATGGCGTAAGCGCATGCGTGAAGTCCATGTTCAGCGGATGAGGTTTCAGCGTTGTGAAGCCTGACCCAAGTCTCATCCTGTGACTTCAGCGGTATGCCGAGTGCAGCAGGTTATGCAGGGATTACAGGGACTACAGGTGCGACATACTCGGTTTCGCGAATCAGAATGACGCCCGACTGCACCAGTTCGAAGTTGTCGTCATCAGTCTTTTTGACGCGATCGCCAATAGCCAGTTTGTACGTTGTTACGGGCTGGTCGCCTGTTGCTTCTAAATTTTCAAACTCATGCACGGAATAGACACGACCTTCCGCGTCCCTTGCATGAAATTGCCCAACGAGAACTGCAGCCATTTGTAGAGAACCTCTGGAGATAAACACCCAATTTGCGGTTCTGTAGACCGTTGATCAGTAGGGGAAGTTTAACGATTTGGAAAAAATAGTCCGTCTACTTTACAGGCTTGCAAGCCGATAAGGTGAACCGGGGTGCAAGAAAGGCTTCCGATCATCTATAACTAGTCTTCCTATCGCCAGACTCTCGAGGTTTTTTATGAGCAAGGTCTACAACGTTGCAGTGTTGGTCGGCAGTTTGAGGAAGGATTCCCTTAACCGAAAGGTGGCCCTGGCGCTCGCAGAACTGGCACCGGCCCAGCTGAAACTGAAGATTGTAGAGATTGGCGAACTGGCGCTGTACAGCGAAGACATTGATGTGACGCCGCCACCTGCGTCTTACACGACCTTTCGCGATCTGATCCGTCCGGCCGATGCCGTACTGTTTGTCACTCCTGAGTACAACCGCTCGGTCCCCGGGGTATTAAAAAACGCCATTGACGTCGGGTCCCGGCCTTATGGTCAAAGCGTATTCAACGCCAAGCCGGGAGCCGTGATCAGCGTCTCGCCGGGGGCGATCGGTGGCTTCGGGGCCAACCATCATTTGCGCCAGTCGCTGGTATTTCTCAATGTGCCGTGCATGCAACAGCCAGAAGCCTATCTGAGCGGAGCAGGTGATGCGTTTGATGCGGCGGGCAAATTGTCCGAGAAAACCCGGCCATTTTTGCAGAAGTTCATCGACGAATTTGCCAAGTGGGTCGAACAGCAGCACAAGGTCTGAAGCTTTAGACGCGCCGACCTGCAAATAAAAAACGCGGCAGACCTGGTCACAGGCTGCCGCGTTTTTGTTTCTGCAGACTCAGCTGCTTTGTGGCATCTCGCCATTGGCCAGGCGCTTGTTGATATCGGCAATCACGTCCGGCAGATCACTGATGGTATCGATCATGTAGTGCGGGCGTGAGCCTTCGAACAAGGTGTGGATGCGTTTGCGTTCGCTGGCCAGGGTTTGCGCGTCGAGCGCCTTGTACTGCTCGTAGGTCAGGCCCAGGGCGTTGCCGGAGCACACCAGTGCCACCGTCCACATCCCGGCCCGACGACCTTCGAGGATACCCGGAACGGTGTCATCGATCTTCACGCAGGCACCCACATCGTCGATACCCAGGGCAATCACGTTGGCCAGTGCCTGGGCCGGCCATGGGCGACCGTTGGGAACTTCGTCGGTGGCAACGACGTGGTCGGCGATGTAGCCGTTGGTTGCGGCCAGCTCGACCACCTTGGCCATCACTTGCGCCGGATAGCCCGAGCACGAACCGATTTTGATCCCTTGCTGGCGCAGCTCGGCAATGGTTTCCAGAGCGCCGGGAATCAGTGCCGAGTGGTCAGCGATCTTTTCGATTTGCAGTGGCATGAAACGCTCATAAATCGCGGTCACATCTTCGTCGGTGGGTGTGCGGCCAAATACTTTTTTGTAACGCTCGGCGACCTGAGGCTGATCGCACAGGGTGCGGATGTGATCCCACTTGCCCATGCCCATCGGCCCGCGGGCTTCTTCGATGGAGACCTGGACGTCGAACTCGCCGAAGGCTTCGACAAAGATCTGCGTCGGAGCGAACGAGCCGAAGTCGACCACGGTGCCAGCCCAGTCGAGAATGGCGGCCTGAAGTTTGCTCGGATTGGTGTAGTTCATGTCAGTAAGTCCTGTATGAGCAGCCGTGGCCGCACGCAATAATTAGGTTGGTTTTGAGCGTTGCGAACTTCAGATTTCCTGCACTTCCATTTCCTGCAGCACCTGGGCCACAGCGTTCACCGCGGCTTGCATTTCGGCCTGATTGACATGGCCGATGCAGCCCACACGGAAGGTTTCGACCTGGGTCAATTTACCCGGGTACAGGATGAAACCCTTGGCCCTGACGCGCTCGTAGAACTCCTTGAACTGATACCGCGGGTCTATCGGCGCGTGGAACGTGACGATGATCGGAGCCTGGATTGACTCTGGCAGGAAGCTGCGAATGCCCAGTGCGGCCATGCCGTCGAGCAGCACCTGGCAGTTGTCGGCGTAGCGCCGGTGACGCGCCGGCAAGCCGCCTTCTTCGTTGTATTGCAGCAGGGCTTCATGCAAGGCGGCGACCACGTGGGTCGGCGGGGTGAACCGCCATTGTCCGGTCCTGGCCATGTAGGCATGCTGGTCTTGCAGGTCCATTGCCAGTGAGTGGGAGTTACCCGTTGCGCCAGCCAATGATTCTTTGCGGGCGAATACGAAGCCCATCCCCGGTACGCCTTCCAGGCATTTGCCCGAGGCCGCGATCAGCGCATCAAAGGGTACTTTTTGTGCATCGACGGGCAGGGCACCGAAAGAACTCATGGCATCGATAATCAGACGTTTGCCATGTCGGGCAATAACTGCAGCAATTTCCGGCAGCGGGTTAAGAATCCCGGTGCTGGTTTCGCAATGAATCAATGCCACATGGGTGATGCCCGGATCGGCCTGCAGCAGGCGTTCAACGTCAGCGGCAGTAGTGGGCTGGTCTTCGGCTGTTTCAAAGGTGCTGAAACGCCGGCCCAGGACTTCACAGATTTTTGCCAGGCGTTTGCCGTAGGCGCCGTTGATCAGGACCAGAACGTTGCCATTGCGTGGCACCAGTGTGCCGATTGCGGCTTCGACGGCGAAGGTGCCGCTGCCCTGCAAGGGCACGCAGTGATGACTCCCGGCGCCATTGATAATGGCCAGCAGTTGCTCACAGAGGCTGGCGGTCAGCTGGTTGAAGCTGTCATCCCATGAACCCCAGTCGACCATCATCGCCTGGCGGGTACGCGCCGAAGTGGTCAGTGGGCCAGGGGTCAGCAGGATCGGCGCGACAGTACTCATTCTGGTTTCCTCACAAACTTTGGGATGGCTACTGGATACACGGCATAAGTTGCAGTTTGAGTTGATATCAATCAAATTGTTTATTGTTATGCCAGTCATCAGTGAGACTTATGCGATGAATTTGTTCCAGCTCCGTGCGTTTGATGCTGTGGCCCGTGAGGGCAGTTTTACCCGCGCCGCAGCCCGATTGTTTATCAGCCAGCCGGCGGTGACCGGGCATATCAAGACCCTTGAGGAGCACTATCAAATTACCTTGCTGCGGCGTACTGCCCGGCGTGTGGAACTGACGGAGGAGGGGATAAAGCTGGCGGCCATCACCCGTGCCATGTTCGGTTTGGTGGATGAAGCGCAGGTTATGCTTGAGGCTAATCGCCAGTTGCTCACAGGGCGGCTTGAAGTGGCGGCGGACGGTCCGCACATGGTCATGCCGATGCTGGCGAGCCTGCGGGCGCGTTACCCCGGGATCACCGTCAACTTGCGTCTGGGAAATGCTCAGGAAACCCTGGCTGCCCTGCTTTCAGAACACGCCGATGTGGCGGTGCTGACGGAGGTTGAACCGCGTAAAGGGCTGACTTTGCGGGCACTCGGGGAGTCCCGGATTTGTGCCCTGGTGCCGGCCAGTCATCCATGGCTGGCGCTGGCGGATGGCATCGACATTTCCCTGCTGGACCAGGTGATCATGGTGTTGCGTGAGCCCACCTCAATCACCCGGCGCACCTTTGATGAGGCATGCGAGGGCGTCGGCGTGACTCCGCGGGTACTGCTGGAGCTGGACAGTCGCGAGGCGGTGACCGAAGCCGTGGCGGCACAGTTGGGCATCGGGATCGTGTCGTCGCTGGAGGTCAGCCATGACCCTCGCGTACGAGCGGTGCCGATCAACGGGGCCGGATTGCTCAACCGGCACATGCTCGGCTGCATGGAGCGGCGCGCCGGATTGCGGCTGATCAAGGCGTTTATGGAACTGGCCCCGGCATTTGAAACGGTCTGACACCTCGTGGGAGATCCCTTGTAGGAGCGAGCTCTTTGCGGTGGTTGAAAAGCTCGCGAGACAAGCTCGCTCCTACAGGTGCAATTGCAACCTCCTGCATGGGCTGCCTTCCGGCCTGGACGGAGAAAGCTGCGATCTGCCTTGTCTCCGGCATTTCTGCACGGCACAAACCCCGTAGGAGCGAGCTTGCTCGCGAGCTCTTTGCGGTGGTTGAAAAGCTCGCGAGACAAGCTCGCTCCTACAGATGCAATTGCAACCTCCTGCATGGGGTGCCTGCCGGCCTGGGCGGAGAAGGCTGCGATCTGCCTTGTCTCCGGCATTTCTGCACGGCACAAATCCCGTAGGAGCGAGCTCTTTGCGGTGGTTGAAAAGCTCGCGAGACAAGCTCGCTCCTACAGGTGCAATTGCAACCTTCTGCATGGGGTGCCTGCCGGCCTGGACGGAGAAAGCTGCGATCTGCCTTGTCTCCCGCATTTTTGCACGGCACAAATCCCGTAGGAGCGAGCTTGCTCGCGAGCTCTTTGCGGTGGTTGAAAAGCTCGCGAGACAAGCTCGCTCCTACAGATGCAATTGCAACCTCATGCATGGGGTGCCTGCCGGCCTGGGCGGAGAAAGCTGCGATCTGCCTTGTCTCCGGCATTTCTGCACGGCACAAATCCCATAGGAGCGAGCTCTTTGTGGTGGTTGAAAAGCTCGCGAGACAAGCTCGCTCCTACAGATGCAATTGCAACCTTCTGCATGGGGTGCCTGCCGGCCTGGGCGGAGAAAGCTGCGATCTGCCTTGTCTCCCGCATTTCTGCACGGCACAAATCCCGTAGGAGCGAGCTTGCTCGCGAGCTCTTTGCGGTTTGGTTGAAAAGCTCGCTCCTACAGGTGCAATTGCAACCTCATGCATGGGGTGCCTGCCGGCCTGGGCGGAGAAAGCTGCGATCTGCCTTGTCTCCGGCATTTCTGCACGGCACAAATCCCGTAGGAGCGAGCTTGTCTCGCGAGCTCTTTGCGGTTTCGTTGAAAAGCTCGCGAGACAAGCTCGCTCCTACAGGTGCAATTGCAGCCTCATGCATGGGGTGCCTGCCGGCCTGGGCGGAGAAGGCTGCGATCTGCCTTGTCTCCCGCATTTCTGCACGGCACAAACCCCGTAGGAGCGAGCTTGCTCGCGAGCTCTTTGTGGTGGTTGAAAAGCTCGCGAGACAAGCTCGCTCCTACAGAGGGGGTGGTTCTTTCCCGGGGGCGATTGGCAAGGGCTTACAAACTCTCGCGCACAATATCCAGAAATGTCGCCACCACCCGCCGGGAACTCTGCTCCTGCAGGCAGACCAGGGTCTCGGTCAGGCGTCGTTTACAGTCAGTGATGGGCAAGGCGATCACCCGTGAGTCCGAGCCGAACTCTGCCGCTGAAACCACCCCTACGCCAATCCCGACCACCACTGCCTCCCGCGCGGCTTCGCGACCTTCCACCTGAATCGCGGCCCGCATCCGCAGACCCGCCTGACTCATTTCTTCTTCCAGGGTCTGGCGGGTTACAGAGCCGATTTCACGCAATACCAGCGGGGTGTCCTCCAGGTCGGAGAGGCATATCGAACTGCGACCGGCCCACGGATGGGTGCGGGCAACAAACGCCACCATGGGATCACTGCGCAATCGCAGACTAAGCAGCCTGTCATCACTGACCTCGCGCCCCAGCAACGCGAGATCGGCCTGATAGTTGAACAGCCGGGCCAGAGATTCGTCGGTGTTACCGGTTTCGATTTTGACGCTGATGCCGGGGTAGCGTTCGCAGAACCTGGCGATCTGCGGCAGTACGTGTACAGGCGCATCTACGGCCAGCACCAGGCTGCCGGTTTGCAGGGCCTGGGAGTCCTGTAACAACTCTTGGGCTTCGGCCTGCACCACAAACAGGCGCTGGGTGATGCTCAGCAAGCGCTCCCCCAGATCGGTCAGGCGCACCGAACGTTTGTTGCGATGGAACAACAAAACACCGAAGCGCTCTTCGAGTTTTCGTACCTGATCGGAGATTGCCGGCTGACTCAAAAACAACCGCTCGGCGGCGCGGGTGAAACTGCCGTGGACGGCAACCGCATGAAAGGCTTTCAACTGCGCATGGGAAACCGGCATCGGACAACCTCTTACAAGCTGAGCTTATTAGTGAAATACGATAAATCGATTTTACCTATTAGTCAGTAATTGCTTTGATCGATTCCGGCCCGGCGTTATGTCCTCGATAGCGCCGGGTTGTGACATGCCCCTGAGCGATCCTGAAATCCAATAAAAACAGGACCGTCATGGTTTGTCTGATTGATGCCGCCCTGGTCTGAACAGCGGCATTGAAGTGCTCAACACAATAAAAAAACAGGCGATCTTTTCTGATTCTGCCGGCACATCCACATCAGAGGTCAGACCCGACATGAACAAGTCCATTGGCACCATCAAGCGTTGGCGGATGCAGGTTTTTGCCATCACCTGGCTGGCCTACGCGGCCTTTTACTTCACGCGCAAAGCATTTTCCGTAGCAAAGCTGGGAATTGGTGAAGATCCGACCTTCCATCTGGACAAGATGGCGATGGCCAACCTCGATGCGGTCTATCTTGCGGCTTACGCCATCGGGCAATTTACCTGGGGCATCCTCGCCGATCGCTATGGGCCGCGGGTGGTGGTCATGGGCGGGCTGATCATCTCGGCCCTGGCTGCCCTGATGATGGGCACTTTTGCCACCTTGCCCATCTTCGCCACATGCATGCTGATTCAGGGCCTGGCGCAATCCACGGGCTGGTCGGCGTTGTGCAAAAACATTGGCAGCTTCTTTCCGGCAGAACAGCGTGGTCGGGTGCTGGGGTTGTGGAGTTCGAGTTACGCCTTTGGCGGGCTGGTGGCTTCGCCGTTTGCCGGTTGGTGGGCATACACCCTGATGGGCACCTGGCACGCGGCATTTATTTCCAGTGCGGCGGTAGTGGCGGTGGTCGCGGTACTGTTTTTCATCTTTCAGCGCAACAAGCCTGAAGATGTCGGTTTGCCAGCCGTCGAACCCGAGCCGCAGATGACGGCCGAGGAAGAAGCTGCGGAAAAACGCCTCAGTATCTGGGCGCCACTACGCGAAATCATGCGCAATCGAACGGTGCTGACCCTGGGGCTTGCGTACTTCATGCTCAAGCCGGCGCGTTACGCGATTCTGTTGTGGGGGCCGGTAATTGTCTTCGAACAGATGCCACAAGTGGGCAAGGTTGGCGCTGCGATTATTCCTACGGCGTTTGAGCTGGCCGGTTTGCTGGGGCCGATCATGATTGGGCTGGCGTCGGACAAAATCTTCGGTGCCCGGCGCATGCCCGCCTGCATTCTGAGCCTGCTGGCGCTAACCGTTTCCCTGGCTTTCTTTATGGGGGCCTTGCAGTCCGGCAGTGTGCTGCTGGTGGTCGCCCTGCTGTTTGTGATGGGGCTGACCCTGTACGGCCCGGATTCGATGATCTGTGGCGCCGCGGCGATTGATTTTGGTACGGCCAAAGCCGGTGCTACGGCGGCGGGGTTTGTAAACGGCTGCGGCTCGGTCGGGGCGGTGCTGGGTGGTCTGCTGCCGGGCTATTTCGACACGGTCACAGTGTTTATCGTCTTTGCCGTCTGCGCACTCTTTAGCGCGCTGGTACTGATCCCGCACTGGAACAGTCGTCCTGACGGGTACAAACGCGAATGTGCCTTCGTGCCCAATCATCCGTTGTTGATCAAACCTTTTCGTACCTGAGTGGGAGAACTATCCATGCGACCTTTTTGGCTGGAGCAGGCGCTTGCCCTGGAACATGTCGAGCCTTGTGAAGCATTGACGGGTGAGGCCCGTGCCCAGGTCTGCATTGTGGGCGGCGGTTATACCGGGCTGTGGACGGCCATCATGCTCAAGGAGCAGAACCCGCAGCTGGATGTGCTGCTGATAGAGGCCGATATCTGCGGGGCAGGGGCCAGCGGGCGCAATGGCGGCTGCGCATTGTCGTGGTCGGCCAAGTATTTCACCCTGGAGCGTCTGTTCGGGGTAGAGGAGGCGGTGCGCCTGGTGAAGGCCTCCGAGCAAAGCATTTATGCCATTGGCGCGTTCTGCGAAAAGTACGGGGTAGATGCCGATTACCGGCTGGACGGCACGCTGTACACCGCGACCAATCAGGCCCAGGTCGGCTCGACGGACGGGGTGATTGCAGCGCTGGAGCGTCAGGCCATCAACTCGTTCAGCAAGCTGGCGGTGGACGAAGTGCAGCGCCGTGCGGGTTCGGCTCAACATGCGGAGGGCTGGTTCTCTCCGGCCGCCGCCAGTGTACAGCCGGGCAAACTGGTGCGCGGTTTGCGCCGGGTGGCTTTGCAGCTGGGGGTACGGATCCATGAAAACACCCCTATGGTCGGTCTGGAAGAAGGTGCCACGGCCCTGATCCGGACCCCGACCGGCAGCATTCGCGCCGAGCGCGTGGTGCTGGCGATGAACGCCTGGATGGCCAGGGCATTCCCGCAGTTTTCCCGCAGTGTGGCGATTGTCTCCAGCGACATGCTGATCACCGAGCCGCGCCCGGACTTACTGCAAGAGATCGGCCTGACCAGCGGCGTGACAGTGCTCGATTCGCGAATTTTTGTGCACTACTACCACAACACTCCGGACGGCCGGATCATGCTCGGCAAGGGCGGCAATACCTTTGCCTATGGCGGGCGCATGCTGCCGGTGTTTGATCAGCCTTCGCCCTACGCCGGGTCGTTGCAGAAAAGTTTGCAGCAGTTTTTTCCAGCATTTGCCGGGGTGGGTATCGAGGCCACCTGGAACGGTCCCTCGGACCGCTCAGTGACCGGCTTGCCGTTCTTCGGCCAGATGAGCGGCCATGGCAATGTGTTTTATGGTTTCGGCTACTCAGGGAGCGGAGTGGGGCCCTGTCACATGGGCGGGCAGATTCTGGCCTCGCTGGTGCAGGGGCAGGCCAACGACTGGACACGTTCGCCGCTGGTCAATGGTCCGCTGGGGTATTTTCCGCCTGAACCTATCCGCTACCTGGGCTCGTTGATGGTGCGCAACGCCATTCGACGCAAGGAACGGGCGGAGGACCACGGGCGCCGGCCAAGGCATCTGGACGTACGTCTGGCCAAATTTGCCGCCGCTGCGGGCAAGGCTGACAAAGGTTGAGGACCGATCGATTGGATTTTTTGGTCGATTGAGGACTTCTTGCCGTATAAACTTGCGCCCATTCGACGGCCAACCCGCCGCGACACACCAGATTGAGAGAGTGAGTAATGGGCGCACAGTGGAAGGTTAAACACAAAGCGGACGCCGCCAACAGCCGCGGCAAGATTTTTGGCAAGCTGGCCAAGGAGCTGACGGTCGCTGCCCGTAATGGCGCAGACCCGGACATGAATTCGCATCTGCGTTTGGTATATGAACAGGCCAAAAAGGCGTCGATGCCGGCGGACACCATCAAGCGCGCGATCAACAAAGGCGCCGGTATCGGTACTGAGGCGGTGCAATATCACCGCGTCACGTACGAAGGTTTTGCTCCGCATCAGGTACCACTGATCATCGAGTGCCTGACTGACAACATTAACCGTACCGTGGCTGAAATCCGCGTGGCATTCCGCAAGGGTCAATTGGGCGCTTCGGGTTCGGTAGCGTGGGACTTCAACCATGTCGGCATGATCGAAGCCAAGCCGGACGCCCCGGATGCAGATCCTGAGATGGCCGCGATTGAAGCTGGCGCCCAGGACTTTGAGGAAGGTGAAGAAGAAGGCACTACGCTGTTCATCACCGAGCCGACGGACCTCGATGCCGTGCAAAAAGCCCTGCCGGAGCAAGGCTTCACCGTATTGTCGGCCAAGCTGGGCTATCAGCCGAAAAACCCGGTCAGCGCTTTGACCGATGAGCAAATGGCTGAAGTTCAAGAGTTTCTGGCCAAGCTGGAAGAGCAGGACGACGTACAAGAGATGTTTGTGGCGTTGGCATAACCCCGGTCGCTGCCACAGGCTGCCTGTGGCAGCAGCCCTGCGCTCCTTGTCGCAGCCTGCGCCAGCGACTACTGCATCAGGCTTTTAGCCCAATGCCCGGGTGATTTCGGCAAAACCCGGGCGTGCCAGTACATCGGGTTGTATGCAGCGCTGCTGCAGGTCGTGCAGCCGTTCTTGCTGTTGATCGCTCAACCCCGTGTCGATCCGCTCCAGCAATTCCCCCAGTAAAATCCCGAATGCACGCACTTCAATGCGCTGCAAGGCGCGGGTGTGCGGGCTGTCGTCAATGGCGTGAAAGCACGCTGCGCCAAAGTCGCCGAGCAGGCAATCGCCCTGGGCATTGAACATGATGTTGTGCCCGTACAGATCACCATGACAGATGCCCTGCGCGTGCAGATGACCGGCTGCCGAGGCCACGCCGCGGGCAATGCGTAGCGCGCAGTCGGCGCTGAAGCGGGTGTGTGTTTGATAGACGTCACGGCTGCAGGTATCGAAGCTTGGCAGGGCGGCGAGATTGGCGAAGGACGGATCGATCAATTCCATGACCAGCCCCGCGGTGTTGTCAGGGTGACCCGCGACACGGCCCAGGACTTTGATCAGGTTCGGATGCTGGCCGGCGGCAATGCAGGCGTTCATTTCATTGAGCGGTGAGCCGTCGCTGGTGATGCTGCCTTTGTAGAGTTTGACGGCAACGGATCTGCTTGCCTGGCCGGGTGCGCTCCAAAGGGCTCTGGAGATGATGCCCGACGCGCCTTCGCCCAGCTTTTGTTCAAGCTCGAGCTGTGACCAGTGAATGTCCGGCGTGTTGTCGGCTGTAAGCTGCGCGCTGGCGTCTTCGTGCAGCGGATTACCGGCATAGGCCAGCCAGCTCAGCCCCGGCAATGTCAGCAGCCAGTCGGGCACTTCGTGCAATTGGTTGGCCGCCAGGCGGATCAACTCCAGGCGCTTGCAGTTAACCAGGCTGGTGGGCAGTTGTTGCAGGCGGTTACCTGCCAGCATCAATTTTTGCAGTAACGGTCGCTGACCCAGTTCTTCGGGTATGTGCTCGATGCTGTTGTCGGTCAGTATCAACCAGCGCAGCAGGGGCGGCAGCGAAGTGCCGGGCACTGAGGTGATGCGGTTGGCTTTGAAGCCAACCATGCTCAACTGCGCGCACTGCCCCAGGCAATCGGGCAGTTCGGTGAACCTGTTGTCCGAGCAAAACAGAATCCGCAAATGAGTCAGGCGATGTAAATCCTCGGGCAGGCTGCTCAGGGCGTTACCGCTCAGATTGAGAATTTCCAGTGAGTCCGCCAGCTGAAAAATCTCGGCCGGGAACTCGGTCAGTCCACAGGACAGATCAAGGCGTTTGCAGCCCGCCAGTTGGCCGGCGCGCAATTTAGCGAGGGTATCCATAAAGGAGCTTTGAGTACTCGTGAGAATCTATTGATATGGCGGCCAGGGGGGAAGATCTCTGGCCGCCGCTTACTCCGGGTTTAGCGCAACTCGCGAACCATGTCCGACAAGGTGCTGAGCACACTCTTGCCCAGTTGCATGGAGCGTTTACCGTCCCAGCCGGTTTGTGGCTGCGGTGCATCGTTGTTGTCCTTGAACGGCATCTCAAGGGTCAGCGACAGGCAGTCAAAGCGCTGGCCGACGCTGTTGCAGGCCAGGGTCATATTGGCAAGGCCGGGTTCGTCCCGGGTGTAGCCGTGGGTCGTCTGGAAGTCAGGGGTCAGGTTACTCAGATGAGTGCGGAAACGCTCTTCCAGGGTCGCCAGGCGCTCGGTGTACCCCGGGTTGCCCTCGCAGCCTGCAGTGAACACATAAGGGATTTCTTCGTCCCCGTGAATATCCAGAAACAGGTCCACCCCGTATCGGGTCATTTGCTCCAGAGCGAAGAACACCTCAGGGCTTACGTTCGGGTCGGTGTTTTGCCAGGCCCGGTTCAGGTCCTGGCCGTTGGCGTTGGTCCGCAAATGGCCGTGGAACGCGCCGTCCGGATTCATATTGGGGATCAGGTACAGGTCGGCGTAGTCCAGTAGCTTGCGCAGCTGCGGGTCGCTGCCCTGTTCCAGGCGCTCAAGGACTCCCTGCATGAACCACTCGGCCATATGCTCACCGGGGTGCTGCTGGGCAATGATCCATATCTTGCGTTTGTGGCTGGCGCCATTGCCCTTGCGCAAGAGCTGGATGTCGCGACCTTCAACACTTTTACCGACTGCCAGCAGTTCGCAGCCCGACCACTGGAGTGCATTCTTGATCAACAGATCATGACGCTCGCGGCTGTAGGGTTCGAAGTAAGCAAACCAGATGACTGGGTGCTCGGCCTGCACGCTGAAATTCAAGGCTTTGCCGTCGAACTCGGTGGGAACGCGGAACCAGGTTTCGTGATCATAGGACGCCACGGCCTGGTAGCCATCCCATGCTTTGTTGTAAGAGGACTGGCTGGCGTTGCTCAACTGAAAATGGTGGGTCTGGCCGGGTATCAGGCCTTCGGCCTTGAAGTGGAACCATTGAAAGTGCGGGCTGCGGGTATCGGGCTTGATCGCAAGCTTGAGGTGCAGCGGGTCACTGGCATCCAGCACCTGGATGTTGCCGCTGTCAAAGTCACTGCTGATGCGAACGGAAGAGGGCGCCACGGTCATCGTCAAAGTCCCGGAATCTGATAATTGTGGGCGTTACTTTACATCGCAACGGCGCCGGGCCAATACGGAATTTTGGAGAACGGGAAGCGGGGAGAAGGGAGGGGGGGCGTCATCCTTGACGCAGCGCCACGATAGTGTATTTGCGAGTGATTCTCAAGTGCTAACTTGCCGTAACGGCCGTTGTTTCGGGACTTCAGGCTTCCGTTGGTCGATGTTCTTTTGCTATCATCGCCCGCATCGTAGCGGTCACCGAAAAAAACCGGCCGCACACCAGACTTCATTAGCCTGAAGCACGCAGAGCCAGATAACTGGCCGCAAAAAAAAAGACCCGGCCAGAAGCCGGGTCAAATAACCGTGATTAGCCTGATGAGGAGCTAATTCAAAAAACCGACCTAAGGTTCCTTGAATTATCGACTGATCTCGCGACCAGCTAAGTGCAATAATAATCATTCTTATTTGCAGGTCAAGCTGTTTTCCTTGCTTTGTCCTGGTTTCCCCGCTCATTCCCCGCTAGACCCCTCTATCTCAGGCCTTTAGGGCCAGAAATTTTTTTACCCCAGCAGCAACACCGTGATGGTTTGACCTGGCCCAATGCGATACGTGGCTGTGCCTGCTGAACCTGAAGCTTGTACAACCAGTGATCGCCCTGTCGATGTCATCGCTCATCACCGTGAGCAGGCATACCGAAGGGTTGTGGCGGTGCGATGGGCTGCATGCGCCGGACCAGGTAATCAATGGGCGCGCAATTATTGATGTGTCCTGGGTGTACTGCAGGGGGGCGCCTTAACAAGTACGTCAGCCATTGCGTCAGATCTTACTGCGCGGCAAAGCAGAGGCTACACGCCTGATCCCTTGATTGAGCGGCGTTGGCTCATGGGGCCGGTGCCTCCATTGTGAGTCGCGCCTCTGGCATACCGAAATTCCAGCCGGTCCAGCTGGACTGGCCAGGGGCTTTTGGTCTCTCAGCGCGCTGAGACTTGTTGCACGTCCAGTGCTTTGTCCAACAGCATCTTGGCCGATTCGACGCAGTGCGCCACGCTCAGGAACAGGTCGCGATGAGAGCCTTGCTGGCTTTCAGCTGCGCCCTGGGCGGTAGCGATTGCACAGCGCAGAAAATCTGATGCATTGACCAGCGCTTCTTCCTGGCTCAGATCGCTGCGTACGATGAACAGTTTTTTCTCGAAATAGTGCTGAGAAACAGCCGGTTTCAAATAATAGTCGAGTGCACGCTGGGTTGCGGCACTGTCCTTGAAGGTTTCGAGCTCGATTTCAATCTCGGTTTCCGGGGTTATTTTTGTTATGGGAGTCATGATTTACCTGCGCTCTAAGATTAATCGAATCAGCCATTAGCAGATTAGTACATAAGGTATTTATATTATTGGTATAAATAATACAGAATGTGTATTGTTGCCTCGAGTTCAATCCGTATTGTTCGGCTGATGGATAAATGGATCGCTTTAGTCAGAACCAAATTGCGCGAGCTCAAGCTCACGCAGGAAAAACTAGCCGAACGCGTCGGGGCTTCCCAGGGCGGTGTCGGTCATTGGCTCAATAAACGCCGTCAACCCGACTTGCCGACAATGAACAAAGTGCTGCACGCCCTGGGGCTGGAGCATCTGGAAATTGCCCTGGTCATCCGCGAGCGCAGCGCTGCAGCGGATGAGTCTGCTGCTAACGAATGCTCCTACGACATCACTTCTGCTTTTCGTTATCCGGTCAGTAATTGGGTGACGGCGGGGCAGGTCAACGAGCAGGCCCGAGAGGCCGGCTACCAACCCGGCGAGGTGTTCGAGGTCAGCGATCATTACGCCAAAGGTGCTGCGTTCTGGTTGCAAGTGCGGGGCGATGCCATGACCGCTCCGATAGGAATCAGCGTTGCACAAGGGATGATGATTCTGGTGGATCCCGATATTGATCCCGAACCGGGAAAAATGGTGATCGCACGCATTCCGGGCACTGAAGAGGCCACCTTCCGGCAGTTGATTGAAGAGAGCGGCCAGCGCTATCTCAAGCCGCTGAACCCGACCTATCCCAAGACAGTGTTTGATGAGCATTGCCGGGTTATCGGAGTGGTAGTACAGGCCACTGCCAAGTTCTAGAAACCAAAAAAGGCGGCCCCCTGAAAAAGGGCCGCCTTTTTTGGCTGTTGCTTCTATGTCAGTTCAACCAGCACCGTACCTTCGCTGACCATTTCGCCTTCCTGACAAAACAGCGCTGTTACCACACCGTCGTGGGGCGCCCGCAGGCTGTGCTCCATTTTCATGGCCTCCAGCACCACCAATTGGGTACCGGCTTCGACAGTCTGTCCGGTTTCAACCAGGATGCGCACAATGCTGCCGTTCATGGGGGCGCTCAA
This sequence comes from Pseudomonas sp. TMW22089, assembly GCF_022496645.1. Lineage (NCBI taxonomy): Bacteria > Pseudomonadati > Pseudomonadota > Gammaproteobacteria > Pseudomonadales > Pseudomonadaceae > Pseudomonas > Pseudomonas sp. TMW22089. Next base: position 100,595 of record NZ_SCFG01000011.1, read on the forward strand.
ACCACCTGTCTGGGCATGACTGGCACCTGCCGCGGCGATCGGGTCATAGACCCTGACGCTATGCAACTCGCCGTCCCAGCGCAGGTAGAGCGTCTCTGCGCGGCGAATTGCCAGATGCTGGCGACGCACACCGTTCTGTTCAATCAGCAATTGCTCGTCGCGCAACACCGCTGACGGCGTGTGGAGGTTGACGACCTGCTGCTCGCCGTTGCAACTCAAGGCCAGCAGGGTCTGCGGGGGCAGGCCGTTGCGAAAGCCGTTGCGGATGGCCCAGGGCGAGGCTGGGTCATCTTCGCGCACCTGGGATGTCTGGCTCTGATGAAATGCTTCACCCGCGGCGGACCAAAATGCTGCAGGCAAAGGCAGGGTGGCTGGCAGTAATTGCTCCTGGTAACGGGGGATGAAGCCCGTATCCAGTTCGGCTGTAGCGAAGGCCGGATGAGCGATGATGCGGCGTAAAAAAGCCAGGTTGGTTTTCAAACCGCCAATGGCGAACTCATCAAGCATTGCGAGCAGCCGCAGGCGCGCCTGTTCGCGGTCTTCGCCCCATGCAATCAACTTGCCCAGCATCGGATCGTAGAACGGTGAAATTTCGTCCCCTTCACTGACCCCGCTGTCGACCCGGAGCCCCGGCCCGGCGGCAGATTCGCGGTACACCTCGAGACGTCCTGTTTGCGGCAGAAAATCATTGCCCGGGTCTTCGGCATACAGGCGTACTTCAATCGCATGGCCGCGCAAAGGCACTTCAGACTGACTGATGGGGAGCGCCTCACCGCGGGCCACGCGGATTTGCCAGGCCACCAGATCCAGTCCGGTGATGGCTTCGGTTACCGGATGCTCCACTTGCAGGCGGGTGTTCATCTCCATGAAGAAGAACTCGCCCCGTGCATTCAGCAAAAACTCCACGGTGCCGGCGCCGACATAACCGATGGCCTGCGCCGCCCGTACCGCGGACTCGCCCATGGCTCGGCGTTGTTCAATACTGAGGCCCGGGGCCGGCGCTTCTTCAACCACCTTTTGATGACGGCGCTGAATCGAGCAGTCGCGCTCATTGAGGTACAGGCAGTTACCGAGGCGGTCGGCAAAAATCTGGATCTCCACGTGACGTGGCTTGAGTACATACTTTTCCACCAGCATGCGCGCATCGCCAAACGAGGACAGCGCTTCACGTTGTGCCGAGGCCAGGGCTTCGGCCAGTTCGCTGACGTCCTCGACTACTTTCATGCCTTTGCCGCCGCCACCGGCCGTGGCCTTGAGCAACACCGGATAACCGATGTGCTCAGCTGCGGCGCGGAAGGTTTCCAGATCCTGCGCTTCACCGTGGTAGCCCGGCACCAGCGGCACCCCGGCAATTTCCATCAACGCCTTGGCTGCCGATTTACTGCCCATGGCATCAATCGCCGCAGCCGGGGGGCCGAGAAAGATCAGTCCGGCGTCCTCGATGGCGCGTGCGAAACCGGCGTTTTCGGACAAGAATCCATAACCCGGATGAATCGCCTGTGCCCCGCTGGCTTTAGCCGCAGCAATGATCTTGTCGATTTTCAGGTAGCTGTCGGCGGCCTTGCTGCCCCCAAGATCGACGCAGATATCAGCTTCGCGGCAGTGCCGTGCGTCACGGTCGGTGGCGCTGTGGACAGCTACGGTGGTCAGGCCCAAAGACTTGGCCGTGCGCATCACGCGGCAGGCAATTTCGCCCCGGTTGGCCACCAGTACAGACGTAATCTGAAGCGCGCTCATGGGCGTGGCTCCCGGGACGAGGTGTCGGTCTGCCAGCTTGGCGCACGTTTTTGCAGAAAGGCGCGCAAGCCTTCCTGGCCTTCGGGGCTGACCCGGATTCGGGCAATGGAGTTTTCGCAGTAGCGGCGAATGGCCGTAGTGGTGGCTCCATGGCTGACTTCGCGCAGCAGATCCTTGCACGAACGCATGGCCTGCGGGCTATTGAGCAGCAAGTTGTCGGTCCAGAGGGCGACTTGCCGTTCAAGCTCGGCGCCGGGATAACACTCAGAGAGCAGCCCCAGTTCACGGGCACGCTCACCGCTGAAGCGTTCCGCAGTCAGGGCATAACGGCGTGCAGCGCGCTCGCCGATGGCCTGTACCACGAACGGACTGATCACGGCCGGCGCCAGGCCGATTCGGACTTCGGACAGACAGAACTGCGCATCCTCGCTGCCGATGGCCATGTCGCAAGCACTGATCAGGCCCAGGGCACCGCCGTAGGCTGCGCCTTGCACCACCGCTATGGTCGGGATTTTCAGCTTGGCCAGGTTGTACATCAGTTCAGCCAGGTGCCGGGCGTCATCGAGGTTGGTGTGATAATCGAGCTCGGCTGACTGTTGCATCCAGGCAAGGTCGGCGCCGGCACTGAAATGCTTGCCCCGTCCGCGCAGCACCAGAAAGCGCAGGGCCGGATCGCCTTGCACGGTGTCCAGGGCGAGGATCAGTTCGCGGATCATCTCGGCATTGAAAGCATTGTTCTTTTGCTCGCGACTCAACCACAGGGTGGCAAAGCCCCGGGGGTCGTTGTGCAGTTCCAGGGTGTTGAAATCGATCATGTCCGTCAGTCCTTAAATGGATGTGGGCGCTGGCTCGCCAGCGTTGCAGGCACCGGGCGGGTTACATGCGAAACACACCAAAGCGCGTGGCTTCGATCGGAGCGTTCAACGCCGCCGACAAGCCCAGCGCCAATACATCACGGGTTTGCGCCGGGTCGATTACGCCGTCATCCCACAAGCGGGCACTGGAGTAGTAGGGGTGGCCCTGATGCTCGTACTGGTCAAGGATCGGTTGTTTGATTGCGGCTTCTTCCTGGCTGGAAAATACCAGGCCGTTGCGTTCGGCCTGCTCGCGCTTGACTTGTACCAGTACCCCGGCGGCCTGTTCGGCGCCCATTACGCCGATCCGGGCGTTTGGCCACATCCACAGAAAGCGCGGGTCATAGGCCCGGCCACACATGCCGTAGTTACCGGCGCCAAAGCTGCCGCCGATGATCACTGTAAATTTGGGGACCTTGGCGCAGGCGACTGCAGTCACCAGTTTGGCGCCGTGTTTGGCGATGCCACCGGCTTCGTATTTTTGCCCGACCATAAAGCCGGTGATGTTTTGCAGAAAAATCAACGGAATACCGCGCTGGCATGCCAGCTCAATAAAGTGCGCGCCTTTTTGTGCCGCTTCGGCAAACAGGATGCCGTTGTTGGCCAGAATCGCCACCGGGTAACCGTGTAAATGGGCAAAGCCGCACACCAGGGTGGTGCCGAACAGGGCCTTGAACTCATCGAATACCGAGTCGTCCACCAGACGCGCGATCACTTCGCGTACGTCAAAGGGCTGCTTGGCGTCGGCAGGCACGATGCCATACAGCTCTTCGCAGCTGTACAGCGGTGCCTGCGCTAGCCGCTGTTGCAACTGGCCATGCTTGCGCCAATTGAGGTTGGCTACGCTGCGACGCGCGAGGGCCAGGGCGTGCTCATCACTTTCGGCGTAATGGTCGGCCACTCCTGAAATTTTGCAGTGCACATCGGCACCGCCCAGGTCCTCGGCACTGACCACTTCGCCGGTGGCGGCTTTCACCAGCGGCGGGCCGGCCAGGAAAATCGTCGCCTGCTGGCGCACCATGATTGCTTCGTCAGCCATGGCCGGTACATACGCGCCACCCGCGGTGCAGGAGCCCATCACCACTGCGATTTGCGGGATGCCGGCCGCGCTCATATTGGCCTGATTGAAGAAGATCCGGCCGAAGTGTTCACGGTCCGGGAACACTTCATCCTGACGCGGCAGGTTGGCGCCGCCAGAGTCCACCAGATAGATGCACGGCAGGCGGTTTTGCTCGGCAATGGTCTGCGCCCGTAAGTGTTTTTTTACCGTTAGCGGGTAGTATGAGCCCCCTTTGACCGTGGCGTCGTTGGCCACAATCATGCATTCCACGCCTTCAACACGACCGATACCGGCGATTATTCCGGCCGCCGGGACGTCTTCGCCGTATACACCGTAAGCGGCCAGTTGACTGAGTTCGAGAAACGCAGAGCCGCTGTCCAGCAAGCGATCAATGCGCTCTCGGGGCAGGAGTTTGCCACGGGAGGTATGGCGCTCCTGGGCCTTGGCGCCGCCACCTTGCTGTACCTGGTTGAGCAGGGTGTGCAGGGCCTCAACCTGTTTGAGCATGGCGTCACGATTGGTCAGGAATTCGGCCGAACGCGGGTTGATTGTCGTGTGCAGAATGGACATGCGCGCTCCTTAGCGAGTTTCGTTAAACAGTTCGCGGCCAATCAGCATGCGACGGATCTCGCTGGTGCCCGCGCCGATTTCATACAGCTTGGCGTCGCGCAACAGGCGTCCGGCTGGGAATTCATTGATATAACCGTTGCCGCCCAGAATCTGGATCGCGTCGAGGGCCATTTGGGTGGCACGTTCAGCGCTGTACAAAATCACCCCGGCTGCATCCTTGCGCGTGGTTTCGCCACGTTCGCAGGCGGCCGCCACCGCATACAGATAAGCGCGGCTGGCATTGAGCTGGGTATACATGTCGGCGACTTTGCCCTGAATCAACTGAAACTCGCCGATGCTCTGGCCAAACTGTTTGCGGTCGTGGATATAAGGCACCACCAGATCCATGCAGGCTTGCATGATCCCGGTGGGGCCACCCGAGAGCACCACACGTTCGTAGTCCAGGCCGCTCATCAGGACTTTCACCCCGGCGTTCAGAGGGCCCAGCAGGTTTTCCTGCGGGACTTGCACATCATCGAAAAACAGTTCGCCAGTGTTCGAACCGCGCATGCCGAGCTTGTCGAAATGCTTGCTGCGGCTGAAGCCTTTCCAGTCGCGTTCGACGATGAACGCACTGATGCCATGGGCATTTTTTTCGATATCGGTTTTGGCGTAGATCACGTAGGTATCGGCATCCGGGCCGTTGGTGATCCAGGTTTTACTGCCGTTCAGTACAAAGTGGTCGCCACGCTTGTCGGCACGCAGCTTCATCGAAACCACATCGGAGCCGGCGTTCGGCTCACTCATGGCCAGGGCTCCGACGTGTTCGCCGCTGATCAGTTTGGGCAGGTACTTGAGTTTCTGTGCGTGGCTGCCGTTGCGGTTGATCTGGTTGACGCAGAGGTTGGAGTGGGCGCCATAGGAGAGGGCGACCGAGGCTGAGCCGCGGCTGATTTCTTCCATTGCCACCACGTGGGCCAGATAGCTCAGCCCGGTACCGCCGTACTCTTCTGCAACAGTGATGCCCAGCAGGCCCATGTCACCGAACTTGCGCCACATATCCGCCGGGAACAGGTTGTCCTTGTCGATCTGCGCCGCCCGTGGCGCCAGCTCTGCTGCAACGAAGGCCTGCACCTGATCGCGCAACATGTCGATGGTTTCGCCAAGGGCGAAGTTCAAAGTCGGATAGCTCATGGGGCACCTTGTACGTTGTTCTTATAGGGAGGCGTTTGCTGCGTCGCCATGGGTAAGCTTTACGTTAACGTAAGCCTGGCGTAGATAGCTGTCAATGACCTTTACGTTAACGTCAACTTGAGGCAGAGTCATTCTTGCTCTTCAATCGAGATGCCGCCTGCAGGCGGCGTACTCATGCTCCCAAAACAATCACAAGAGGAGTTTTCATGAAGTCACCATCTGTCCCCAGTTACAGCCAGGGTCCGCAGGACAAAGCGTTGCTGGCGATGACCATCGGTCAGGCGTTCGATCAAACGGCCGCCCGTTATGCCGGCAACGACGCGCTGGTGGTCTGCCATCAACAGCAGCGGTTCACCTGGGCTCAGCTGGCAGCAGCCGTTGACCTGCATGCCAGAGGGTTGCTGGCATTGGGCTTGCGGCCCGGAGACCGGCTGGGAGTATGGGCGCCGAACTGTGTTGAATGGTTCCTGTGCCAGTTCGCCAGCGCCAAAATCGGCGTGATTCTGGTCAACATCAACCCTGCCTACCGGCTGTCTGAACTGGAATATGTCCTTCAACAGTCAGCATGTCAGTGGCTGGTCTGTGCCGGCTCGTTCAAAACCTCCAACTATCACGCCATGCTCCAGGAGCTGATTCCAGCGCTGGCCGATTCGGCGGCAGGGCAGTTGGAGAATGAAAGCTTTACCGCGTTGCGCGGAGTCATCAGTCTCGATGCACAGCCACCTGCAGGCTTTTTACCCTGGTCGCAACTGAGCACGCTGGCCGCCGGGGTCAATGCCGAACAACTCGACAGGCGTCAGGCCAGTGTGCAGCCCGGTCAAGCGGTGAACATTCAGTACACCTCGGGCACCACGGGGTTTCCTAAAGGTGCCACCCTCAGCCATCACAACATCCTCAACAATGGCTATATGGTTGGCGAAAGCTTGGGCCTGACATCCAGTGACCGGCTGGTGATTCCGGTGCCGCTCTATCATTGTTTCGGCATGGTGATGGGCAACCTGGGGTGCGTGACCCATGGCACCACCATGATCTATCCCGGTGAAGCCTTTGACCCTGGCCTGACCCTGCAAGCCGTTGCCCAGGAGCGGGCAACGGCCCTGTACGGTGTACCCACCATGTTCATCGCCATGCTCGACCACCCGCAGCGCGCTGAATTTGACCTGTCGAGCCTGCGCACCGGGATCATGGCCGGAGCCACTTGCCCGATAGAGGTGATGCGCCGGGTCATCAGCGAGATGCACATGGGGGAAGTACAGATCGCCTATGGCATGACAGAAACCAGTCCGGTATCGATACAGACCGCGCCTGCGGATGATCTCGAATTGCGCGTTACCACCGTAGGACGAACTCAGCCGCAACTGGAGAACAAGCTGATCGATGCCGAGGGCAATGTTGTGGTCCGGGGCGCGATCGGTGAGTTGTGTACCCGGGGCTATAGCGTGATGCTGGGCTACTGGAACAACCCGCAGGCCACCCGCGAGGCAATCGACAGCGAAGGCTGGATGCATACCGGTGATCTGGCGCAGATGGATGAGCAGGGCTATGTGCGCATCGTCGGGCGCAACAAGGACATGATTATTCGCGGGGGTGAAAACATTTACCCGCGGGAGCTGGAAGAGTTCTTTTTCACTCACCCTGCGGTGGCAGATGTACAGGTGGTGGGCATTCCCGATGCCAGGTACGGCGAAGAGATCGTCGCCTGGATCAAGTTTCATCCGGGTCACACAGCCAACGAGCTGGAACTGCAAACCTGGTGCAAGTCGCGCATCGCGCACTTCAAGACGCCGCGTTACTTCAAGTTTGTGGATGTGTTTCCGATGACGGTGACCGGCAAGATTCAGAAATTCAAAATGCGTGAAATCAGCATTCAGGAAATCGGCACACCTTAAGGCTTGCTCAAATCCCTGCGGGAGCGAGCTTGCCTCGCGACAGGATCAATACGGCGTGACTGCAACGGTTGCGCCAACCTCCCCATCGCGAAGCAAGCTCGCTCCTGCAGAAAAACGGGGATTACAGACAACACAAAGGGGAGCCGAGGCTCCCCTTTAATATGTCGTTGCGTGCTCTTTTTTTATTATTGAGGGGCGGTCTATTGTTGTTTTTGGAACCGTGGCCCTTTGTTGCTGTTTTGTGCGATCCCCATGCAGGATCAAGAGCAAACGTATTTTTTTGAGCGCTGATCCACTTTCATCACCGGCTATCAAACCTGTGATCCAACCTGTGCGGGTGCTACCTGAAGGTAGTTTTATTATTCTCTGCCCGGTTGCGAGGTGGCTTTTGGCTCCTCGGAAAAGTAAACCTTCTCCAAAAAAATCTGTTAGCTGCGTCTCTGTCGTGTTGTTTTTGTTATGTCAGAGTCGTTTCGTATTGTTTTTATTATGTTGCTGCGATTTTTATTCTTGTTATGCCATAGAGATAGCAGGAGCCGTGCCAACTTTTTAAAATCCTTATAAATCAATGGGTTGAGATTACAGGCAATAAAAAACCGGCCGCGGAGCAGGCCGGTTTGTTTCCGTGTTACTCGTTTGGGGGATGACGAGGTAACACTCAGCCACACTTATGCCCCTTGGCGCGCCCTTGCTACCCGGGAGCCGGTAACACGGTCCAGTACCTTGCAAATGTGTTCGCCGGCCAGCAGCAGTTTGTCCAGGTCGACCCCGGTCTCGATGCCCATGCCGTTGAGCATGTACAACACGTCTTCGGTGGCCACGTTGCCGCTGGCGCCCTTGGCATACGGGCAGCCGCCCAGCCCGGCGATCGAGCTGTCAAACACCGCGATGCCCTCTTGCAGGCTGGCGTAGATATTGACCAGCGCCTGGCCATAGGTGTCATGGAAATGCCCGGCGAGTTTTTCCCGCGGGACATGAGCGCTTACCGCCTCAATCATTGTCCGTGTCGCCGTCGGAGTGCCGGTACCGATGGTGTCACCCAGTGAAACCTCGTAACAGCCCATGGCATACAGCTCTTGTGCCACCGCTGCGACCTGTTGCGGTGCGATGTCGCCTTCATAGGGGCAGCCGAGCACGCAGGACACGTAGCCGCGCACACTGATGCCATGTTGCCGGGCGGCCTCGATGATGGGGACAAAGCGGGCCAGGCTTTCGCTGACCGAACAGTTGATATTGCGTTGGGAGAACGCCTCGGACGCAGCGGCAAATACCGCAACCTCCTTCACACCCGCTGCCATGGCGTCTTCAAACCCGCGCATGTTGGGCGCCAGAGCGCCATAGACCACACCGGGCTTGCGCCGGATATGGGCAAAGACTTCGGCAGACCCGGCCATTTGCGGCACCCACTTGGGCGAGACAAAACTACCGGCCTCTATATAGCCAAGCCCGGCATCCGTCAGGGCGTCAACCAGTTGCACCTTGTCCGCCACGCTTATGGGGCGGGCTTCATTTTGCAGGCCGTCGCGCGGGCCGACTTCAATCAGACGCACATGGGTAGGGAGTGTCATGGGATTCACCGTATTTTTGTATGCGCCCTGGGGGAGCTTGGGCCTCAGGAGGCCGGCAGGTTTTTTATGGTTTGTTCGAGGGCCTGGATGCAACGCTCTTCAGCCGTATCGAGTTCAAGCTGCATCTGTTGAATGTCCAGCAATTGCTGTTCCAGTTGCTCACGGCGCTCGGCGATTTTGCCCAGCATGCTGTTCAATTGTTTTTGATTGCCGCTGCTGGGGTCGTAAAGCTCGATCAGCTCGCGGCATTCGGCCAGTGAAAAGCCGATGCGCTTGCCGCGCAAAATCAATTTCAGGCTGACTTTGTCCCGGGCGGAGTACACCCGTTCCTGGCCGCGTCGCTCGGGGGCGAGCAGGCCCTGTTCTTCGTAAAAGCGGATGGCCCGGGTGGTGATGTCGAGCTCGCGGGCAAGGTCGGAAATACTGTACGTCTGGCTGCTCATGGGCGGGCTCTTGAGAATTCATGCCCTTAAGCTAATGGCTGCTTGACGTTTACGTCAAGCAAGCTGGCGGCCCCGGCTTCATTTTCGCGGATGACTTGTTCCCGGCACACTTCAATCAGTTGCTCACGCATCCAGCGATTGGCCGGGTCTTGCTCGGTACTTTCATGCCAGTACAAATGGGTTTCGACGTTGGGCAGTTCGTTGAGCGGCAATTTGACAAAGTGCAGGGCATGACGCCGGGCAAAACGCTCGGGTACGGTCATTACCATGTCGGTTTGTTGCAACACATTGGAGGCCATCAGGTAGTGCTGCGAGCGCAGGGTGATCTTGCGCTGCAGGCCCATTTTGCCCAGCGCCAGGTCGACTTCCCCCAGGCCGTTGCGGCGGGTCGAGATATGGATATGGGTCAGTGCCAGATATTCATCCAGGTTGATCACGGGCTTGCTGGCTAATGGATGGCCCTGGCGCATGGCACAGACATAGCGGTCTTCCATTAATTTGACGTGACGTACCTGCGGGTCGGTGTTGAGCGGCGCATCCACGGCAAAATCCAGGCGCCCGGCAGCCAGGTCACTGGTGGTTTCACGTCGATGGGAAAGAAAACTTTCGATCACTACTGCCGGTGCCTGACGCCGCAAGCGCTGAAACAGCGGGGGCAAAATCACCGCCTCGGTCAGGTCGGTCATGCTGATCCGGAACGTTTTACTGGCTTGTAGCGGATTGAAAATACGACTTTCCTGGACGGACACACGTAACAGGGCCAGGGCACTGCGCACCGGGCTGATGATGTTCTGGGCCATGGGGGTCGGCACCATGCCCTGGGCCGTGCGCACGAACAGCGGGTCGTTAAAACTCTCGCGCAGACGTGCAAGGGCATTGGATACCGCCGGCTGGGTGATACCGATGATTTGCCCGGCGCGAGTCAGATTGGCTTCGGTGTAGATAGCGTCGAAGACGATAAACAGATTGAGATCGACCTTGTTCAGATTCATGGCCCGGGGCTCTTGTTCAGTTGTTGACTGCGGCGAATCATATATTGCTTATGAATGGTAATACACGCGGTAAATAGGCAGGGTAAATGGTAGGTGGCTGTTCTAGGATCGGGCATCACATTTCGTTATTCCCGGTAAAAGGTAGCCACCCATGGATTTCGCTTATTCCCCGAAAGTTCAGGCCCTGCGCGAGCGCGTGACAGCGTTTATGGACGCTCATGTGTATCCGGCGGAAGCGATTTTCGACCGGCAAGTGGCTGAAGGTGATCGCTGGCAGCCAACGGCTGTGATGGAAGAGTTGAAACGCAAGGCCAGGGCTGAAGGGCTGTGGAACCTGTTTTTGCCTGAATCGGACCTGGGCGCCGGGCTGACGAATCTGGAGTACGCACCGCTGGCTGAAATCATGGGCCGTTCGATGCTCGGTCCGGAGCCCTTCAACTGCTCGGCGCCGGATACCGGCAACATGGAAGTATTGGTGCGCTACGCCAGTGCGCAGCAAAAGCAGCAATGGCTTGAACCGCTGCTGCGTGGCGAGATCCGTTCGGCGTTTGCCATGACCGAGCCCGAGGTGGCTTCGTCCGATGCCACCAATATGGAGGCCCGTGCTGTAAGGGACGGCGATGAGTGGCTGATCAATGGCCGCAAATGGTGGACCTCGGGAGCCTGTGACCCGCGTTGCAAAATCTTGATTTTCATGGGGCTGAGCAATCCCGGGAACCCGCGCCATCAACAACACTCGATGATCCTGGTGCCCGTCGACACGCCGGGGGTGAAAATCGTACGGCCATTGCCGGTGTTCGGCTACGACGATGCACCCCACGGTCATGCCGAAGTGTTGTTCGATAATGTAAGGGTGCCGTACGAAAACGTCTTGCTGGGCGAAGGACGCGGTTTTGAGATTGCCCAGGGCCGCCTTGGCCCGGGGCGTATTCACCACTGCATGCGCTCAATTGGTATGGCCGAGCGGGCACTGGAGCTGATGTGCAAGCGCTCGCTGGCGCGCACGGCCTTTGGCAAACCGCTGGCGCGGCTGGGGGGCAATATCGACAAGATTGCCGACTCGCGCATGGAGATTGATATGGCCCGGCTGCTGACTCTGAAGGCGGCCTACATGATGGACGTGGCGGGCAATAAAGTTGCGAAAAGCGAGATAGCGCAGATCAAGGTCATTGCCCCCAACGTCGCACTGAAGGTGATTGACCGGGCCATTCAGCTCCATGGTGGCGCCGGGGTTTCGGCAGACTTCCCGCTGGCCTACATGTACGCGATGCAACGCACCCTGCGTCTGGCCGACGGGCCGGATGAAGTACACCGGGCTGCGGTGGGCAAGTTTGAACTGGACAAGTACGCTGCCCTGCAGCCCTGAGGCTTGTCTATTGCGGGAGCTGGTATGCCATCGCTGGCAAGCCAGCTGCCGGTTCAATGAACCCACACTTCAACCCGGCGATTCTTCAGGCGGCCTTCATCTTCGGTATTGGCCGCCACTGGCATCTGCGCGCCGTAACCCCGGATCTCACGCAGCACTACAGCGCTTTTAACCAGCTCGCGGCGTACCGCCATGGCTCTGAGTTTGGACAGCAGTTGCGCGCGTTCGGGGTCGTCTTTGGCATCGCCAAAACCCACCAGTGTCACCTGCCGGTCCAACTTGCCATTGGCCTTTAAATAGTCGACCACCCGCAGCAAGTCCTGACGTGCCTTGTTGTCCAGTGATGCACTGCCTTCCTCAAAACGGAAATTGACTGACAAACGCTGCGCCTGTGTGGTCAACGTCTGGTAGTCCCGGGGCATATGCGCGCCGGGAAGCACGCTGCTGGCCTGGACCCTTTGGGCGACAAAACCGTTTTGCGCAACGATGGCCTGGCCCTGGGCACTTTGGGTGAAGCTAATCAGTGCTCGGGCCCAGGGGTTGCTGCTGGTCGGTGGCAGGTAAAAGAACAGGCGTCGCGACAGCGGGTAATCTTCGCTGGCAATCAAACTGTTGAGCGGCAGCATCGGTTGGGACGACCCGTCCACGATGGCCAGGGTTTTGGCGCCACGGATGTAAGGCAGACCGATAAAACCTATGCCTTGGGGATCATGGCTGAAGACATCTGACAGCTGCTCGCTGGACTCGAAGCGCTGCGCCGTCTTGCTTAACGGATGTTCGGTACGGCTCAGCACCAACTCTTTAAAGGTCTCCCAAGTGCCGGACTGGTTATCTCGGGCATATAAATGAATCGGGCCCGGGATACCGCCCAGAGCGTCCCATGTGCTGATCTGACCGCTGAATATCTGTGCCAGTTGCTCGGTATTCAATTGAGAAATCGGGTTGCCCGGGTGAAGGATAATGGCCAGTCCGTCGATGGCGATGACTTGCTCGGCGTCGGGGCTTTTCAGGTCGCCAAGGGCTTCGAGTTCCACCAGTTCCCGATCCTTGATCGGGCGCGAGGAGGCCACTAAATCCGCTTGCCCTGCCTTTAATGCAGTGAAACCGGTGCCGGAGCCGTGGGCTGCTACATCCACCCGTACCTGTTGCCCCAGCGCATTGGTGCCGACAATGCTGTGCTCGTTGGGAGGGGATGCAGGGACGTTGTGGACGTCGTGCAGACCTTGTTGTATCAGCATGGCCGTCACCAGTGCCGGTCCGAGATTGGCACCAATGGTGTTTGAACCCTGAATTCGCAAATCGGCGGCATGGGCCGGACTGGCTATCGCCCATAACAGGCATAGCAACATTAAGCGCAGCATCGACGGGCACCTTCCCCAGGGAAATGCCAGCAATTTAAGTCAGATGTGTTTCAGCCCGATGACACAGGTCCAGGGCCCGCTCCCGCAGGTTCTGTAATTTTCATCACATAACCCTGCAGGGGCGAGCTTGCTGCTGCACCCGTTCAGCTCAATTCCAGCCAGATCGGCGCATGGTCCGAAGGCTTTTCCATGGCGCGCAGGTCGTAGTCGACACCTGCAGCCTTGATCCGGGGCACCAGCCCCCGGGAGGCCAGGATGACGTCGATGCGCAGGCCGCGCTTGGGCTCGTCTTCGAAACCACGGCTGCGATAGTCGAACCAGCTGAAGCGATCAGTCACATCCGGGTACAGGTAGCGAAAGCTGTCCACCAGCCCCCAGCCCTTGAGGCGTTCCATCCACTCGCGCTCTTCGGGCAAAAAACTGCACTTGCCGGTTTTCAGCCAGCGCTTGGCGTTGTCCGGGCCGATGCCGATGTCACAGTCTTGCGGGGAAATATTGATGTCGCCCATCACGATCAATGGCTGCTCGTTGCTGAACTGGCTCTCGAGCAGTTGTTGCAGGTCGCTGTAAAAGCGTTGCTTGGCAGGGAATTTGGTCGGGTGATCGCGGTTTTCTCCCTGTGGGAAATAACCATTCATGATGGTTACCGGCTGGCCGTTTTCGTCAGCGAACGTGCCCCAGATAAAGCGCCGCTGGGCATCTTCTTCATCGCCGGCGAAGCCTTTGTGCAATTCAAGCGGTGCCTGGCGCGAGAGCAGGGCGACCCCGTAATGGCCTTTCTGCCCATGAAAGTGCACGTGATAGCCCAGTGCTTCGATATCGGCCAGGGGGAACTGATCGTCATGGACTTTTGTTTCTTGCAGGCCGATCACGTCGGGTTGGTGTTTTTCAATCAGCGCTGCCAGCTGATGCGGCCGGGCGCGCAGACCGTTGATGTTGAAAGAAACGATTTTCATGGGCGGGCAGTCCTGAGCAAAACTGCGATGTTAGCGGCCTGCGTGCAGTGCGGCAAATGCGCTGCTAACGTAGGAAGCACGTGGCCACGATTGAACTGTTGTGGTCCTCGGGGGCTCGTACTCACTAGAAGTGCCGCCATCCGCCAGGGAGATTGACCGTCATGACGCAAACGTCGAACGCCGCCAGCCAGATTCAAATGCTCGACAGCGGCTATTCCAGGGAAGCGCGTTCTCTGCTTTATCAGGCATACAGGCATGAACCGACGTTTCGCTACTTGTTTGAGGCGCAGCGCCGGGGCTATGAGCAACGGGTTCGGACCACGGTTCGCGAGTTGGTAAAGCAGCATTTCCTGCAGGATCTGCCCGCGCTGGGATTGCTGGTCAATGACCGGCTGGTGGGCATTGCCCTGATTGCCCCGCCACAACGGCGGCTGGGCATTACGGAAAGCTGGGCGTGGCAGTTGCGCATGTTGCTGAGCACGGGGTTGCGCTGCACGCGGCGCTATCTTGACTATCATCAGGCGGTCCTGGCCTGCGTGCCCGGCGACGCGGTACACATGTTGCCACTGCTGGGCATCCATCCTGAACTTCAAGGCTTGCACTATGGCGAACAGTTGCTTGAGGCCGTGCACAACTGGTGCGCCGAGGACGAGCATTCCGAAGGCGTGGTGCTCGATACGGGCAACCCGCATTATCAGGATTTCTACAAACGTCAGGGGTATGTGGAGATCGGTGAAGTGGCGATCGGCCCGGTGGTTGAGCGCGTGTTTTTTCACGCCAATCCGCAGGTGTTACATACAGACATGGCTTAAAACCGAACTTCTGCGCGTTGGTGCGCTCTATGCGCACTCCTGCCCGTGATAGCATCCGCGCCTATGAAGTTTCCAGGAAGATTTACCAGTGGTCTTGTCCTGCTGATCAGCAGCTTCGCGGCATTTGCCCAAAGCGAGTTGGTGGTCAAGGTCAAGCCGGCAAACAATGCCCTCAAGGCCAATGTGGAAGGCTATATCGGCAGCCTCGGCGATCGCGACGAGGCGGCTTTGTTGCGCTTCAAGCGTGGCGCCCAGGAGCAAGCCCTGAAAGCCTCCCAGGCCCTGGGTTACTACCAACCCACCATTGATGTCGAGGTCAAACCCGGTGATCCGCCGCGTCTGGAGTTGAGTATCGATCCCGGTGAGCCGGTGCATCTGCGCAACGTCAACGTGCGTGTCGAAGGCCCGGCTGCCTCGCTCAAGGCCTTTCAAATCCCCGCCAGTGATGATCTCAAACCCGGCGCGGTGCTCAATCAGGGCAACTACGAACAAGCCAAACGGATGATTCTGAACCGTGCCCTGCGCTACGGTTTTTTCAACGGTAAATTCATCAAGCACGAACTGCTGGTCGATCCTAAAGGCGGGTTTGCCGATATCAATCTGGTCTACGAAAGCGGGCCGCGCTATGTGCTCGGCAAAGTCAGTTTTGCCGGTGATGCGCCCTTTGATCAAACCCTGCTGCAACGCATGGTGCCCTTTAAACCCGACACCCCTTATGACTCGGAGCTGATCGCCGAGCTCAACCAAAACCTGCAAAGCAGCGGCTATTTTGAGATTGTGCGCGTCGATGCTGCACCGAGTACCGCTGTGGGGCAGGTGATTCCGGTCGACGTGGATCTGCAAACGCGCAAACCGCGCACCATGACCCTGGGTCTTGGTTATTCGACCGACACCGGCCCCCGGGGCAAAGCCAGCTGGACCCGGCACTGGGACAACCCGCGGGGCGACAGCTATGGCTTTGAGTCCGAGATTTCCCAGCCCAAGCAAAACGTCGGCGCCTGGTATGACATTCCGCTGGACCCGCCCCTGACGGACAAGCTGCGCCTGGCTGCGGGCTATCAGTACGAAGAAATTGCCAATACCGATACCTTGAGCAAGCTGCTGACGGTTGGGCCCGAGTGGCACAGCAAGCTGGATAACGGCTGGACGCGGATTGTTTCGCTCAAGTGGCAGCGCGAAGAATACCGTCTGGGCGATGACTCGGGTCTGAGTACCTTACTGATGCCGGGGGTGAGTTATTCGGTCCTGCGCAGTGATAACCGCATCGACCCGAGCCACGGTTACAGCATCAACACCGATGTGCAGGTGGCCAAAGAAGGCCTGATGTCGGATACCAACCTGCTGCACGGCGATATCAAGTTCAAGGCCCTGACCACCCTGTGGGACAAGCACCGCTTTTTGGGCCGTGTCCAGTTCGGTGGCAGCGCCACCAACGGCTACAAGTCGATTCCGCCGTCCTTGCGGTTCTTTGCCGGTGGCGATCAAAGCGTGCGTGGCTATGACTACCAGAGCCTGTCGCCAAAAAACTCGGACGGTGATCGCATCGGCGGGCGCTACATGCTGGCAGGGAGCCTCGAATATCAGTATCAGTTCGCTGAAAAATGGCGCTGGGCGGCCTTTGTCGATCAGGGCAATGCGTTCAACACCCTGGACTTCCCGAGCTTGAAAACCGGTGTTGGTGTCGGTATTCGCTGGATTTCGCCGGTAGGCCCTATACGTCTCGATCTGGCCCATGCGCTGGATGACGATGGCGGGGTTCGTTTGCACTTTTCGATGGGGCCTGAGCTGTGATTCGTGGTTTGAAAATAGTTGGCCTTGTGCTGTTGGCGTTGGTGCTGCTGGTGGTTGTCGGGCTGGGGGTGGTTCTCGGCACCCAGGCGGGCAGCCGCTGGGTGTTGGGACAAGTGCCCGGTTTGCAGGTGGAAAACTTTGCCGGGCGCCTGGGCGGCCAGTGGAGTGCCGATTACTTATTGTGGGAACAAGGCAGCAGCCGTGTCGAAGTCAATCGGCCGATTTTTGCCTGGTCGCCGGGCTGCCTGACCCGCATGACGCTGTGTATCGACCAGTTGCAGGCCGACCGGGTCAGCCTGCAATTTCCGCCGGGTGACGACAGCAGCAGCGGCCCGGTCAGCTTGCCTGATCTCAAATTGCCGCTGGCGATCGAAGTCGGGGACGTGAAAGTCGGCAATGTACTGTTCAACGGTATCGAGCAGCTCAAGGGCATGCAGATGGCGGCGCAATGGACCGCCAAGGGACTGCGGATAGACTCGGTGCATGTCGAACGTGAAGACCTGAATGTAGAGATGTCCGGGCTGTTGCAGCCCAATGGCGACTGGCCGCTTGCCCTGCAAGGCAACATCAGCCTGCCTGCGCCGGATGGCAAACTATTGGCACTGGCGCTGAAGGTCGATGGCAATGTGCGCACCACGCTGAACCTGACAGCGGATACCAGCGGTTATCTCAATGCTCATATCGCGGGCGAGCTTCAACCCTTGGCCGACAACCTGCCGGCACAGTTGAAGATCACATCGGAGCAGTTCAACCCCGGCTTCGACCTGCCGGACACCTTGCAAGTCGAACAGCTGGTGCTCAGCGCCAAAGGTGATTTGAAGGACGGTTACGAGCTGAACGGCAGCGCCACCTTGCCGGCTGAAAATACGCCGGTAAATCTGCTGCTCAAAGGGCGAGTGGATGCCAGGGGCGCACAGATCGCGGCACTGCAATTGACCTCCGGCCCCCAGCAACACTTGAAGCTCTCGGGGCAGGTGGACTGGCATCAGGGATTGAGCGCCGAGGCCAAGATCGACTGGCTGGAATTCCCCTGGCATAACCTTTACCCGGTCATCGCCAAACCTGATGTGGATCTTCGTACCTTTAGCGGCGAAGTCTCCTACCGCGACGGCAATTACCTGGGCAACTTCAAGGCCGACCTCGACGGGCCTGCAGGCAAGTTCAGCCTCAGCAGCCCGTTCAGTGGCGATCTGGGCAAAATCTTCCTGCCGGAGCTCAAGCTGGTTGCCGGGCAGGGCAAAGCCGAGGGCCACGTGAATGTTCAGTTTGCCGACGGGGTTGCCTGGGACACCGCGCTGGACTTGAGCGCCATCAACCCCGCGTACTGGGTTGCCGAATTGCCTGGCACGCTGGCGGGGCCCTTGCGTAGCGCCGGCGAGTTCAAGAACGAGCGCCTCAAGCTGGATGCCAATCTTGACCTCAAAGGCCGTCTGCGTGGCTTGCCCGCCATGCTTCAGGCCAAAGCCGCGGGTGAAGGCGAGGCCTGGACCGTCAGTGCGCTGGACATTCGTCTGGGGGATAACCGGATTAACGGCACCGCCAGTTTGCAGCAACAGATCAAGGCACAACTGGACCTCAATTTGCCGCGCCTGGGTCAGCTATGGCCTGAACTGCGCGGGCAACTTAAAGGGCAGGTCGACGTTGCCGGTACGCTCAAGGCGCCGCAAGGCAAGGTTGTGTTGAATGGCCAGCAATTGGCTTTTGCTGACAACCACCTGCAAAACCTGACCCTGAACGCCAGCCTCGATGGCAATCAGCGAGGCCGGATCGACCTCAAAGGCAGCGGAATTCAGGCCGGTGATACTCAGTTCGGTGTACTGACCGCTAACGGCAGCGGCGATATCAAGCGTCAACAGCTGAAACTGGCTTTGCAAGGGCCAACTCTGCAGCTGGGTATGGCACTGGACGGTGGCCTGGACAAAGACAAATGGCGTGGACGACTGGTCAGTGGTGACATCAAGGCTGGGGGCCAGGATTGGCAGCTGCAAAAACCGGCGCGTCTCGAGCGTCTGGCCGATGGCCGGGTCAACCTGGGGGCGCAATGCTGGATCTCCGGTCCTGCCAGCCTGTGCAGTGAAGATCAGCGTCTGGTGCCGGACCCGCAACTGCGGTTGCACCTCAAGCAGTTCCCCCTCGACAGTCTGGCGCAGTGGTTGCCCAAGGATTTCCAGTGGCAGGGTCAGCTCAACGCAGACCTGTTGCTGGACTTGCCTGCCAGCGGGCCGAAGGGCCAGGTTGTGGTGGATGCCAGCGGTGGCACTTTGCGTATCAAAGATAAGGGCCAGTGGCTGAACTTCCCGTATCAGACGTTCAAATTGACCAGCAACCTGACCCCTGACCGGGTCGACACGCGGTTCGATTTTGACGGTGGCAAGCTGGGGCAATTGATGCTCAGCGCACGGATCAATCCATTGCCGAAAAACAAGCCGATTACCGGTGAGTTCCGCCTGAGCGGGCTGGATGTTTCGGTCGTTCGCCCCTTTGTACCCATGGTTGAAAAGCTCACGGGGCAGTTGAATGGCTCGGGCACGATCGCGGGCGGTTTGCTGGCGCCGCACATCAACGGCAATGTGGCCCTGACCGGTGGTGAGGTGTCGGGCCCGCAACTGCCGACCAACTTCGAGAACCTGCAACTGACGGCCAATATCAACGGCGAAACCGCGCAGCTCAATGGTGGCTGGACCAGCGGCAAGCAGGGGCAGGGCAGCATCAGCGGCGATGTGGCCTGGGGCAAGGCCACGGCGGTCAATGTATTGGTCAAGGGCAATCATCTTCCGGTCACGGTTGAGCCATACGCCAAGCTAGAGGTTGCGCCGGACCTGAAAATTTCGCTTAACGCCAATAACACCCTGATGATTGCGGGCACGGTAAACGTACCCAAAGGTGAAATCGTGGTTCGCGAATTGCCGCCTTCGACGGTCAAGATTTCGGATGACACTGTGATTGTCGGGCAACAGGTGTCGGATGAGGCGCCCCCCATGGTGGTCGACATGGACATCAACGTGGTGGTTGGGCAAGAGCTGCTGACGTTTTCGGGCTTTGGCCTGAATGCCGATCTGGCGGGCCAGGTGCATATTGGCAACAACATGGACACCCGGGGTGAGTTGCGTCTGAACAATGGTCGCTACCGTGCTTATGGCCAGAGGCTGACCATTCGCCGGGCGCGTCTGCTGTTTGCAGGCCCTATCGATCAGCCGTATCTGGACATTGAAGCGGTTCGCCAGACCGACGACGTCATCGCCGGGATTCGCTTGACGGGCAGCGCGGAGCAGCCCACCACGCAAATCTTCTCGGAGCCGGCCATGAGTCAGGAGCAGGCCTTGTCGTACCTGGTTCTGGGGCGTCCGCTGACAGGCACTGGCGAAGATGACAACTTGCTCGCTCAGGCAGCTTTGGGCTTAGGGCTGATGGGCAGTTCGGGAATTACCACGGATCTGGCCAATCATTTGGGGATCAAGGATTTTGAGCTCGATACCGAAGGCAGTGGCAATGACACTGCAGTGGTGGCCAGTGGCAAGATCAACGAACGATTGAGCGTGCGCTACGGGGTTGGTGTATTTGAACCCGCCAGCACCATTGCCTTGCGCTACAAGCTCAGCAAACGGGTGTATGTGGAGGTTGCCAGCGGCGTCGCCAGTTCGCTGGATATCTTCTACAAACGGGATTTCTGAGGCTCTGGCTTGTTTGTGGGAGCTGGCAAGCCAGCTCCTGCAGCGTTTTCAAGGGGCGCCAGGTGCGGGTTATGTCCTGAGGAGTCGAGGACTCAGCGATTGAGCTGCTTCATCGACTCTTCTGCATACCGCTGTCCCGCCACGGCGCTGGCCGGGAAGATCGCTTCAAGTGCCGCCAGTTCGCTGGGGCTCAGTTTGACTTCCAGTGCGGCGACGTTCTGTTCCAGGTATTTACGCTGTTTGGTACCCGGAATCGGGATCAGGTAATCACCCTGGGCCAGTACCCAGGCCAGGGCCAATTGCCCGGCAGTCACGCCCTTGGCTGCGGCCAGGGTTTGCACTTGCTCGACCAGCAGCAGGTTTTTGGCAAAGTTGTCTCCCTGGAAACGCGGGCTGAGACGACGGTAATCGTCGGCAGCAAAGTCGTTCGGGGACTTCAGGGATCCGGTCAAAAATCCCCGGCCCAACGGGCTGTAGGGCACAAATGCAATGCCCAGACGCTGGCATGCCGCCAGGCAACCGTTGTCCTCGGGGTCACGGCTCCACAGTGAGTACTCACTCTGCAGGGCACTGATCGGATGCACTTTGTGGGCGCGCTCCAGGGTCGCGACCGAGGCTTCACTCAGGCCCAGATAGCGGACCTTGCCGGCCTTTACCAGATCAGCCATGGCACCGATGGTTTCCTCAATCGCAACACTCGGGTCCATGCGGTGCTGGTAGTAAAGATCCAGGGTTTCGACGCCCAGACGCTTGAGGCTGCCTTCAATGGACTGGCGTATGTACTCGGGACGTCCATTCACGCCTCGGGCCGCAGGGTTGGCCGGGTCTCGCACAATCCCGAATTTGCTGGCCAGAAAAACCTGATCGCGTTTGCCGCGAATCGCCTGGCCGATCAGTTCTTCGTTGGTGTGCGGGCCGTACATGTCGGCGCTGTCGAGCAGGTTGATCCCCAGTTCCAGCGCGCGGTGCAAGGTGGCCACGGCTTCGCGGGTGTCGCTGCCGGTGGTGTAGAAATCGGTCATGCCCATGCAGCCCAGGCCAATAGCGCTGACCTGCGGCCCGTCTTTACCAAGCTGGCGAGTATGCATGCGGGGTGCTCCTGAGTAGTGGAGGGACTATTGTTAACCCCGACACTGGCAAGATAAACCGGGTAAAAGCATTATGACTGTTCGTAAAATCTAAACAGTGGAAAGACCATGGACCGATTCAACGCCATGCTGGTCTTCACCCGGATCGTCGAGCTGGGTGGCTTTGCCAGGGCCGCAGACAGCCTGCAAATGCCCCGCGCCTCGGTCACGGTGCTGATCAAGCAACTGGAAGCGCATTTGGGGGTGCAGTTGTTACATCGCACCACCCGTCAGGTCAGTCCCACCCTGGATGGCGCCGCCTACTACCAGCGCTGCGTCAGTTTGCTGGCCGATCTGGAAGAAGCCGAAGGGCTATTCAACAGCCACCAGCCAAAAGGCAAATTGCGGGTCGATATGCCAGCGGCCGTGGGGCGTCTGGTGGTGTTCCCGGCGTTGCCTGAGTTCACCCGCAGCTACCCGTTGATCGAGCTGGAAATCGGCCTCAGCGATCGTCCGGTAGACCTGATTCGTGAGGGTGTGGATTGCGTGATCCGCGGCGGGCTGACGATGGATGACTCGCTGGTGGCGCGCCCGCTGGTGATGATGGATCAGGTAACCTGCGCCAGCCCCGACTATCTGCAAGCCCGCGGTGTACCGCAAACCCTCGAGGATTTGAGCGGGCACCAGATGGTGGAGTATTTCTC
Source organism: Pseudomonas sp. TMW22089 (assembly GCF_022496645.1). Classification (NCBI taxonomy): domain Bacteria; kingdom Pseudomonadati; phylum Pseudomonadota; class Gammaproteobacteria; order Pseudomonadales; family Pseudomonadaceae; genus Pseudomonas; species Pseudomonas sp. TMW22089. Next base: position 122,609 of record NZ_SCFG01000011.1, read on the forward strand.
CAGTGTGTCGGGCAAGCGCTACGGGCTGGAGTTTCAGGACGGTGAGCAGGTGCGCATGATCGACCTGCCCAGGAAAATTTCGGTTAACAGTGCAGAAGGGTATCTGGCAGCGTGCACGGCGGGATACGGTCTGGTACAGGCGCCGCATTATCACGTGGCTCAATTGGTGCGCGAAGGGCGTTTGCAAGAGGTACTGAGCGATTGTTTACCGCCGCGTCTGGCGTTGACGGCGCTGTACCCGTCACATCGCCAGCTGTCTTCACGGGTGCGGGTGTTTGTCGACTGGCTGGTGGATTTGTGTGCGCGGCCCGGTAGCGGCTTTCGACACTGACCCGAGCCTGCGGGGCAGGCTCGGGGTCAAGCATTAGCGGTGGTAATAACCAGGGCCGCCATCGTAGTAACGGTGATCGTGATGCCATCCGTGACCTGGGAAAAACACACAACCGCTCATGGCCAGGATGAGCAACAGCGGAACCAGCCGGGTGATTCGACGCAACATGGGTAAATCCTCAAGGTTATCGCCAGGGAGCTAAAAAGCGTCCCCGGCTGTAAGATGAGACCACGGTTGTTTCAAATCATCTCCGCAAACCCGGCATATTTGTTAAATTTCCGGCTTACATTTTTAGCCTTACTTTCAGGAACAGGTAATGACCTCTTCACAGCGCTTGAAATACTCGATTCTGATTTCACTGGTGGTTCTGGGGATCATGTTCGGCCTTTCGTACATGCAGAACGCCGGCATGATTTCCGAGAAAATGTTCCAGTACATTGCCATCGGCGTGGCAGTGGTGGTGGTAGTGATCAACGGCGTGATGCGCCGCAAGACCAAGATCTAAGCCTCGATTTTGCCAGTCAATACGGCTTCAGCCTGTGGATGCAGGCTGTAGCTTTTGTCCTGGTTCAGTACCACCACACCCTCGCTGCACAGACGCTTGAGCACCTCTCGTACACTCAGAAACGACAGTGGAATATCCAGTGCCAGCAAGTGACTGTGCATGCCGCGCACCCCCAGCCGGCGATCACTTCCGGCTGTTGTCAGCAACGCATCGATGACCTTGAGCCGTACCAGGCTGGTACGCAGCCCGAAGCATTTAAGTAAGTGGCGGATCCGTTCATTGCCTTGCAACGGCGCAAGCGCTTCCAGCAACCGGGGGTCAGGCTGGAATGTGGATTCGCGATGCTGTTGGCCGTCCGTTGGCATTTGCTGGTCTCGCATGCAAAAAACTCCTTTTCAGAGCCTGATCAGGAAAATAAAAAATGCTCTCGGTTAATTAGACGAATGAGCGGTGTAAATCATGAACAGCGGAATGTAGAAAATTTGTCGTGAAATCGTCGCATTCACCCAAGGGCCCTTTACGGGCGGGTGTTTTAACCGATTATTAATTTTTTTTAATGTGCTTCGTTTTCTGTACTGGCACCTGCCGGACTGCAAAGTTCAACAGACAGCCCTGCCGAGGGACGCCCTTGAATGTGAGTTTGCAGGGGGCAGGGTGGATCCGGTTAGCGGGTGTGAATACGGGGCGCGCTGACGCCGGTCTTGCAGGCGCGGGCTTGCCAGGGATGGGGGTATTTGATTGCCCCGGGGTTAGCCGCGGGGCAAAGAGCTGATCAGCGGTTTGCCGTCCTGGCCCAGGCTCAGGTACACCGGCAACACCTTGGGCAGGGAATTCACCAACTGATTGATGTCCCGGGTATTGAAGACGCCACCAATGCGCAATTTTCCGGCGGCGTTGTCGGCCAGCACCAGAGGTGTGCCGAGATAGCGATTGATCAGGGGCAAGGCGTCGGCCAGCGGCAGGTTGTCCAGCACCAGCTTGCCGTCGCGCCATGCAAGCTCCGGTGCGTTGGTGTAAGTCTGGCTGATCTGCGGGGCGTAGTCGCCGGCTTTATAGCGTGCCTGCATTCCCGGTTCGAGGCGCAAGCCGTCACTCTTCAGATTCTTGTTGCTGGTCACCAGCACCGAGCCCTCCACCAGTGTCACCCGCACCTGGTCTTCATACATCCACACATTGAACTGGGTGCCGGTGACCCGGATCCGTCCTTCGGCCGCCTGCACCACGAAGGGGTGCGAGGCATCGTGGCTTACCTTGAAAAAGGCTTCACCATTTTTCAGGGAAACCCGGCGCTGGTCCTTGTAGTTGCTGAAGGTCAGTTGCGTACCGAGATTAAGTTCTGCTTGGCTGCCATCGGCCAGGGTCACGGTTTTTACGCTATTACCTGCTTCAAGGCGCTGATAGGAGCTGGGCACCCAGCCCAGTTGCCAGCCGCCATAAGCGGCCAGTGGAACCGCGATCAGGGGGATTGCGGCAGCAATGCTCAGGCGTTGCCAGGTACTGCGACGCTGTTTTTCAGGGCCCGCAGTGATTTGCGCCGGGCGGGGCAAGTGCTCGCTGATATCCCAGATATCGAGCATGGCTTCGTACTCGATGGCGTGGAGAGGGTCTGCGTGCAACCACACAGCGAATGCTTCACGCTCCTGGTTTGTGCAATCGGGCTCGTGCAAACGCATGCACCACTGAGCAGCAGCTTCGGTGATGGCATCGTATTGGGCTGGTGCGTGGCGCGTATCGCTCATTGGTTCTCCTTGAGGCCGAGCATTCTAACCCTGTGCCGGAGTTAACGAGAACCTGAGCCAGATCAAAAGCATGCCATTTAGCTCCATGGGCTGTTTTATATCTGCTACGGTTGTTCCAGTCACATTGAGTACCAGACGCAACATCAATTAATGGAGTTAAGACAATGTTGAAGAAAACCTTTGCTGCTGCGATCACTGCCGCTGTCCTGTTGAGCTCCGGCGCTGCGATGGCTGCTACTCCGGGTCCGAACTGGGCCTTCTCCGAAGAAGCAGTTCAAGTGCTTCAGGGCAAAAATGGTTACACCGTGATCAAGAAAATCGAGCTGCAAGACCCGGCTGCAGGCATCTGGAAAGCTGAAGGCCTGAAGAAAATTGACGGCGTGGAAGTCGAGGTCGAAACCACTTTTGACCATAGCGGCAAAGTGATTTCCGAGAAAAAAGACTGATTCTGACGTCTTTCACGAACCGCTGGCCAAGCGCTTCGAGCCCGACCCTGCCAGTGCAGGGTCGGGCTTTGTTTGAGGTGCGGTTTTGCCGTGCCAGCCATTACTCCCGGGTTATCTCCCGCAAGTCGCAGGCAAACTTGCCACTGACAAAGTCGCATTCTTCGCTGCTCACCAGACCCATGCCGCTACGTTGCGACATTTGCCTCGATCCCAGGTCATGCGCGGCCTCGCTCATCAAATTCTGACCCTGCCAGGGCGATGACAACCAGAACCCCCGATTGTTATCGACCTCGTCCTGCAGTCGCGCCTGTATTAACCGTTACTGCAGCCGTTACCCATTGCGCGGTACTCGAGAATATGACGCTGACCCTGATGGTCTTCGTAGGTCATTTGCGCCGGAACGACTTCGCAGACGTCATCCAGAGGCGACACACTGATAACTTTCGCAATATCGAGGTTGGTGGCATAGGTGTAATGTTCTACAGCCGGTTGTTGCGCGACTTGAAGTTCATCAGCGCCCGCCAGTGTTGAAAAACCAATCAGTGCAAGAACAATCAAACTTTTCATTGTAGAGACCTTAAAACAATCACGTATCACTGACTTCAATTGCCGTGTCGGCGGGAGAAGTTATTACGCCGTCAGACGTGCGACGTAATACGAAGTACCGTGCCCTGTTTCAATGTTGTGCTGAGGGATGAACATAGAATACGCGTCTGCCGTATTGATTAAAGTCAAACCTTTACCATGCAGTCTTTCCGGATCAGTAATAATCGGGTGTTTTGCCCGCCCAATAAAAAGCCCCCTCGAAAGAGGGGGCCCGGGGGTTGCGTCCGTGCGTGCAACTGCCTGTGTCTAGCGGTTGCTGCAACCGTCGCCCATCACCTGGTATTCAAGGGTGTGACGCTGACCATGGGAGTCTTCATAGATCATTTGCGCCGGAACAACCTCGCATACATCGGGGATGCTGGACAGACTGATCACTTTCGCAATGTCCAGTTTCGACCCGTAGCTGTAGTGCTCGACCGACGAGGGTGGCTGCGTTGTACTTCCACTTGCAACGGCCAGGCTGGCAAAGCCGGCAAGGAATAACGCAATTAAAGTTTTCATGGGAGTGGCCTCTAAAGTTATCAAACTGACTCACTTCATTTGCCATGCAGGCGGAAAGAAGTTACGGCGCGAGTTAAAGAATCGATAAGCGTCGTACGAAGTGTCCTGTTGTTTCAATTACAGTTCATTGCACCCATTAAATGATACGCCGATCCATCAAAGTAAAAAGGCCTGATGGCAAAATGCTCTGTTACCGCTCGGGTAACAATGTGGTGATGCCCTGGACAATTTCAAGTGCCGAAAGTCATGGCCTTGCTGGCATACTGGCGGATCTGATTCCGGAGCCCGTCATCGCAATGAATGTTGAGTCCCCCCTCAGTGCCTGGCAACAGGCCGTCGAGCAGCAAGGTTTTGTCCATGATCCGGCCCAATGGCAGGCGGTACAGGTGCTGCAACGTTGCCACGAGGCTCTGCAGCAAGGCTCCCGGGAGGTCAGGGGCGTGTATCTGTGGGGGCCGGTGGGCAGGGGGAAAACCTGGTTGATGGATCAGTTTTACCAGAGCCTGCAAGTCCCGGCGCGGCGCCAGCATTTCCATCACTTTATGCAATGGGTGCATCAGCGGCTGTTTCAACTGACCGGTACCACCGACCCGCTTAACGTTCTGGCCAAGGAGTTGGGCGAAGAGCTCAAGGTTCTGTGTTTTGACGAGCTGTTCGTCAATGACATCGGTGACGCCATAATTCTCGGGCGTTTGTTTCAGGTGATGTTTGATGAGGGGGTGGTACTGGTCTGTACCTCCAATCAACCGCCGGAGCAGCTGTATAGCCAGGGGCACAACAAAGAACGCTTTGCCCCTGCGATTAGCGCCATTCTCAAGCATATGGACATCGTCTCGGTCGACGGCACCGAGGATCATCGCTTGCATCCCGGCATTGCCAAACAACGCTATTGGGTGACCGGTCCGGGGCAGCCGAGTGTCATGCCGCCAGTGTTTGCAGAACTGACCCGGGGGCAGGCTGCCTTTGACCTGCCGATTAGCGTCGGACATCGCTCTGTGCGGGTGGTGCAAGCCAGCGACACTGTGCTGTGGTGCAACTTTCATGAGCTGTGCGAGCAGCCGTTGGCCGCCGGTGAGTTCATGGATATCTGTGACCGCTTCAAAGTGATACTGCTCAGTGATGTGCCTTGCCTGAGTGCCGAGCAACGGGAGGGCAAGATTGCCCGGGGTACCGAAGATGGCCCGGTAAAGGTCGAGGCAGGAGATCGCGAATTGCCGCAGCTGTCCAGATTCGACGACAGCGTACGACGTTTCATCGCACTGGTAGACGAGTGCTACGACCGCAAAGTACCGGTGTGCATTGAGGCGCAAGTGCCAATGAATCAGCTGTACACCCAAGGTTATCTGGAGTTTGCCTTTCGCCGCACCCTGAGCCGGCTGCAGGAGATGCAGCTACAGAGGTTCGGGACGAATCAGAAATAACGACTGCAGGGGCGAGCTTGCCTCGCGATGGTTTCAGCCGGATCGCCTGCGGGGATCATGAAGCAAGCTCGTTCCTGCCTGTCACAGTGCAGCGGTCAATCCCACTTCGGCGCAACGCTTTGCGGGTTGGTCAGGCGATGGCCGCGATCCAGCGCTGCAATCTGCGCCATGTCTTCTTCGCTCAGGGTCAGGGTGCGGGCCTTGAAATTGCTCTCAAGATTGGCACGCTTGGTGGATGACGGAATCACCGAGTAGCCCAGTTGCATGGCCCACGCCAGGGTCACCTGGGCGCTGGTCGCCCCATGGCGATCGGCAATGGCCTTGATCACCGGATCTTTCAGCACCTCGCCGTAGGCCAGGGTCATGTAAGACGTGATATGGATGCCTTTGCTCTGTGCGAACTCAACCAGTTTGCGGTTCTGCAAATACGGATGCAGTTCGATCTGGTTGGTGGCGATGTTTTCGGCACCGACGGCGGCAATGGCGTCTTTCAGCAGCTCGATAGTGAAGTTGGAAACCCCGATTTCTTTGGTCAGGCCCAGTTTTTTGGCTTCAAGCAGCGCGCCCATGAACTCTGCGACCGGGACTTCATTGTTCGGCGAAGGCCAGTGAATCAGGGTCAGGTCCAGGTGGTCGGTGCGCAGCTTTTTCAAACTGTCCTTGAGGCTGGCAATCAGTTTGTCGTGGGCGAAGTTGCTGACCCATATCTTGCTGGTAATGAACAGTTGATCGCGGGGTACGCCGCTCTCGGCGATGGCCTGGCCGACCTCGGCTTCGTTCTCATAGATCTGGGCGGTGTCGATGGCCCGATAGCCCAACTCAAGAGCATTTTTGACTGAATCAATCACCACTTGGCCTTTAAGGCGGAAAGTGCCGACGCCGAATGCTGGAACTGTCATGGATAACTCCTTGGGGGTCGTAAGAATCAGGCTGAGTATCCTCGCCTTTCCCAGCCGGAAAAACCGCAAGTCGGGCAAAGCACATTTAACCGCAGGGCATGAATCACTGATTGCCCCCGTCATTCAGAGTTCCATCCAGTGGCTTACCGTAACTCTTGCAGGAGCGAGCTCGCTCCTACAGGGGAGGTACATCAGGAGGAGACTGAACCTGCCAGCCGCCGCCCAATGCCTTGTACAGCGCGATGCTGGCCTGCAACCGGGCCACGCGCAATTGAACGTTCCGGTCCTGTGCCTGATACAGCGTGCGCTGGGTCTCCAGGACCGTCAGCAACATCTCGACCCCGGCTTTATAGCGTTGTTCGGCAATATCGAATGCCTGCTGCGCCTGTTTCAGTTCTTCGTCTTGCCATTGCCGTTGTCGGTCCAGGCCGCTGGCGCTGTTGAGGGCTTTTTCGACGTCGGCAAAGGCGTTGATGATGCTCCCCCTATAGATTTGCAGCAGCTCTTGCTGGTGCGCCGTGGCTTTGTCGCGCTCGGCGCTGAGGCGGCCGTTATTGAAGATCGGGGCTGCCAGCCCGGCGGCGAGGCTGTAGAGCGGACTGCGCAGGAGCTCGCTGAAACGGTCTGAGCCCGATCCCAGGCTCGCGCTGAGGGTCAGGCCGGGCAGCATGGCTGCACGGGCCACTGTGATGTCGGCCGCTGCTGCGGCGAGCCTGGCTTCGGCACTGGCGATGTCGGGGCGCCGGGTCAGCAGTGCGCTGGGCAAGCCGCTGCCAATCGATGGCCATTGCAACTGGTCGAAGGCAGTGTTGCCCAGAACAAGGCTTTGCACCGGTTGCCCAAGCAACACGGCCAGGGTAATTCGCGCCTCTTGGGCCTGTTGCTCAACCAGTGGCAATTGCCGTTGCTGGCCGGCCACCAGGCTCTTTTGCTGGGCCAGTTCCACGGCCGTGGCCGAGCCGGCGTCATAGCGGGTTTGCACGACCTGCATGACGTTCTGCGCATTGGCCAGGTTGAGCCTGGCAATGCGCAGTTGTTCGTTGAAGGCCAGGGTTTGCACATAACTGTTGGCCACGCTGCTGAGCAAGGTCAGCTCGACCGTGGCCTGATCAAACTCACTGGCCTTGAGTGCCTGCACGGCGCTGTCCCGTGCTGCGGATTTGCCGCCCCAAAAGTCCACTTCATAACTGGCGCTCAGCTTGGCATCAAAATAGTCCACGGCCTGCTTGTCATCGTTGCCATCAAGCTGGTTATAGCCCTTGCCGTGCAAGAGCTTCTGGCGATTGGCGCTGGCGCCGAATGACACTTCGGGCAGTAGCGGGGCCCCCGCGATCACGGCACTGGCCCGGGCCTGCTGCACGCGTGCGACGGCGGCTGCAAGGTCGTAGCTGCCAGCCCGGGCCTGGGCAATCAGACGGTCCAGTTCGGGGCTGGAAAAATGCGTCCACCACTGCTGATTGCCCGCTGGACTGCTCAGCGTATGGGCGCCTTGCCAGTTGGCAGGGGGGATCGGCGCAGGCTCGTTGTGGAGGCGGGTCTGGTTGCACGCACTCAGCAGCAGGCATGCGGTCAGCAGGCTCAAGGGCAGCTTCATCGAATCATTCACTGGTAAGGGCCGTGACCGGGTCGAGCCGGGCAGCCTTGCGGGCCGGCATGAAGCCGAAGATAACGCCTGTCACCAGTGCACAAGCAAAGGCACCGAGGACCGCAAACGGTGAGAACGCCACAGCTACATCGCACATCAGCAGTATCCCGCCGACCATGAAAGCCAGGGTTATACCTGCCAGGCCACCGACCACCGAGAGCATCAGGGCTTCGGTCAGGAACTGGCGCAGAATGTCGCGTTGACGGGCGCCGGTGGCCATGCGGATACCAATTTCGCGGGTTCGCTCACGGACGGTCATCAGCATGATATTCATCACCCCTATACCGCCAACCAGCAGTGAGATGGCGGCAATCGACCCCAGCATCAGCGACAGCGTATTACGGGTTCTGGCTTCGGCCTGGATCATCGCTGCATTGTTGGTGATCTCGAAATCCCGCGTGCCGTGGTGCAGTTTGAGCATCAGTTGCTCGATGGCAGTTTCAGTCTGTTTGACCTTGCTCGCATCAGTGGCAGCGATCACCACGTATTCCGGATTGTGCGTGCCGAACAGGCGCACGCTGGCAGCGGAGTAGGGCACCACGATGCGCGTGTCACTGTCGGAGTCGCCAGAGCTGGCGCCTTTTTCAGCCAGCACGCCAACCACGCGGAACGGTACGTTTTCCAGCAGGATGTACTGGCCAATGGGGTCGGGCACGTCCTTGAGGACCTTGTCGCGGACCTTCTTGCCGATCACTGCGACCGCGGCGGCGGCGTCTTCATCCGCCTGGGTGAAGAAGCTGCCTTGCACCACCGGCCAGCTGAAAATCGCAGAAAAGGCGACGCCATTGCCGCCGGTATACATCGTGTGATCAAGGTTGCCATGGCGCACGCCGATTTCGGCACCGTTGACGGGCATGATCATGTGCACTTGAGGCAAGGTCGAAAGTGCCGCTACATCGTTGAGGGTGACGATGCCGGGGGGCGCACGGGGCCTGGGCGACATGCCGCTGAGGTAGATGATGTTGGAGCCGAACGCGCCCATTTGCGCCATGACCTGACGTTTGCTGCCTTCGCCAACGGCCAGCATAACCACCACCGACGCCACGCCGATGACGATACCCAGCAGCGTCAGGGCGGTGCGAAAGCGGTTGATCCACATCACCCGCCAGGCGGCCTGTACCGCGTCCACCAGTTCGCCTTTCCAGGCCCCGTGGGCTTCGCTGCCTTCATTCAGGCGTTTACGCAAATCGACGGCCTGCAAGGCGTCGGGATTCTCGGTGTGCCCACAGGGTTGAGCGTTGGCGCTGTCGCTGACCACCTCGCCGTCGCGCACTTCGATGATGCGGTTGGCCCGGGCTGCGACTTCGCGGTCGTGGGTAATCAGGATCACCACGTGACCCTGGCTGGCCAGCTCATCCAGCAGCGTCATGACTTCGGCGCCGCTGTGACTGTCCAGAGCGCCGGTGGGCTCGTCGGCGAGGATGATGTGTCCGCCGTTCATCAGGGCCCGGGCAATCGATACCCGCTGTTGCTGGCCGCCAGAGAGTTGGTGCGGGCGATTACCGGTGCGTTCGGCCAGCCCCAGACGATCGAGCAGGGCGGCGGCGCGGGCGTGGCGTTCGGCGGCGGGCATGCCGGCATAGATGGCCGGCATTTCGACGTTTTCCTGGGCCGAAGCCGAGGGGATCAGGTGGTAACCCTGAAACACAAAGCCGAAGGCTTCACGGCGCAACCAGGCCAGTTCGTCACTGTCCAGACAGGCCACGTCTTCACCGGCGAACAAATAGCGGCCGCAGGTCGGGCGGTCGAGGCAGCCGAGAATGTTCATCAGGGTCGATTTGCCTGAGCCAGAGGCCCCGACAATCGCGACAAACTCTCCGGCATGGATCGCCAGGCTGATCCCTTTGAGTACCTGAACCTCGGGCGTGCCGTCACCCCCGTAGACCTTGCGGATCTCTTGCAGCTCGATCAAGGGAGTGGACATCTAGCCTCCGTTGCCGGTGGCCGGGCCGATGAGCAGGCGATCGCCTTCATTCAGGCCATCGAGAATTTCCACCCGCAAGCGGTCACTAATCCCGGTGCGGATCTCGCGCAATTGCAACTTGCCGTTTTTGGCCACGATACGGGCGGTTTGTCGGTCGCCTTCAGTGCTGGCCTGTAACGCAATGATGGGGGCCAGCAATACGTCTTGGGTCTGGCCGGAGACGAAAAATACCTGGGTGGTCATTTCGGGCATCAGCACTTGATCGGTGTTGTCGACATCGAGCAATACGGTGTACAGCACCACCCGGGCACTTCCGCTTTTGCCTGCGCTGGCCGGGCTGCCGCCCCCCTGGCTGGCTTCATTAAGCGGTTTGGGCGGTACGGGCAAAATCTGCCGCACTCTGCTGTTCCAACGTCTGTTGCCACCACTCAGGGTGGTGAAATATGCGGGCATGCCCGGTTTGACGTAGCCGATATCCGCTTCCGAGACTTCAGCCCAGACGGTCATGGGTGAGAGTTTGGCTATGCGCAGAATCAAGGGTGTCTGCTGTTGGGCATTCAGGGTCTGGCCTTCGCGCGCATCCAGCGCTACCACGGTGCCGGAGATGGGGGCGTAGATACGGGTGTAGCCGAGTTCTGCCTGGTCACTGCGCAAACTGGCCCGGGCCTGACGGATTTGCGCCTGGAACATCTCGGTTCGGGCCCGGGTAGTACGCACTTCTGCGTCTGCACTTTGTACGTCTTCTTCTCGGGTGGCACCGCCTTTGGCGAGGTGCAGCTGGCGCTGATATTTCTGTTTGGCCAGATCGTGCAAGGCGCGTTGTTCTTGCAACTGGGCCTGCAGATTTTCAATCGCAAAGCGACTGGCCTCGAGTTTGGCACTTTGTGTCGCGGGGTCGATTTCGACCAGCAACTGGCCCTCTTTGACTTCAGCACCGACTTCGACATGGATTTTGTTGATTTGCCCGGAGGCCTGCGCACCCACATCGACATATTGCCGGGGTTGCAGGGTGCCCAGGGCGGTCACGCTGCTTTCAATGTCGCCGCGGGTAACAGGCACGGTGTCATAGGCTTCGCCACCCAGGGGCAGAAATGACCACGCAGCCAGGGCGCCAGCCAGCAAGCAACACAGGGCGATGAGAAGTGCGCGGCGGGTCTGTCCAGGGCGTTTCATGCAGGGTTCCGGCCAATGGAAATCGGTCCGTGATCAGGTTTTTGCAGCTGTTAAGGGCAAAAGCCAACAGCCTCGGCGAACCGACAGACACGGGGAGCTGTTGAGTAGACGAAGGTGTGGGGCGCGGATTTAACTGTTTGTTTTTATAGGTGTTACTTAATGTTTCTGTGCGATTCAAGGGCATGCATCTTAAATCTAGATGAGAATTGCTATAAATTGCATCTTCAGAAGTGCCATCATCGCGCCGCTATCGATTCGGACTGTTTCTGCGCTCATGGAATGTTGCCGCTGACGTTGCGGCCAGGAGTCATGTTGGAAAACTACTATCGTGAACTGGTCACGTTTTTGAGTGCCCGACTGGGCAATGCTCAGGCGGCCGAAGATGTCGCGCATGATGCTTACGTACGAGTGCTTGAGCGCACCAGTGATGCACCCATTGAGCAGCCCCGTGCATTTTTGTATCGCACGGCACTCAACCTGGTGATCGATGGTCATCGGCGCAACGCCTTGCGCCAGGTTGAGCCGCTGGAGGTACTGGACTCTGAGGAGCGTTTTTTCAGCCCTTCGCCGCAGGTGTTGATGGACCGCAATCAGCGTCTGGACCTGCTCCAGCGGGCGCTGGCCGAGCTGCCTGCGGCGTGCCGCGACTGCTTTTTGCTGCGCAAGCTTGAAGGCTTGTCGCATCCTGAAATTGCCGAGCGCCTCGGTGTGTCGCGAAGCATGGTGGAGAAACATATTGTCAACGCAATGAAGCATTGCCGGGTTCGTCTCAGGCAATGGGAAAGCCCCTGAGTTTCGGCCCTTTATGCGCGCCGCAATACTGCCTCATATGACATTCTCCGGATGAAACTGAACCCTGCCTGAAGATCCATCTGATTCATAAAACGGCAGCCTTCCTGCGGTTTACTCTCTAAAACGCCGGGCGTAAGCTGCCGGCGTTTTCATTAATAGCGCAGGTTTTCAGTGGGTAGCAGCTCGAGTCACAGTAGTCGGCCGGTTATGAACACCGGCATATTCTCGGCAAGCTAGCGCGCAGATTCCCCTGCCGTTGTCTTGCTGACTAGCGAGAAACGGCACCTTTATCGGGTCATCCACGACCCGTCCCCGGAAGCCCTCTCATCGATACTGAAACGTGTGTGATCAATGCCCTTGGCGGCATGGTCGCGACATGCTGCGCGCGTGTGCCTTTTGGTACTCGCGCGCGCTCTTGCCGTGCCTGCTGCCTGGTTTCGTAGACCGTCAGGGGAATCGTTATGGGCAACTTTTTTATCCCGGTGCGCCGGCGCCAACATCGGCCCAGGTTGCCGGGCTGTGTTCGATTGTTTGATTAAGCGCGAGCATCCGGACTCAAACCATGAACGACGGTTCCAGATCAAGGCCGTCTGCGTAGTCACTCTCAAAGGGTGAGTGCAGACGGCGCAGGAGTAGCACGATGAAACTCACCCTCAAAGAATTCTTCGCCGGATTTTTGCGCACTCGCCATATCGGCCGGCATTTCCGACGTTTGGCCTTGCTTGATAGTTTGACCAACACCACGGTCAGCCGGGAAGTCCCGCCGACGCTGGCACAAACCCTGGTGGCTGCGGCCAACCGCGACAGCGCGGTATTGATCGACAGTCTGGGCACCCATACCGATGGCCTCAGCGAGGCCGAGGCCGAGGCGCTGCGCCAGCAACATGGGCTGAACGAGGTTGAACACGAGCAGCCACTCAGCCGCTGGGTGCACTTGTGGCATTGCTACAAGAACCCGTTCAACTTGTTGCTGACTTTGCTTGCCGCGGTCTCTCTGGCCACAGATGACATTCAGGCTGCGGTGGTGATTGGCACCATGGTGGTGTTGTCGACGTTGCTGCGTTTCTGGCAAGAAGCCAAGTCCAACAAAGCAGCGGACGCACTCAAGGCGATGGTGAGTAACACCGCCACGGTCATGCGGCGTGATTTCAATGCTGACACCACCCCGATGTTTGGCAAGTTCTCCGGCGTAACTCAGCAAATCAGAGGTGCGCAACGCATTGAGTTGCCGATCAAGCAATTGGTCCCGGGGGATTTGATTGTGTTGTCCGCGGGCGACATGATTCCGGCAGATTGCAGGGTGCTTAGCGCCAAAGACCTGTTTGTCAGCCAGGCGGCAATGACCGGTGAATCAATGCCGGTGGAGAAGTTTGCGCGGCAGTCCGACAGCCAGACCAGTAACCCGCTGGAACTGGACAATATTCTGTTCATGGGCACCAACGTGGTATCCGGCGCGGCCACGGCAGTGGTGCTGACCACCGGCAACAACACTTACTTCGGCGCGCTGGCACAGCGGGTTGGCGCGACGGATCGGGGGCCGACGTCGTTTCAGACCGGGGTCAACAAAGTCAGCTGGTTGCTGATCCGCTTCATGTTTGTAATGGCGCCGCTGGTGCTGTTCATCAATGGCTTTACCAAGGGTGACTGGACCGAAGCCTTGCTGTTTGCCTTGTCGGTGGCAGTGGGCCTGACCCCGGAAATGCTGCCGATGATCGTGACCTCAACCCTGGCCAAAGGCGCAGTGTTTCTGTCACGTAAAAAAGTCATCGTCAAACGGCTGGACGCGATCCAGAACTTTGGTGCGATGGATGTACTGTGTACCGATAAAACCGGCACCTTGACCCAGGACAAAATCTTTCTCGCACGCCACGTCGATGTCTGGGGGCAAGAGTCGGATGACGTTCTGGAAATGGCCTATCTCAACAGCTACTACCAGACCGGACTGAAAAACCTGCTGGACGTGGCGGTGCTGGAGCATGTCGAGGTGCACCGCGAGTTGAATGTGGGCACAGCCTTTAACAAGGTCGATGAAATTCCTTTCGACTTCACACGGCGGCGGATGTCGGTTGTGGTGGCCGAGCAGGATCAGCCTCATCTGCTGATCTGCAAAGGCGCTGTCGAAGAAGTGCTGGCCGTTTGCAAAACCGTGCGCCATGGCGAACGGGAAGAAGCCCTGAGCGATGGGTTGCTGGCGCGTATTCGCCAGGTGACCGCGGCATTTAACGAAGAGGGTTTGCGGGTGGTGGCGGTTGCTGCACGGTCAATGACTGAGACGGGTCGTGACACTTACAGCCTGGCAGACGAGCAGGACCTGACGCTGATTGGTTATGTCGCTTTCCTTGACCCGCCAAAGGAGAGTACTGCGCCAGCACTCAAGGCGTTAGCCGAACACGGGGTCGCGGTAAAAGTTCTGACTGGCGATAACGAACTGGTCACTGCGAAGATTTGCCGTGAAGTGGGCCTGGAGCAGCAAGGGCTGTTGATGGGTAACGACATCGAACGCATGACCGACGCTGAACTGGCGGTGGCCGTCGAAACCAGCAACGTGTTTGCCAGGCTCACCCCCACTCACAAAGAGCGCATCGTGCGCTTGCTCAAAGCCAATGGCCATGTGGTTGGCTTTATGGGGGACGGGATCAACGACGCACCTGCGCTGCGTACCGCGGACATCGGAATTTCCGTGGACAGTGCGGTGGATATCGCCAAGGAAGCAGCGGACATCATTCTTCTGGAAAAAAGCCTGATGGTGCTGGAGGAGGGTGTACTGGAAGGGCGCCGGACCTTCGCCAACATGCTCAAATACATAAAAATGACCGCCAGCTCGAACTTCGGCAACGTGTTCTCGGTGTTGGTCGCCAGTGCGTTTATCCCGTTTTTGCCTATGTTGCCGATGCACCTGCTGGTCCAGAACCTGCTGTACGACGTGTCACAAATTGCTATCCCGTTCGATAACGTCGATGAAGAAATGCTTAAAAAGCCCCAGCGCTGGCAACCCGCCGAGGTAGGGCGTTTCATGCTGTTCTTTGGACCGATCAGCTCGATTTTCGACATCCTCACGTTCGGTTTGATGTGGTACGTGTTCAAAGCCAACTCACCTGAGCACCAGACTCTTTTCCAGTCGGGCTGGTTCGTGGTCGGGCTGCTGACTCAAACGCTGATCGTGCACATGATCCGGACGCCGAAAATTCCATTTCTGCAAAGCCGTGCAGCGATGCCGCTGATGGTCATGACAGCTGTGATCATGCTGGTAGGTATCTTCTTGCCAATGGGGCCGTTGGCTGGCTACTTCAAATTGCAGGCGTTGCCGCCGCTGTACTTTGTGTTCTTGCCAATGATTCTGCTGGCCTACATGGCGCTGACCCAAGCAGTGAAAGGTTTCTACATCCGCAAGTTCGGCTGGCAGTGAGGGCGTAGCCGGCAGTCTCGAACATGACACGGAGTGCCGCCTGGCGCTCCGGGGGGAGATGGCCCGAGGCTCGGCTGAGGAATCAATGACGTGACAAGCGGTGTCTTGAAATGTCCCGGAGCGCACCCATTTGCGCTTTGGTGCCAGTGGTAAAGCTGGCGTGTCCCGGTCTAACAGAATGCATTTGACGATGGTTCAGACATCATGCCCACCAAGTCATTGCGAATACTGATTGCCGATGCCGATTGGGCTCAGGCTTTAAAAATAGAAAAGTCGCTTAATGCTGCGGGGTATTTCCGAATTGCCCCCTTGTATGACCTGCAGGCGTTAGTGAGCCTGTATGACGCTCAGGTCCATGATTTCGATTTACTGCTGCTCAGCCAGAAGATGGCAGATGTTGCGGCTGTGGATGCCGAGGCGTATCGCCAGGACAATCAACAGTTTCGCCATGTACTGATTTACCCGGACGCCGACTGCCTGGTGCCGCAAGTCGAGGTGCTGATGCAAACCCTGGATCCCTCTGGCCACACATGACGCGGGCACTTGTCTGTGGCGCTTCAGGCACGCTAAGGTCGGGTGTCATCAAAATCGGACACCAAGAACCCAGTCGTCAAGGAATCCAAGCAATGTCGGATGTCGTGGTAGTGCAAGCAAACTATACAAACCCGGTTCACGCCCAGGCTTTGAGAGACGTATTGAATCACTATGCCAAAGACCCTATGGGCGGCGGTGAGGCGTTGTCGCCCCAGGTGCTGGAGCAGTTGCCTGCAGAGCTGGCCAAGCGTCCCCATGCGTTCAGCGTGCTGGCGTTTGTCAATGGCGAGGCGGCGGGGCTGGTCAACTGTTTTGAAGGCTTCTCGACCTTTGCCGGCAAGCCTCTGGTCAACGTGCACGACGTGTCGGTGGTCGATACATTCCGCGGTCTGGGCCTGAGTCAGCAGATGCTGCTCAAGGTCGAGGAGATTGCCCGTGAACGTGATTGCTGCAAGATCACTCTCGAGGTGCTTGAGGGCAACCCGGTCGCTCAAGGTTCCTACAGGAAGTTCGGATTTAGCGAGGGCCAGCTCAACCCGGCCCACGGTCAGATGCTGTTCTGGAACAAATATCTGTAGAGGCACGGCGCTGTTTGGCAGGGCGGGGATCAACTGAAACTGAACGGGGAGCCATTGGCTCCCCGTTGCGTTTTTACTGTTTGGCCACATCGCTCGCGGCAGGGGCCTTGGGTTTGATCAGACTGAAGTCGATCAAGGCTTTTTGCGGGCGCGAGTACGGATCTCCGATCAATTGAGGTCGGGCGACAAATTGATCGCTCACCAGGCTCTTCTTGTCGTCCAGTTCGTCAGCGCTCAAACCGGCCAGGTCTGCCCAGGTATGGATGAACTGTGAACTGCTGTAAGGACGGCCAAGGTCGCTGGCGAAGTTCCATGCATGGCTCTCACGCCATTTTGGCGAAGCCCAGGCCATGAACGGAATGGTGTACATCGGCGCTGTGGGTCTGGCTTCGTTGCGGCCCAGCGTGCTGTGGCCAACCGAATCGAACACGTCTTCACCGTGATCGGACAGATACAGCAGGAAGCCGTTGGGGTCGGTCTTGGCAAAATCCTTGATCAGGCTCGACACCACAAAGTCGTTATACAAAACGGCATTGTCGTAGCTGTTGTAAGTCGGCACCTGATCATCGGTCAGGCCGGCAGGGACGCCGGTGCGATCGGTGAACTTGTCGAAGGTCGGCGGATAACGGTACTGATAGCTCATGTGCGTGCCGAGCAGATGAATCACGATCAGCTTGCGTGGTGCACTGTCGGCCAGGATCTTGTTGAAGGGTTCGAGCACGTCACCGTCATACTGGCGCGCGTTCTGGTTCCTGTTGTTATTGAGATAGACCTGCTGGTCTGCCTGCTCGGAGAACGTGGTGAGCATGGTGTTGCGCTTGGTCATGGTCTGCTGGTTGGTCACCCAGAAGGTTTTGTATCCGGCTTGCTTCATCACGCTGACCAGCGATGGGGTGCTGAGGTACAGGTCAGGGTTTTCTTCGTCAGCAAAGGTCAGGACTTGCTGCAGTGCTTCGATGGTGTAAGGACGCGGCGTCACGACGTTGTCGAAAATCGCCAGCTGGTCGCGCAATTTGTCGAGGTTGGGCGTGGTCTCGCGCGGGTAGCCATAGAGGCTCATGCGCTGGCGGTTGGTGGACTCGCCAATGACCAGCACCAGCGTGGTGGGCTTGCCGGCTTCATTGTCCTTGAGGTTGGTCAGGGGCGGAATTTTGCTGGCACTGGCGAGCATGCCCTGCATGTTGTCCAGTTGTTCCAGGTAACGGCGATACGCCACCGCCATCTGCCATGGCACTGCGGGCTCTACCCGGCTTTCAAAGCTTTCCATGGCAGCGGCCAGGGTGTCGTGCTTGATTGTTTGCTTGATGATCGGGTAACCGACAACTGCCAGAAGCAAAGCGATTGCTACTGTCCAGGCTTGTACGCGGGGCATGTATACCGGGCGCAAGCGGGTCCAGAGGAATACGGCGAAGGCGGTATGGGCAAGGAATGCCAGTACCATCCACCAGGCGAAGTACTGGGTCATGTATTCGCCGGCTTCAGAGATGTTCGACTCGAACATGATGAAGATGACGCTTTGCGAGAATTCTTGCTGATAGATGAAGAAGTAGCCGAGGCTGGCCATGGAGCACGCCCACAGCAAGACGCCAATGACGGCTGCCATTACACGGGTGTGCTTGGGAAACATGAGCATCGGCGCGAGCCAGATGGAACTCATTATGAAGGCCTGACGAAAGCCCGAAAACCCGGAGGTACCCGTCAGTTGGATCAGCAGTTGGGTAATGCCGGAGAAGTACCAGAAGAACAGAAATAGCCAGCCGAGTCCGGCCCAGTCGAAACCTTTCGCAGATGTGTTACTGCGTTTGAACATCCCCATACAGCGCTCCAGCTGATAACAACTTGAATCGTAGATGCCGTTTAGCCCGGCACAACAAGTGAGGGCCGCCTCAATATTGAGCAGCCACAAAGTGTTTCAGTATTGCTAACGGGATGTGAAAACTTTGTCACAGATGACGGCAGGCTTTGGCTCGCCGCTTGTATCGGCGTGATCAGTCGCTGTGGCGGGTGTGCTCGGCGCCGCCATTAAAAAGCTGGCCGGCCTGGGCGATTTGTAATTGCTGGCGCAATTGTGCGAGCTCCTGGCGCAACTGCACGCACTCGTCCTTGAGTTGACGCAGCTCGTCACGGCGAACTGTGACATAGAGGGTCTGGGCAGGTTGTGCGGACAATACGGTGGTCATGGTTCGCTTCGCCTCTGGCAACTTTAAATCGAGTATCCAAATTGCCCGTTGCAGGACTGGATCACTGTCGGGAGCGATTGTGATTTCTTTCTTGAATGATGTGAACTTTTAATTTTTTTGCGGTCTTGGCGTGCTCGTTCGTCTTCTGAGTGTATTGAATCGCGAATCTGGGTGGCTGCTTGTGCGAAACTATGCAGCATGCGCTAGGACTAATCCTCAGCCGGGCACCTTAAGCAATGCTGCACTAAGGTGCTGTACACCTATTTATTTGTCGTTGGGAGCAACAGTACATGCAGTTGGGAATTATTGGATTGGGCCGTATGGGCGGGAATATCGCGCGGCGTCTGATGCTCAATGGGCATACAACCGTGGTTTTTGACCGCAATACCGACTTTGTCAGTGCCCTCGAGCAGGAAGGCGCCACAGGCGTCACCGACTTGCCGGCGCTGGTAGCTGGCCTTGCCAAGCCCCGTGCTGTCTGGGTGATGCTGCCGTCCGGTGCGCCGACCGAAGACACCATCGAGACCCTGAGCCAACTGCTCGACGCCGGTGACATCATCATCGACGGCGGCAACACCTTTTATAAAGATGACATCCGTCGTTCCCGGGCGCTGGCCGAAAAAGGCCTGCAGTACGTTGACGTCGGAACTTCGGGCGGCGTCTGGGGCCTGGAGCGCGGTTACTGCATGATGATTGGCGGCGACACTGAAGTCGTTAAACATCTGGATCCGCTGTTCGCCGCACTTGCCCCGGGTATGGGCGATATTGCGCGCACCAAAGACCGTGTTTCTGAAGATGATCGCGCAGAGCGTGGTTATATCCATGCAGGCCCTGCGGGTGCCGGGCACTTCGTCAAGATGGTGCACAACGGTATTGAGTACGGCCTGATGCAGGCATACGCCGAAGGCTTCAACCTGATGAAGATGAAGGGCGGTGAGAATCTGCCGGAAGATCAGCGTTTTGACCTGAACCTGGGTGATATCGCCGAAGTGTGGCGTCGTGGCAGTGTCGTGTCGTCCTGGTTGCTGGATCTGACCGCCGATGCCCTGGCCACCGACGCGCCGCTTGACGGCTACTCGGGCGCCGTGGCGGACAGCGGTGAAGGCCGCTGGACCATCGAAGCGGCCATGGAGCAGTCGACCCCGGTACCGGTATTGTCGAACGCCTTGTTTGCCCGCTATAGCTCACGCCAGCAAAGCCTGTATGGCGACAAATTGTTGTCGGCCATGCGCTTTGGTTTCGGCGGCCATGTGGAGACACCTAAGAAATGACCGATCAGTCCAGCAAATCCAACACCAAACCGGCACCGCCTACCACGCTGTTCCTGTTTGGGGCTCACGGTGATCTGGTCAAGCGCTTGCTGATGCCGGCGCTGTACAACTTGAGTCGCGATGGTTTGCTGGACGATGGTTTGCATATTGTGGGCGTCGACCACAATGCAATCAGTGATGAGGGCTTTGCCAAAAAGCTGGAGGACTTCATTCGCAATGAAGCCGCCAGCAAAGTGGATCATCCTGAGGGCCAGGGCTTGAATGCCCAATTGTGGGCTTCGCTGGCGAAGAACATCAGTTACGTGCAGGGCGATTTTCTGGATGACAGCACCTATGCCGCGCTGGAACAGAAGATCATCGCCAGTGGCACCGGCAACGCGGTGTTCTACCTGGCCACTGCCCCCCGCTTTTTCAGCGAAGTGGTGCAGCGGTTGGGTGCTGGCGGGTTGCTAAAAGAAACCCCGGAAGCTTTTCGCCGGGTAGTTATTGAAAAACCTTTTGGCTCAGACGTTGAAACGGCGCAGGCATTGAATGCCTGTCTGCTGACCGTCATGAGCGAGAAGCAGATCTACCGGATTGACCATTACCTGGGCAAGGAAACAGTCCAGAACATTCTGGTCAGCCGATTCTCCAACGGGCTTTTCGAATCCTTCTGGAACAATCATTACATCGACCATGTACAGATCACCGCGGCAGAAACCGTCGGGGTCGAGACACGTGGCAGTTTTTACGAGCACACCGGCGCACTGCGCGACATGCTGCCCAATCATTTGTTTCAACTGCTGGCGATGGTGGCAATGGAGCCCCCCGCAGCTTTTGGCGCCGATGCGGTGCGGGGTGAAAAGGCCAAGGTGATTGGAGCAATCCGCCCCTGGTCGAAGGAAGAAGCGCTGAAAAACTCGGTGCGCGGGCAATACACCCAGGGTGAGTCCGGTGGCAAACCGGTCGTGGGGTATCGCGAAGAGAACAACGTGGCCCCTGACAGCAACACTGAAACCTTTGTTGCGCTCAAGGTCATGATCGATAACTGGCGCTGGGTCGGGGTGCCATTTTATCTGCGTACCGGCAAGCGCATGAGTGCCCGTGATACTGAAATCGCAATTTGCTTCAAGCCCGCGCCTTATGCGCAGTTCCGTGACACCGAAGTAGACCGGCTGCAGCCAAACTATTTGCGGATCCAGATTCAGCCCAACGAAGGCATGTGGTTTGACCTTCAGGCCAAGCGACCGGGGCCGGGGCTGAAAATGGCTAATATCGCCCTTGGATTTGCGTACAAAGACTTCTTCGAAATGCAGCCTTCCACCGGCTACGAAACATTGATCTACGACTGCCTGACGGGCGATCAGACCTTGTTTCAGCGCGCTGACAATATTGAAAACGGCTGGCGCGGTGTGCAGCCATTTCTCGATGCATGGCGTGAACACACGGACGTGCAGTCCTATCCGGCTGGACAGGATGGTCCCGAAGCAGCAAAACAACTGCTGGCACGCGATGGTCGCGCTTGGCTGAACATAGGATGAGTGACGTGAAGCAAGAGTCCATTGAGCTGGTGCTGAGTGACATGGATGGCACCCTGCTGTCGCCTGACCACAGCCTCAGTCCTCGCAACCTGGCTGCAGTGAAAAAGCTGCAGGCGGCGGGTGTTCATTTCACGCTGGCCTCCGGCAGACCGCCCAGAGCCATGCGCGAGATCAGCCAGCAACTGGGCATTGAATTGCCGGTCGCCGGGTTCAATGGCGGGTTGCTGGTCAACGCCCAGGGCGAATACCTGCAGTCCCATCATGTGCACTATGAAGGGGTGCTAAAGACCCTGGCCCTGTTGGCGGAACACCCGGTTGAGGTCTGGCTGTTTGTCGATGAAGACTGGCTGGTACGTGATCCGTCCGGCGAAATGGTCGCTCACGAGCAGCACGGCCTCGGGTATGCGCCAAAGGTGGTTGAAAGCTATGAGCCTTATCTGCACAAGGTGCACAAGATCGTAGCCACCTGCAGCGATGCGCCGTTATTGCTGGACCTTGAACAGCGTTTGCAACCGGTGTTGAGCGGGCTCGCGGTCGCCAGTCGCTCACAGGCCCGTTATCTGGATATCACCGCACTCAAGGCCAACAAAGGCGATGCGCTGGTGGCTCTGGCCGAGTTTCTGGATGTGCCGCTGGTGCGCACGGCGGCCATCGGCGATGGCGGCAATGATCCGGCGATGTTTCATCGGGCAGGGATTTCGATTGCCATGGGCCAGGCCCCGGAAGAAATACGCAAGCAGGCGATGTACGTGACGGGCAGCAACCTTGAAGACGGTGTCGCCCAGGCGATCGAGCGTTTTATTCTGTAGCCCGGTTTTTGGCGTAATAACGGCCTGCCTGAGGCCCGCAGTGCTTGTTATAGTCCGCGACTTATTGACCGGCACTGCGCCCCACAAAGGATTGAGCTTATGTCCGACTACCAGGCTTTCAAGGTTGAGTTACAGGGCAGCATCGCCCACGTGCAGATCAATCGACCTGAGAAGGTCAATGCGATGAATGCGGCGTTCTGGAGCGAAATCGTCGAAATCTTTCAATGGATCGATGAAACCGATGCCGTCCGCGTAGTGGTACTCAGTGGGGCGGGCAAGCACTTTTCGGCCGGTATTGATCTGATGTTGCTGGCCTCTGTGGCCAATGAACTGGGCAAGGATGTAGGGCGTAACGCGCGTTTACTGCGGCGTAAAATTCTGCAGATGCAGGCCTCGTTCAATGCAGTCGATGGGTGCCGCAAGCCAGTTCTGGCAGCCATTCAGGGTTATTGCCTGGGGGGTGCCATTGACCTGATCGCCGCCTGCGACATGCGCTATGCAGCAGCAGATGCGCAGTTCTCGATCAAGGAAATCGACATGGGCATGGCTGCCGATGTCGGCACACTGCAACGTCTGCCCCGCATCATCGGCGATGGCATGCTGCGTGAAATGGCCTACACCGGGCGCATGGTGCTCGCTGACGAGGCGCGTACGATCGGCCTGGTCAATCGGGTCTACAGTGATCATCAGGCGTTGCTCGAAGGCGTTATGGCGATCGCGCAAGAGATCTCCGGCAAGTCGCCGATTGCCATTGGCGGGACCAAGCAGATGATCGGTTATATGCGTGATCACCGCGTAGATGACGGTCTGGAGTATGTCGCGACATGGAACGCGGCCATGCTCCAGTCAAGCGACTTGCGGTTGGCGATGACCGCACATATGACCAAGCAAAAGCCTGAATTTCTCGACTGACACTTTTTAACCTGACCAAGGATCGTTTCATGACACCGCGTTGGACCACGGCAGTACTGGATGCAGACCTACCTGGCGGCCTGGCTGTGGTGCGCGGCCCCGACGGATTTCTGCTTGACGATAATGGCCCGCTGTTCCCCCGTGAATGGCTCAAGCGTCAGGACCTGCCGCTGCTGGCCGAGCATGGTATCGGGCATCTGGACGGCGAGCCGGTATATCTGCTGGAGCTGGAGCGTCCGGCGCAGGTTGAAGGCTGCCGCTGGCAGGGCTTGCGGGCTTTTATGCTGGAGGGCGATCACACCCTTTACAAGGTCCTGGGCTACGCCGCGCAAATAGGCACCTGGGCCACAGAGCATCGTTTCTGTGGCAGTTGCGGGCGGGCCATGACGCAGGTACCCGGGGAGCGTGCGATGTACTGCGCGCCCTGTAACCTGCGCAGTTATCCGCGTATTTCGCCGAGCATGATTGTATTGATTACCCGGGGCGATGAGGTGCTGCTGGCGCGTTCGCCGCGCTTTGTGCCGGGGGTATATAGCACGCTTGCGGGATTCGCCGAGCCGGGGGAGTCGGCGGAAGATTGCCTGATTCGCGAGGTGCATGAAGAAGTGCAGCTGGAGGTTACGAATATCCAGTACATGGGCAGTCAGTGCTGGCCATTTCCGCATTCGATGATGCTGGGTTTTCATGCGGAATATGCAGGGGGTGATATCGTGCCCCAGGCGGACGAGATAGAAGATGCACAGTGGTTCAATGTGCATCATTTGCCGCCGCTGCCAGCATCGCGCTCGATTGCGCGCTATCTCATCGACCTGTATGTGGCGCGGCGCTTAGGCCTGGCCGAACCAGTGTTGCCAGGCTAGGCGTACGGTCAGTCCCAGGACCACGGTGATAAACACCGGGCGAATGAATTTGGCCCCGCCGCTGATCGCGCTGCGGGCGCCAAAGAAAGCACCGACCATTACGGCAAAGCCCATGGTCAGGCCGATCACCCAGTCCACATGCCCCGAAAAAACAAATACCGACAGCGCCGCAATGTTGCTGACGAAGTTCATGCTGCGGGCCACGCCGCTGGCCTTCACCAGGTCGATGGGATACATCAGCATGCTGCTGACGGTCCAGAAGGCGCCTGTTCCGGGGCCGGCTACGCCGTCATAGAAGCCCAGACCCAGGCCTTGTGGCAGCTGCCATTTCTTTTTGATCGGTGCATCGTTGTCGATCGGGGTTTTGGGTGTGCCACCGAACAACAGATACAGGCCACAGCCAAAAACAATCACCGGCAGCATCTTGTTCAGCCACTCGGCGGGCATGTAATGGGCCACGATGGCACCGATCAGTGCGCCTGCCAAAGTCCCGAAAATAGCCAGCTTCCACTCTCTGGGATGGAATAGTTTGCGTCGATAGAACGTAAAGCTGGCAGTGGCCGAGCCGAACGTCGAACTGAGTTTGTTAGTGCCCAGCACCAGGTGCGGGGGCAAGCCGGCAGTGAGCAAGGCCGGGGTGGTGAGCAGGCCACCGCCACCGGCAATGGCATCGATAAAGCCGGCCACAAAGGCCACTGCGGCCAGAATGGCGAGGGTGGTCAAATCTACGCTGAGTTCAAAAGGCATGGGATCGACTTAATTCGGCGGGGCGTACGGCGCACAAGCGCGGGAAGGGCGTCATCTTACCGATAACGGTCGACAGCGGCGATAGACCTTTTGCGCTCGAAAAGTGTTGTCGGGCCAACAGTCATTCAACAAATAAGCGCCAGACAGACAGCTCGCGCCGGTTTCCTGTGGCGGTAAGAGCGGTTTAGACCTGTTGGCATAGATGCTGCTCTGTGGTTGGGACATTTCCTAACGCCGAGATCATGCCAATGAGTCAGCAAGCCATAAAATTTGCCTACTGGGTGCCTAACGTCAGCGGTGGTCTGGTGGTCAGCAAGATTGAGCAACGTACCGATTGGGGGATCGATTACAACCGCAAGCTGGCGCGCCTGGCGGAGGCGGCAGGTTTTGAATATGCCCTGACCCAGATCCGTTTCACTGCGGGTTACGGCGCAGAATTTCAGCACGAGTCGGTAGCGTTCAGCCACGCGCTATTGGCTGCTACCACCCACTTGAAAGTCATCGCTGCGATCCTGCCGGGGCCCTGGAAGCCTGCGCTGGCAGCCAAGCAACTGGCCACCATTGATCAGCTGACGGAGGGCCGGATTGCGGTCAATATTGTCAGTGGCTGGTTCAAGGGTGAATTCAATGCCATCGGTGAGCACTGGCTGGAGCATGACGAGCGCTACCGCCGCTCGGAGGAGTTCATTCGTGTCCTCAAGGGGATCTGGACCCAGGATAACTTCACCTTCAAAGGGGATTTCTACCGGGTCAACAATTACACCCTCAAGCCCAAGCCGCTGGGTTTGCCGCATCCGGAAATATTTCAGGGTGGCAGTTCGCGTGCTGCGCGGGATATGGCAGCCAGCGTATCGGACTGGTACTTCACCAATGGCAACACCCCGGAAGGGATCAAGGCACAGATCGACGACATTCGTGTCAAGGCGGCTGCCAACCAGCGCTCGGTGAAGGTCGGGGTGAATGCTTTTGTCATTGCCCGTGACACGGAGCAAGAGGCGCGGGCGGTGTTGCAGGAAATCATCGAAAATGCCGACGTTGAGGCGGTCCATGCCTTTGGTGACGCAGCGAAACAGGCGGGCAAGTCTTCAGTTGAGGGAGAAGGTAACTGGGCCAAGTCAACCTTTGAGGATCTGGTGCAGTACAACGATGGTTTTAAAACCAATTTGATTGGCACGCCGCTGCAGATCGCACAGCGGATCGTGGCGCTCAAGGCCTTGTGCGTGGATCTGGTGCTGGCGGGGTTTCTGCATTTTCAGGAAGAGGTGGAGTATTTCGGACGTCGGGTGCTGCCTCTGGTAAGAGAGCTGGAAGCGCGCCGGCTTGAGGAGTTAACCCCGGCTTGAGGGAAAGCCCGGCAGCAATGCCGGGTTGCTGCCGAGGTGTCCACTCACAACGCCGTTTGTGCATCAAGCCTTCGTGTGTTTACGGCCAGAGCCCCGAGTTTGATCAGACGAGTACGGGTGACATTGCGGCTCAAGCCCAGCAGTTTGGCAGTATGTACCTGGTTGTGATGGCAGAACTCGTAAGCCGCGCGCAACAGGCTGTCCTCTACGGTTTCGTGCAGGGCGCCAGGTTCTTCTTCGAACAGCTTTTGAAATGCACGCTGTAACAAGTGGTCAGTGGTGGTGGATGGTTGTGGCGCAGCAGGCTCCAGGCGTTTGCTGCGTGACTGCGACAGGCGCAAGTCCCGGGCGGTGATGGTCTGATTGCTGCACAGGAGCAAGCTGTGGTGCACGACGTTTTCAAGCTCGCGAATATTGCCCTGCCAGGGGTGATCCATAAGCACCTGTTCAGCGCATGTACTTAATGCTGTAGGGCCGTGTTGCAGTCGTTGCCGGTAGGTTTGAAGGAAATGCCTTGCCAGCGGCAGGATGTCGCCCTGGCGCTCGCGCAAGGGCTGCAGAACAAGGCTGACCACGTTCAGCCGGTAATACAGATCTTCGCGAAAGTGACCGGCATCGATAGCCTGCTCCAGATTCACATTGGTTGCCGCCAGCACGCGAACATTGATCGGCGTGCTTTTGCGCGACCCAAGCCGCACCACCTCTTGCTCTTGCAGCACACGTAACAGTTTCACTTGAATGGGCAATGGTAAATCGCCGATTTCGTCCAGAAACAACGTGCCGCCGTCAGCCTCTTCAAACCAGCCGGCCTTAGCCCCGAGTGCACCGGTGAATGCCCCTTTCTCATGGCCGAACAGCTCGGCTTCGACCAGTGATTCGGAGAAGGCTCCGCAGTTTACCGCCACAAACGGTTGTTGATGGCGGTGGCTGAGCTGGTGAATATGGCGGGCGACAATCTCTTTGCCGGTGCCGGTTTCTCCGATGATCAACACACTGGCATCACTGGGCGCTATTTGTTGCAGATGCGCGAGCAACGCCTTGGAGGCAGGGTCTGCAAAAACCTGGGCTGTGGCCCGTATGGAGGTCGCGAGTGCCGGAGTGGCAGGCAGTGTCAAAAGCTGCATGTACAGCTCCTTTTATCGGGGGAGGGCTATACCCACAAAAGGAAAGCCGAAGGCTGCTTTATAAAGAGCTTTTGTTATTCCGTAAACTAACGTAATTCCATATTTATATATCCTTATGGCATATCAGACTTGCGCAGACAGGTACTTTTAGCGCTTTATAGGGCTATGGTTTTTTGATCTCGTGAATTTTGGAAGGCTCCTACGACATTTGTTGAAGCGGCTTCTTTTGTCACCCAGGTTAATCGGGTATTTCTAATGGCCACGTTTTCAAGGTGGCTTCACTCTTCTGATATCAAGCACTGCCTGATTCCGGAACGCTCAGTAGGTTTGCACAATGAACAAAAGACCTCTTTATTTCGATTACGCTGCCACCACACCCGTGGACGCTCGTGTCATTCAGGTGATGGTCGATTGTCTTGGCTTTGAAGGAAACTTTGGCAACCCGGCCTCGGGCTCACATGTTTTCGGTCAGCAGGCCCGAGGCTCGGTGGAGCTGGCTCGCGAACAGGTTGCACAGCTGATCAATACCAGGGCCGAGCACATTATCTGGACCTCGGGTGCTACCGAGTCCAATAACCTTGCGTTGAAGGGTGTGGCACTGGCCAGCGGCAAGGCGCGCGGGCACATCATCACCAGTCAGATTGAACACAAGGCGGTGCTGGACACGGCCCGGTTCCTCGAAGAGTCAGGATTTGATGTGACGTATCTGGCGCCCGACAGCCATGGGCTTGTGAGCGCGCAGCAAGTCAGCGATGCGTTGCGAGAGGACACTCTGCTGGTGTCGCTGATGCTGGTGAACAATGAGCTCGGGACAGTGAATGACATCCCGGGTATTGGTTTACGGGTTCGCGAACACGGTGCGTTGTTTCATGTTGATGCCGCCCAGGGCGCTGGCAAGGTAGCCATCGACCTGGAGGCCTGGGCCGTGGATCTGATGTCGTTTTCGGGGCACAAGGTTTACGGGCCCAAGGGGATTGGCGCCCTGTATGTGGGGCCACGGGCACAGGATCGTTTGCAGGCCCAGATCCATGGTGGCGGTCATGAGTCGGGGCTGCGCTCCGGAACCCTGGCCACTCACCAGATAGCCGGCATGGGGGCTGCTTTTGCCCTGGCCAGCGAATCATTTGCCCAGGAGCTGGCGCATATCGGCGCTCTGCGTCAGCGGTTGCTGGAGCAGTTGGCCGATGTGCCGGGGGTGCAATGCAATGGCTGTCCAACGCAACGAATTCCCCATACCTTGAGCCTGACCTTCAGCGAAGGGCATTTCAACAGTTCGGCATTGAGCGCTGTGCTGGCGTATTCGGCTACTTCGGCATGTAACTCGGCCAGTAAAACCCCGTCCCATGTGTTGCTCGCGTTGGGCCATGATGCTGAAAAAGCCGGTCGAACCATTCGATTGAGTCTCGGGCGCTTTACCCGCGAGCAGGATATTGATGTCGCAGTAAATGCGATTAAAGCAGCCGTTACCGCGCCTGCACCTTTCTGGGCGGTTGCCCAGTCTTAGCCGCTGATTCATTATCCGGAGGGAATAATATTAGTAGTGACTAGCAGGAGGCGGAATGAGTACTCAGTCGTTGAATCCGGGATTGGTAGTGCAGCGTTTGGCGCGCGCCAGAGCCTTGATGAGCCAGAACGGAATACAGGCACTGTTGGTACCCTCGGCCGACCCCCATCTTTCAGAATACTTGCCCGCCTATTGGCAGGGCCGGCAATGGTTGTCGGGTTTTCACGGTTCAGTCGGCACTTTGATTGTGACCCCGACCTTTGCCGGTCTTTGGGCTGACAGCCGTTACTGGGAACAGGCGGCCAAAGAGCTTGCCGGTAGTACCATCGAACTGGTCAAGCTGATGCCAGGTCAACCGGGGCCACTGGAGTGGCTGGCCGAACAGGCACCTGAAGGTGCTGTGGTAGCGGTTGATGGGGCGGTGCTGGCACTGGCCTCTGCACGAATACTGGAAAGCAAACTCAAAGAGCGCGGTGCCGTTTTACGCACAGATATCGATCTGCTGGGGCTGGTCTGGGAGGATCGTCCTGCGCTGCCGGTCCAGGCGGTGTATGAGCATCTACCGCCACAAGCAACAGTCAGTCGCGTGGACAAACTGGCACAGTTGCGTAACTCACTGGTGCAGCGCAAGGCCGATGCGCATTTCATAGCAACCCTCGATGACATTGCATGGTTATTTAACCTGCGTGGCTCGGATGTTTCTTTCAACCCGGTATTTGTTTCGTTTGCATTGATCGACTCGGCGCAAGCCACCTTGTTTGTGGACCTGAACAAGGTCAGTCCCGCCCTGCAAGAGACACTTGGGCGTGATGGTATTGAGTTGCGCGAGTACGTTGAAATCAATGACGCGCTGGCAGCATTGTCAGTATCGACCCGGTTACTGGTGGATCCGGCGCGTGTGACCTGCGGCTTGCTCAGCCATCTGCACCCTGACGTGACGCTGGTGGAAGGGCTGAACCCGACTACCCTGGCCAAGTCGCAGAAGAGTCTGGATGACGCGTTTCATATCCGTCAGGCCATGGAGCAGGATGGTGCTGCTCTTTGTGAGTTTTTTGCCTGGCTGGAAACTGCTCTGGGGCGTGAGCGCATCACCGAATTGACCATTGATGAGCAGTTGACCGCTGCCCGTGCGCGTCGCCCGGGGTACGTGTCGCTGAGCTTCAACACTATCGCTGCCTTTAATGCCAATGGCGCAATGCCGCACTATCACGCGACTGAGCAAGAACATGCCGTGATTGAAGGGGATGGCCTACTGTTAATAGACTCTGGCGGTCAATACCTGGGCGGAACCACTGACATCACCCGGATGGTACCGATTGGCACCTTGAGCGCGGAGCAAAAGCGCGATTGCACCCGTGTCCTTAAAGGCGTGATTGCCTTGTCCAGGGCCCAGTTTCCAAAAGGTATCTTGTCGCCCTTGCTGGACTCGATTGCCAGAGCTCCGATTTGGGCTGAAAGCGTGGATTACGGGCACGGAACCGGGCATGGCGTGGGCTACTTCATGAATGTGCATGAGGGGCCTCAGGTCATTGCCTATCAGGCGGTGCCGGCACCCCATACAGCAATGCAGCCGGGAATGATTACCTCCATTGAACCCGGGACATATCGTCCGGGGCGCTGGGGTGTGCGCATTGAAAACCTGGTATTGAATCGCGAGGCGGGCGCCTCGGAGTTCGGTTCGTTTCTCAAGTTTGAAACATTGACCCTGTGCCCGATCGATAGCCGTTGCCTGGAACCCGGCCTGCTCACCCGTGAAGAGCTGGAGTGGTTCGATGCTTATCATGCACAGGTGCGTGAACGCTTGAGCCCGCTGCTTGAAGGGGCTGCGCTGGAGTGGCTGCTGGCGCGAACGGTGCCTCTTTCGAAAGTTGCCTGAGGCAGTTCTGAAGCGCGGCCAGCTTGCTCAGCTGCGCTTCAGAATGTTCAAGGCTGTCACTTGCAGAGCACAATCATGCTTCGGCTGGTGTATCCGGCAGGATTCAAGCCGAAAGGATAATCCCCTGGCTCCTGTGCGGTATCTCCAGATTTGGCAATCACTCTGTAGCCCTTGTCCCCGCAAGATTTGACGGCTTGGGCGTAGCACTTGTCCCACGAAGAGGATAAGCCGGAGCAGTTGATATGCAGGCCTCGTTTGCCATGCTTTACAGCTGGCTGGGAGGTTGCGGCGCAGCCGGCAACAGCAAGCACGGCTAAAACGGCCAAAATTCGTTTCATTCCTGTCCTTAAGCGTTTGCGTCGGGTTCACGGAGTGCGGGTGTGGATCAATCCTCTATCGTTGGCGTTTGAGGAAGTCCTTATCCGCGCCAAGCAACATTCATAACGAACAAACATCCCTTAAATGAGAGTCAATTACCAGACTTCTGTCAAATAGACGACTAATTGTCAGTCAATACCGGTTTCGAGTGGTTGCGCATCGTCAAGGTGGCTCCGACCGAAGCCATGATAATGCAAGAGATTGCCATCCATTGGCTAAAGGACAGGACCTCATTCAGAAACAACAGACCTGACAGTGCACCGAAGGCGGGTTCAATACTCATGAGAGTGCCAAATGTACGCGTGGGCATGCGTGTCAAAGCAATCATCTCAAGAGTGTAGGGGAGGGCGGTGGACAATATTGCGACGCCAATGGCGATGGGGATCAAGCTTGGGGTCAGCAAGGCGGCACCGGCATGGACAATCCCGATGGGTGCAATGAACAGCGCCGCGATCATTACGCCTAAAGCTGCGGTTTGCACGCCGTTGTCAGCGCCGGCCTTTTGCCCGTATAGAATGTACAGCGCCCAGCAGACTCCGGCGCCCAGTGCATAGCCGGTGCCGACAGGGTCGAGGCCCTGAGTGCTTTCGCCGGTGGGGATAAGCAGTAGAAGGCCGATGATCGCCAGACCAATCCAGGCAAAGTCGATGGGCCTGCGCGAGGAATAAATAGCGACAGCCAGTGGTCCTGTGAACTCGAGCGCCACAGCAATCCCCAGTGGAACCGTACGCAGTGACATATAGAAGAGGAAGTTCATGCCCCCCAGCGCTATCCCGTAAACGATCACGGTTTTTAAGGATCTGGCGGTGAGCTTGGCTCTCCAGGGTCGCAGGATCAACAGCATGATAATGCTGGCGAACAGCAATCGCAGGGTTGTAGTGCCTTGGGCACCTATTATGGGGAACATGCTTTTAGCCAGCGAAGCACCCGATTGTATCGAGGCCATGGCAATAAGCAGCAAGCCGACGGGGAATAGTGTCGATGCAAGGCTTTGGGTGAGCTTGGTCATTACGTGGTGGGCCCGGGCTATAGGTGTCAGAAGCAGCGCATCATGCTTAAATAAGGCTCGATGTGCAATATAGTGCGCAAATCAGGGCTTTTCATTGTCTATTAAGGTGCTTTGTTTAATAGTCGCAACGAATGCTTGACTCAGAATTCCAACGGCCTATAATTCGCCCACTTCCGGCGCAGTCGAAACGGAAAACTCCTTGAGTTTCAATGAGTTGGATGATTCTTCGGCAGTGTCAGCTTCAAGTCATCGAAGCAGGAAATGAGGTGTTGACAGCAGCGTGTAACGCTGTAGAATTCGCCTCCCGCTAACGAGAGATCGAAAGCGCAAGTGGTTGATGTTACAAAGG